>JALNYY010000124.1 GCA_023229605.1 Methylobacter sp.
AGCCAATCAAGGCTTCGAGATGTCGGAAAACGCCAAAAATCAATTGACCGAGCGCGAGCTTGAATTTATTGCCGAGCGGGACAGCTTTTATCAAGCCACCGTATCGGAATCCGGGTGGCCTTATGTGCAGCATCGGGGCGGCCCGGCAGGCTTTCTAAAAGTGCTGGATGAACGCAGCATCGGCTTTGCCGACTTTCGCGGCAATAAGCAGTATTTGAGCGTCGGCAATCTCAACGCCAATGACCGCATTTCCCTGATCCTGATGGATTACCCCAATCGCAGACGCTTGAAGATATGGGGCCGAGCCCGTATCGTCCATGAAAACGAAGAACCCGAATTAATCGCGCAACTTGAAGCGCCGTCCTATCGAGCCCGGGTTGAACGGGGCATCGTCATCCATGTCGAGGCTTACGATTGGAATTGCCCGCAACACATCACGCCGCGCTATTCAGAGGCCGAAATAGACCATCTGATTGCTCCGCTAATGGAAGAAAATAGAGCGTTAAAAGCCCAAGCCGCGGCAATCGGAACGGCTGGTGCTTGACCGTAAACTAACCGGAGAAAAAAACCATGATGACCCTTTACGAGTTCGCCTTATCCGGCAACTGCCATAAAATCCGCCTGCTGCTGTCGCTGCTAAACGTGAGCTATCAAAGTATCGTTGTCAACGGCTCAGAGCGGCAGCACAAGACGGACGGTTTTTTGAAGATGAACCCTTTCGGCCAAGTGCCTGTGTTAACCGATGGCGACATCGTCATTCGGGACAGCCAGGCCATTCTGGTTTATCTGGCCCGAAAATACGGCAATGAACTTTGGCTGCCGACCGACGCTGCGGCATTGGCCGAAGTGATGGCTTGGCTCTCATCTGCCGCCAATGAAGTGGCGATGGGGCCGAACCGGTTACGCCTGCATTTTAAATTCGGCCGCGCTATTAATCTCGATGAATCCCGACAAATCACCTCAAACTTGCTGAACATCCTGCAACAGCGCCTTGATAATCATCGTTGGCTGGTTGCCGAGCATGTGACCGTCGCCGACATTGCTGTTTATCCTTATATTGCATTGGCGCCGGAAGGCAAAATCGATCTTGAACCCTATCCGGCGGTTATAGCCTGGATAAATCGAATTCAGGCACTGCCCGGCTACGTCGGCATGCCGGGAATGCGGCAATCCGAATAACTTGCCGATCTCTAATCCACGTCATTAACCAGGAGTTATCAATGAACACTACCGAAGCAGCACGCCCCCCATTACCGCCATTTACCCATGAGACGGCAGCCCAAAAAGTACGCATGGCCGAAGATGGCTGGAACGGCCGTAATCCTGAGAAAGTTGCTCTGGCCTACACCATCGGCAGCCAATGGCGAAATCGCGCCGAATTTCCGGTAGGCAGGGAGCAAATTATCGAGTTTCTTACCCGCAAATGGTCGAAGGAGCATGAATATCGCTTGATAAAAGAGCTTTGGGCTTATGAAGGCAACCGGATCGCAGTCCGCTTTGCTTACGAGTGGCACAATGACAATAACGAGTGGTTCCGTTCATACGGTAACGAGAACTGGGAATTCGACCAGAACGGCTTGATGCAACGCCGCTACGCAAGCATCAACGATTTGCCGATTAAGGAATCCGAGCGAAAATTCCATTGGCCGCTGGGCCGCCGCCCCGACGATCACCAGGGATTGAGTGATCTGGGGTTTTAAAACACCGGTTCCTCATTTGCTTTGATGCCAAGCCGGTTGAATTGAATATTTTGACAATTCAACCGGCTTGGCATTTTGTTAACGGGACGGATAATGCTGTTTTAGCTCTAAGAGCTTACATTAATACCGGTGGAAAACTCGTGAGGATTTAACTCAGCTAATTGCGACCTGAATCTTTGCTGTAGCTCTTTTGCTGTAAAATGGGAAACCGAAAACCTTAGTAGATTCTTTCGGCAACTGGGATAATGTTGAATAAGTTGGGCCAAAACCAAGGGAGTTAATTAAACTGCCAGCCCTCCTATACAGAACAAAGGCACACCAATTGCCTGAAACCGGGAAATTAGGCAAGAGCTAGTCAATGCTTTTAGTTTACGTAACATCAATTGCATAACAACGTAAAGAACGAGGATTGTCATTCTTATGAAAAATCCAAGTTAGGCCATTCCAATAAAATAAAAATCAAATGGCATCAGAACCACTACCCATAATTGATCTTTTCGCTGGACCAGGAGGTTTGGGTGAGGGCTTTGCCAGTCTTGAAGGCAATCCGTTCAAAATTCTGATATCAGCAGAAAAAGATACACATGCCAACCAAACGTTGCGGCTTCGACCATATTACAGACTATTATCGCAGGAGAGACCAGACAAACTACATCTCTATTTGAATTACTGTAACGGGCAACAATTATGCCCCTGGAATCACTCGACTGCAGACTTGTGGCATAAAGCCGAACAGGAAACCCCTTTAATTGAGCTAGGATCAAGTGCTGGCAACAATATTCTGGATTCAATCTTACAAAAGAAGCTGACCAAAAATGACAGATCGATTCTCATAGAGAGAGCCTCCCTGCCAGGCCTACTCAGTAATGGGGCGATCCAGAAACAAGGGAAATCCCGCCTACAGCGCTGAACAAGATCAATCTTTTGAGAGAGTATCCCAACACAAGCATATGGTCGCAGAATCTATCGCTTTAGAGGGCATTCAATCCGAGCGCCCAAACAAATAAACTGATGAAGGATACTACATGTTACCTAAAGACTGGCTTAAGCAATTTCTCGCATCCAGACAAATAAAGCGCCCGGATGGACAGGCGCTTTATCGTTATCGCCTGAACAATCATGACTTTGAAACATTAAAAGCCTCTCTGAAAACCAGCGCCTTATTCGGAGTTGCCAATATTACGGAAGTACCCGGCTGGAATGCCGCTTTTGTTATTTACGCTGCGGAATGGTGGCGGCGGGAATACGACGGCAGTTTGTGGTCATGGGAAAAAGTGTTTACTTCGTTCGGAGCTGATGCCAAAGAGCTAAAAACAGTGCGTCGTAATTTGGTTGTTGAATTAGGCTTACGTTATTGGGAACGCAAGGTCAGGATTATCAATGGTAGTTCCCGGTATCTGGGTTCAATAGCTATTGAAGGTGGGTTGCCGCTTAATCAACTAAATAACTCCAGCGGTTGGTTAGGCAGAGTATTAAAGCAGGTGATTCCCAAATACACGCGCTTGCACCATACCGGCATACACGCCGACATGCTTGTTAGTGAATGTGATTATATTCCGAAAAACTATCAAAATGATCAAAGCCATGCGATTTTAGGCGACATGGTAAAAACGGTGGTCGAGCTTAAACAAAAATACCGCTTGCACGAACATAGCAATCCTGTCAGTTATTTAGATCAACAGATACCCTTATGGCGAGAGCAGTTTCCGTTGCCGATAGATACAGAAGTCGGACAGAAGCTACTTTCGGATATGATTATCACGGCGGCAAAAGCCGATGATGCAGTAATGAATACACCATTTCGCGGTATCCGGCGTGTGCGCGATGATGGCTTCTTGCAATTACAGCTTGAATTTGCAAGTTTTATTGCCTTGGAAAAACTTAATCTGCCCGAGACCATACCTTCAAGGCTGGACGTTGAGTTAATTAGCAGTGACGGGGTGACACGCTCGTTAGGTGTGGCGCTGAAAGCTACTTATCAACAAAAGTCTTCTTTAAAAATGCCGCGCCCCTCTGGAGCCGTTAAAGGCGATCAGGCTGCATGCGGTTATGCGATTCGATTTAAGCATTTATCGACACTTATCTATGAAACACCATTAACTGACGGCGAAGAATTGGACAATGAAGTACCCTGGATATTTGTACAACAAAATGACGATTGGGTATTAGAAGGCGTTGCCAGTGTCAGTACCCGCGCAAGACGGGTTAGGATTCTCTATCCAGATCGGTTAGCGTGTCCTGTAAGTGCCGAAACTCAGCACATCGCAACGATAGCTAATAAAAAACTGCTTGAAGCTAGCGGCACTATTCAATTATCAGACAATGAAAACAATTCGTTTATCATCAAAACCGCACAGGAACAGTCGGCAAATCGTTATTACTTACAAGGCGAAACACTAAAATTTGCCAGTATACCTAACGAAGTCTATCGAGGTTTTCCGTCTCTGACTTGTGTTAATAATGAAACTGAAAAAAGGACAGAAATTTCTGCAACAAAATTAGTCGCCAGAGCCGTTAATTCAAAAGGAAATTGGTTGCCTCTTTCTCAAGATCAACAGGGCATTTATGAAATTCGCCTTCTCGATAATCAAGGCAATATTCAGTTCCGTAAAAAATGTGCATTATTACCCGAACAGTTTTCCATTCGTTTTAAACCTTCAGCGGATTCTTTGGATGGCGTGATTTTTCTGGATAATGCTGGGCGTGCGACTGTTTTATGCGAGCCATCGGTAAAACATAGCATTACAACTGAGACTGAGGGATGTCGAATTGAGTTATTTGCAGATAATGCACCGCCGAGCAATGTCCGGTTAACACTATTTTGGCCGAATATGGCCGACATGCTAACTCTTACGGTTCCTTTTCCAGCAAGAGGTGGTCAGCTTATTGATGCCAATGGTAATAAACAGGTATCTGAACAGCCGCTATTTCAAGATCAATTACATGGCCTTCGCCTTCGTTTATTTAATGAACAGCCTGATCGCAACCGCCATTTGCAAATTGACTTTAATCTTAAAGATGACACTTTGGAAGATGCACGGGACTTGTACTTTCGTAATGAAGTTGAGAAAAAAGGCGCAGTCATAGAACTGGCGATTATTGATTATCAAGAATGGATTAAAGACTTGTTGGCTATCAGTAGAAACCTGGATAGTTATGTGCAGTTAGCCGTGTATGAAAATGGTACTGAGTTATTACGGACAAAAATTTTTCGCTATCAATTTTCGCTGACAAGAAATCTGTCGCTGGGTTGCGTGGCATTAAATACTAACGATCATGCCTGTTTGTCGTATGACACTCTTTCACAAGTTCAACTCATGGCTATGCGACTTTCTCAGCCAGAGCAAGAACATATTAAACTGGATGTTAAATCTTCAGAGCAAACAGAAATCGGCTGCTGGTTTTTTTATCCTGAAAAGAAAGTTCCAGGTCCCTGGTTAATTTATCCGTCAGTGACGTCTTCAATCTCTTTACGGCCTATTTTATGGAATGTTAGTGATGAGAAGGAGGTTGACTCATTAGTTAATCGTGAAGTTTCAACACTACATAGTGCTGTTACGGCAAGTTCAACACAATTCAGATACCAAGCCATCAAAGCAATTTTAGAACGGATGTGTACGGATTTTGAGCATAGTGGCTGGTCATATTTAAGACACTTATGGAAACAGTGTGCTCATTTGCCCCTAGCCAGTTTTGATGTTTGGTCAATAGCGGTGACGGATACCAAAATGTTAGCCGCGCTTGTATTGCAGATGGATGAGAGTTTTACTCGAAAACTTGGCAAAGAGCTGCCGGTTTTCTGGGAACTGATACCGTTGAAGGATTGGCTGGTGGTTTTTAAAAATTATAGAGATTATTTGAAACAAGCGATGGGAGATGAAACCGACGTATCCACTATTATTGAAACTCGCATCAAACGTATCAATTATCTTTGTGTGTCTATGGAAATAGTGGCACGAATACTCAATCAGTCGTTATGTGGTACAGCCGATCCAGAGCTTGTTTTTATGAAACAACCTGTTCTGGATAATGTGGTAGGCATGATTAAAGATGCGCAACAAGAATTGGATAGACGACAAGCAGACAGTAAGTGGCTGGAAGTATTAAAACCGGAGCTTATAACTCATTGGACAAAAATAGATAAATCGCTACAACAATGGTTGAAACTGGAAAATATTTCAGACCATCATCGGGCTGTGGTTATTTTACCTGTGCTGTTAGCGGCATATTGTGCAAACACAAACAGACCTGAAAACTGGATAGGCGATGCAGTCGTTATTTTTAAATTAAAACGCCTGAAAGACTTTGATGAAGATTGGTTTAACGCAGTTTTTAACATTACATTGGCTTATTTATCTCAGCAACCGACGGATTAAGAACTAAACTCACATGTCCAGTTATTTTCAGCCCCTTATCGCGCAATTATCACAACGCTCAGCCGAAGCCACTTTAAGTATACTAGGCATCAGTGATCCCGCTTTACGGCAGTTTTTATCAGAGCAATTTAATCAACCGCTTGGTGATAGCAACAATTTTCTGGCCGATCCGGTTTTCGAACACATTTTTGGCTGGGAAGAAGCAAATATCAGCATGGAGCGATTGGCTGATTCTTTGCTGGAGCGTTCGTTACTTGAAGCAATGGACAAACCACCTGTTGATTTAAAAGACTATGCGTTTCGCAAAGATTGGCAGCCGTATCAACACCAATACAAGTCCTGGTTAAAGTTATCTGAAAGTAAGCCACAGTCCATTGTCATTACCAGCGGCACTGGATCAGGTAAAACCGAGTGTTTTATGGTGCCGGTACTCAATGACTTGGTGCGCCAGTATGAGCTACAAAAACAGCCGTTGATTGGCGTACAAGCTTTATTTATTTATCCGCTCAATGCCTTGATTAACAGCCAGCGAGATCGTCTACGCGCCTGGACGGATAGCTTCGGTAATGGCGTACGTTTTTGCTTGTATAACGGCAATACGCCTGACAAAGCGACAAGTTTTAATCAGGCACAAACGCCAAATGAAATTTTATCCCGAACCCTGTTACGTAGCGAGCCGCCTCCCTTACTAGTGACAAACTCTACGATGCTTGAGTATATGTTGGTTCGACAAGTTGACTCGCCGATTCTGCAAAAATCACAAGGGAAATTACGCTGGATTGTTTTGGATGAAGCGCATACTTACATCGGTTCGCAAGCGGCGGAACTGTCGCTGTTATTGCGTCGGGTATTGCACGGTTTCGCTGTCAATGCGGAAGATGTGCGTTTTGTAGCCACTTCGGCAACTATTGGCGACAAGGATAATGTTTCATTACAACGTTATCTGGCCGATTTGGCGGGTATTTCGAAAGAGCAAGTAACTGTCATCGGTGGTAAGCGGATTGTTCCGCCACTCAACAAAAGAAAAGGTGATTATAAACAGAATACACCTATAGCAACTTTGGTGGATATTGACCATGACAAGCAGGTTTCAAAACAACGCTATCGAGCATTGGAAGATCACCCGGTTAGTCGCAAACTGCGTGAAGAACTGACCCGTGATACGCTCCCGAAAACATTAACTCAGTTAAGCAACACGCTGTTTAGTGACCTTGCCGATATGCATACTAGACACCAGCAAACGCTGGCATGGTTGGACTTATGTACAGGGACAATATTACCGGGCAAAGACAATAAGCCTAAGCACCCATTTTTACCAATACGCGGGCATTTATTCCATCAAGTGACCAACGGTTTATGGTGCTGTGTGGACGCCAACTGTCGTTGTAAAAAAGACACGCCTTTAGCAGATAAGTGGGCATTCGGTTATGTCTATAGCCAACAGCGCGAGCGTTGTGAATGCGGCGCGCCTGTGTATGAACTGGTTTTTTGCAACGATTGCAACAGTCCGCATTTACAAGCATTTCAAACTCAACAGGGGCAATTAATCCAAATCCCACGCCAAGCAATTGATGAATTTAGCCTGCAAATTGAAGTGGAAGGCGATGAAGATCCAGAGGAAGAACAAGAATCCGATACAAAAACAGTAGTGCCGACTGAGTTTATTAATTTGGCTGTAAAAGCCGATGCAAAGTTGACGCATTCTTTGACCTTGTCACTCGATAACAAACAACTTGGTGAAACGCATCAAGCCGTCACGATTCACATCGTCAATGATAACGAAACCTGCGGACATTGTGGTTTTATCCCTGACCGTGGTAAACGTGGTGTTTTTCGCCGCTGCCTGTTAGGTACACCGTTTTATGTTAGCAATACTGTACCGACCTTACTGGAATTTTGTCAGGATGGTAACAATCCTTTGGAAAGTCCGGGACGTGGCCGCCGACTGATTACCTTTACCGACAGTCGTCAAGGTACGGCGCGGATTGCCGTTAAAATCCAGCAAGATTCAGAGCGGAACCGCTTGCGCGGCCTAGTTTATGAAATGGTTGCTAAACAATTGGGTAATGTAAATGACGCAGAACGCATTGAACTGGAGAAAAAGCGCGATGAGTATTTAGACAAGGCTGAAAAATTTAAAAAAATGGGCTTAGCGGAAGCTGAAGACTTTTTAAATTTCGCAGAGAAAATACAGCAACAAATTGAGCAAATGGCTGTAGTTCAACCTATAACTTGGCAGGAAGCAATCAATACACTTCAAGCCAATAGTGATGTTTTAAAACCGATGTTGGATTATTATCGCGACCTGAACCCTATGCTGTTCCAACATAATAGCGGATCTCGAACTTTGTCTGAAATGTTGTTGATTCGAGAATTCAATCGTCGCGCCAAACGGCAAAATACATTAGAAACCCTGGGGTTAGTTGCGATTCAATATCCGGCTTTAAGCACGATCAACAATACATCTGCCGAATGGCAAAAATTGAACTTATCGCTAAAAGATTGGCAAGATTTTCTTAAGGTTTGTCTGGATTTTTATGTAAGGGACAATTTTATTGCTATTCCTTATGAGTGGATAAACTGGATAGGCGTTACTATTTACCCCAAAGAGCTTTTAGCGCCCGATTCAAAAGAATCGACTGGCAAACGCATTAGCAAATGGCCGCTAGTCAGAAAAGGGCGTAATAATCGCTTAATTCGCATTTTGACTTATGCCTTAAATCTAAAATTAGATAATAAAGCGCATGAAGACATGCTTAACCAAATCATGCGCTCTGCCTGGAAAGCTCTCACTCAGGAAAGTCAAATTCTAACCTCTGTTGCAGGTTCCCTTACTTATCAAATAAAACCTGAGCAAATGGCATTTTGTTGCATTCAGGATGCTTGGGTTTGCCCGGTGACGCATCGATTTCTGGACACGACTTTTAAAGCGATCACGCCTTATTTACCTTATGCACCGACTCAAGAAACGGCAATTTGCCAGAAAGCTATCATTCCTATTTTACCTGTAGTGCATGATTTTAATTCAGAACAAGAAAGACTTGGCTTTATCAGGCAATGGGTTGCAAGCAATACAGATATTGCCGAACTCAGAAAACAGAATCTGTGGACGGATTTAAGCGACAGAATTCTTGAAGGCGGCGTGTTTTTTAGAACTGCCGAACACTCAGCACAACAGCCAGCCAGTCGTTTGCAACAGTTTGAAAAACTCTTTAAAGAAGAAAAGCTCAATGTCCTAAGCTGCTCTACAACAATGGAAATGGGTGTAGACATCGGCGGTATTACAGCGGTCGCCATGAATAATGTACCTCCTCACCCGGCCAATTATTTACAGCGAGCAGGCCGTGCCGGTCGGCGTCAGGAAACCCGTGCGTTGGCATTTACCTTATGCAAGGAAAATCCGCATGAACGCACGGTTTTTAATCGTCCGTTATGGCCGTTTACCACCCATATTAAAGCGCCTTACATTACCTTAAACAGCGCCAAGATTGTGCAGCGACATGTTAATTCCTTGCTTTTTTCTTACTTTCTAAAACAAGTTATTGATGTAGCTCAACAGCAAAACACTAAGTTGGATTGTGGCTGGTTTTTTTGCCAAGACGAAAACGGCAAGTCACAGCTTGAGCGTTTTTGTGTCTGGCTGGAAGAGTGCGATTTGACCGGCATACCCGAAAACCTTGAGAAAGGCTTAAATGCATTAATATACAAAACGATTCTGGCCGGCGCATCGCCAATCAATCTCACTCATCAAGCTATTTTGATCATTAGTAATATTAAGGATAAATGGTTGTCAGAATATCAGCCTTTGCAAGCTGAATTTAACGCATTAAATTCAAACATCGGTGAGAACAATCCTTATGAAAAGCGGATAGCAAAAGACCTGGAACGCCTTAAAGGGGAATATCTGTTGGCTGAATTGGCAACTCGGGGCTTTTTACCTTGTTATGGATTTCCAACAGGGATTGCTTACTTCGATCCTTATAGCGTTCACGATTATCAACGTAGAAATCACAAAAAAGATGACAAACGGGAAGATAATCTTAGCCGTATCCGGGAAAAACCGACCCGTGATTTGTCCATTGCTATCAGAGAATATGCGCCCGGCTGCGATATTATCCTAAATGGTCTGGCGTACCGTTCAGCGGGCCTGAGTTTAAGCTGGCATAGTCCTGAAAGCGGCTCCAACGAAACACAGAAACTAATAACGGCGTGGCGTTGCGATCATTGTGGCGCAATTGACAATGCTTTAAGTAGCGTTTCTAGTAGCGTTTGCAACGACTGTGGTGGGCTGATTAATCCTGAGCATAAGCGCGAATTTATAGAACCGGCAGGATTTGCCGTTGATTTTTATTCCAGTCCCCATACGGATGTTTCAGCACAGCATTATGTACCAGTTAAAGAACCCTGGGTTACTGCTAAAGACAGGCTGCGTCCTTTGCCTAATCCGCAATTAGGACAGTTTCGCGCCGGTAGTCAGGGCGATATTTTTTATCACAGCTCCGGCGAGTATGGATACGGTTACGCACTCTGTTGGCATTGCGGTCGTGCCGATTCCATGACCGCCGAAAATAAAATCCCTGAAGTTTTCTTAAAACCGCATAAAAAATTAAGAGGCAGGCCGGAAGGTGAAATAGATGCTTGGTGCAGTGGTAACGACAACGAATTCGCCATTAAAACCAATCTTCATTTAGGCTATGTTGACCATACCGATGTTTTTGAACTGTATCTTAAAAATAATGAACAGGTGTTTCTTGATTATAAAAATGAAGATAGCAAAAAAATTGCCTGGACGTTATCAGTGGTACTTAGACAAGCCCTAGCCGACATCTTGGGTATCAATGTCGATGAAATGGGCTATACAGTGAAGCCGACTAAGTTGACTGATTGCAGCCACCCCGTAGCAGCCATTGTTTTATATGATAAAAGCAGTGGCGGTTCCGGCTTTGCTTCAGCTGCGTACCGTTATTTTGACAAATTATTTGTTAAAGCCAGGGAATACCTTAAGTGTAATTGTCAAGGCGTGTGCCAGAACTGCTTGTTGGGTTTTGATACTCGCTTCCATATTGATTATCTGGATAGGCTTTTAGCAGCAAGTTATTTGAATGAAGAATTTATCCGTCTGCTGGCTTTGCCGGAGGAATTAAAACTATTAGGGGAATCATCTCGTTATTGCCCTGAAACGCTGTTTACTGAAATCCGCGATGCCGCCAGTCATGGCGCGACTGAACTGCATGTGTTTTTACAAGGCCAACAATCCGACTGGGAAATAAATGAAAGTCAATTACTTGAACGGTGCTATCGCTGGAAACAACTTTATGCAAAGGTAGTTTTATTTGTTAACGCTTCACCACAGCCGCTTTCCGAGGCCACCAAAGAAGAGCTGTGGGTTTTGCACCGGTTAGGGATAACCATCGCTATAATCGATGATGACAAGATCACACTCAAAGGCTCGGCTTGTATTGTTACACAAACTTTGTCAGACACTGCAATCAAGACTTTCGCACACTCGCTTAAACAAACTGCAATACCCACGCAAAATTGGCTGAATCTGCCGGATAGTGTTTTGGTCTCTGCGGACAATTATCCGCTTATGTCGGTATTAAAGTATCTGGATGAAGATGCTTTGAAACCGAATGCAGGCAATGGTGATATAGAAATTGAAATACTTACTGAATGCAACGGTCCATTAACTCAGTTTGCTGAGAAATTCTGGCAGCGTGTGCTTGAACATCATCCATTATTGCAACAACATGTACTTTCGGATGAACTTAGTGGTTTACATTATTCAGATCGCTATTTATTCTCCCCGTGGTCGGTTATGCTGATTGCAGAGCTTATTGATGGCTTAAAACGGCTTATGAAAAGTAATTGGACTAAGCCCAAAATTGTTATTGATACCTTTGTTAAGCGGGAAAGCAGTAATCAGAAACGCGGTTTATTGGCAGACTGGATGGATGACAACATACGCCTGGATGTTATCGCAGCCTATTTTGAGGCTATGGATGAAAATTGTGTTGTTAATGCGGCAAGCGATACGCCACATGGCCGAATAATGGAATTGACATGGCGGTCAGGAAAAACAACCCATATTCGATTAGATCAAGGTGTTGGGTATTGGAAAATAGGCGATAAAGCGCCTTGGTTTGATGATAATTTGTCGAGTTCTACGCAACAGGTAGAAAAGATGTTGCAATTAATTACTAAGCTCAATATTAGGAACGCTAAAGAATTTCCAACGCAGATTTTTGTAAAAGAGCGTTAGAAATGTTGTGAATTTGAATACTAATGAGGTGGGCTCACTTTAATCACTAACCCGAAATAGTTAATGTGTTTTAAGTGCCAGCCACGCATCCAGACTTAAACGACCGGAACCGCTAAATAACAAAGAGGTGAGCATGAACAAATACATTAACGGCAGTTTGTAATTACCGTAGCCTTGGTCGGTAATGGCGTAGCCTTGCCATAATTGCGCTACGGTGCGCCATTCGGTCGGCCAGTGGACAACTGCGATGGCAACGATGGTTAAAATAATCAACGCAAAACTAAAAAAGCGCGTGGCAAAGCCTAAAATCAACGCAATAGGCGCGACAATCTCCAGCCCCATCGACAGCTCCCAGCTCAGATCGGGCGGCAGTAAGTTAAACGGAAAAGGAAACGTTAAATCGGCAAACCAGTTTTCTCCGGAAACTTTCTCCAATCCGGCCTCCAAAAACTCATAAGCGATTAATAGCCGAAGCAACAGCGGTGCAAAACCGGCGGCATTAGCGTCAAACCAGCGGGATGTTTTCTTGGAAAGTTCAAATAATCCGCGCAGGGCAGTACGGGCTGAGCATGTTTCACAGTTTGTTAAAGAATGGGATTCGTTCATGATGTAAGCCAAAGAGATTCAGGTTTTTACGCGCCAAGCCAATT
>JALNYY010000125.1:0-4485 GCA_023229605.1 Methylobacter sp.
CCGGTCTTGAGGCTGATAGGAGGAGTCGCTTTTTTTACAAATCCGCTCCTACACCGAAAATTCAATCTCATAACCGGCAAACTTGCGGATATTAATCACGCCGGTATCCAGCAATAAATATTGGCCTTTAATGCCGTGCAGCACCCCTGCTACTTCAGCATCCTTATCGAGATTAAAGGACTTAACCTTTACCGGGTAACTGTCCACAGGAAAATGAATATCCACAACTGACTGATCGGCTAAAAACTCAATCGCCTGCGGTCCGAACCGCTGGGTAATTTCGGCCAACTCCGTCTCGCAAACCGCGATTAATTCATCCCGTTTTGCAACCAGATCGATAGCATCGGCCTTACTTTTAAGCATTTGCTGCCAGCTGGTTTTATCGCTGACGTGTTTGGCGATGGCCACTTCAACCAGACCGGAAATATAGCGAGACTGCACTTTAAAAATCGGCAGCGCCTGCACCGCGCCTTGATCTATCCAGCGCGTCGGAATTTGAGACTGCCGGGTAATGCCGACCTTAATGCCGCTGGAGTTGGCCAGATAGACCACATGCGGCTGAAAACAAAACTCCTCACCCCATGAGGGTTCCCGGCAGGTGCCGGCCGCATAATGACAAGTTTCCGGCTTCATGATGCACATGTCGCATTGCGCCAGCGAGATAAAACAGGGATAGCAATAGCCCTGATTAAAACTCTTTTTAATCGGCCTGTTACAGTGTATACAAAAGATTTTTCCGGTATACGTCAGTTTAATCGGCCTGCCGATCAGCGGATTTAAGGCGACCAATTGATCACCGACCGGCAGCTCATACTGAACCGGCTGCTCCAGTCGGACGTGCATTTTTCTTAATTGTCCCAGCATTCAGGCATTCCCTAAAAAGTTAAATATATCCGTCGGTATTTTTTACCAGCCAACGCTCGGATTGGGATTCCAACAACTCCTTTTTCCAGAAAGGCGCTCTCGATTTTAACGCTTCCATAATGTATCGGCTCGCATCAAACGCATCGCCGCGATGCGATGTCCATACCGCCACCAGCACAATCGGCTCATTAGGCAAAATATCGCCTACCCGGTGCATCACCAGCGCATCGATAACCGGCCATTGGCGCATGGCTTCGGCGACGATTTTTTCCAGCTGTTTTTCGGTCATGCCGGGATAATGTTCCAACGTCATGCCCTTTACATCATCGCCTTCATTAAAATCGCGCATGGTGCCTATGAAAATGCTGGTTGCGCCGAACTTACCGGCCATATCTTTTGCTGAATGTTGATACGCCTGGATTTCCCGCCAGGGATCGAAAGCGCCCATACAAATTTTTATGCTCACTGTCAGCCCCCGGTCACCGGCGGAAAAAAAGCCACTTCATCGCCGTCCTTAACAGAGCTATTCAATTCAACATAGTCCATATTCACTGCTGCCAATATATTATCCGGCAACGCTTTATCCGGATTGGCGCGACTCCACACATCACCGACTGTAGCCAAGCCTGAAAACTCCAGGCTGTCTTCCGAGCGCCCGATACTTTCTTTCAAACTGGCGAAATAACGCACCTTAATTGGCATAATCAGTCACTAAATAAAATTGGCGCAACGCGCATTGCAGAAGTCCGGCCGCCTTTTTAGTTTTCTTAACCGGCAGTTGTTATAATAAAACCTGCTTAGCTGATAATTTTACAGAAAAATGACCGCATTAACCCACTTTAATCAATCCGGCGAAGCTCATATGGTTGACGTCGGTGAAAAGGCGATCACCCAGCGTACCGCCATCACTGAAGGCTATATTGAAATGCAGCCGGAAACGCTCAAGCTAATCATAGACGGCGGACACAAAAAAGGCGATGTGCTGGCCATAGCAAGAATTGCCGGAATCATGGCCAGCAAAAAAACGGCGGACTTGATCCCTCTCTGCCATCCGCTACCGCTAACGCATGTTGAAATCAAGCTGAGCGCAGAAATCGACAGCAGCCGGATTCGCTGCCAAACTACCGTAAAAACCAACGGTCAAACCGGCGTAGAAATAGAAGCGCTAAACGCCACGCAAATCGCTTTACTCACCATTTATGACATGTGCAAAGCCGTGGATAGAGGCATGGTTATCCAGTCGGTTCGGCTGCTGAAAAAAGACGGCGGTAAATCCGGACGCTGGCAGCACGATCAATAGTAAAGCTGGCGGATGTTATATTTGAGCGCCGAAAAACAGAAAAATAAACTTAAATCGATTATATTCAACCATCCTTACTATGCCGGTGAGCAGCCAAATACGGGTACCGTGGTTGTTTATTGGATTTGTTACACTAGGACTTAAGTTTTCAACAACGCGCCGATTGCTTTGGCGCTATTTTAGAATAACAGCAGAGACAAACTATGCCGATTATATTAAAAGAACTTGCCGATTTTTGTGGAGCACGGATTGAAGGGGGCGACCCGTCGACAATCATCCATTCAGCGGCAGAGATTACGTCTGCGCATCAAGGTCAAGTCACCCAGTTGACCAACAGTCGTTACACCCGGCATATTAACAATTCAACGGCATCCGCCTGCTTTATTGCGGAAGGCTTCGGTGTTGAAAACGTGCCTGAAAGCATGGCGCTGTTAGTTTGTGCAGATCCGGAGATCAGCTTTATCAAAGCAGTCGAATTACTGCATCCTGCCAGAATTTATGGCCAGAAAATTGCGCCGCAAGCCGTGCTTGAGGCTAATGTCACTTTAGGCAATGAACTGTATATCGGACCTTATGCCGTGATAAGCGAAAATTCAATCCTAGGCGATGGCAGCCAGATACATGCAGGCGCCTATCTGGGTAAAAATGTCAAAATAGGAAAAAACTGCCGGATTTACCCTTACGCCGTTATTTATGATGATGTGGTCATAGGGAATAATGTCATTATTCATTCGGGAGCCATTATTGGCGCTGACGGCTTTGGTTATAAGTTCAGAAATAACGAGCATGTCAAAGTTCCTCAAGTCGGTAATGTGGTTATTGAAGACCATGTCGAGATTGGCGCCAATACCTGTATAGACAGAGGCGCATTGGGAAGCACCTTAATAGGAGCGGGCAGTAAAATCGATAACCTGGTGCAGATTGGACACAATAACAAAGTCGGCAAAAACGTAATCATGTGCGGCTTAACGGGGGTGTCAGGCTCCTGCAACATTGAAGATTATGCGATTCTGGCGGGAAGCTCGGGTATTGCCGATCACATTACGATTGGTCGCGGCGCCGTAGTCATGGCTCGCTCCGGCGTGGCAGGCGATGTCAAGGCAGGCACTCAGGTTTTCGGCAGTCCGGCAAAAGACAAGAAGACGGCCTATAAGGAACAGATCGCAATCAGCAAGCTACCCGAGCTGTTGAAAAGAGTAAAAATGCTGGAAGAAGAAATTCAGATACTGAAAAAAGACGCCTGACCAAAAAGTTTCAGGCTAAGTCTCTATATAGGGGACTGTTTATGTTTGAAAACAACAGCGGGATGAAACAAAAGCCGTTGAAACTGCGTGATATAAATGTGGGAAAAATACCCCCTGTTAGAAACAGGGGGTATTTTTTAACTGACTGCGCTTTAAGTCTTATTGTGCAGTTTTGTTGCTGGTTTTTCTTTTCTCTATATTCGAGAAAGTTTCAGCTTGAAGCTGCGCTACACTACCGCTTTGTAAATGCTTGGTTTCGTCTTGTTTCAACATTACAACTAATACAATAACAGCAGCAATAGCAACACCAGCGATCAACCATGTGTTATCTTTTTCTTGTTCTTCAGCCATTTTAAAATCCTCGAAAGTTTATTTAATTATATTGTTTTATTCCCTTTCCTCAAAGGGAGCTACTCAGTAAATTGTTTTATTGAGTTGCTTGTCGAATTAAGTAATAAACGACAGGGTACTTTTTATCATGAGATACGGCGCTGTGTCAAAGCTATAAATAAAAAAACACCAATTGCATCAGGCCCCATGATGTGAAGCGGGTTGCCGTCCATTAAAAAACAGCAAGATGCTGCGCGATAACCAAATGAAAATTAATGCAAATATTCATATAAGACTGATGAGGCGCAGACGGCACAAAGACATTGTTGCCGATTAATTCATAGCGGTTTGAAATTGCCGAACAGGGAGCATGAGCTAAAAACTGAATACGGTAAAGCGAGGACTAACTTGAGGATATGCGCGTAAAAACCTGATACCGGTATCGCCGGCATAGATAACGACAGTGACGTTATCACTTTGCCGAAGGATCCGACGATTAGTTCTTTTTTAACGCAAGAGCGTCTTTTTTAGCCTCCCCCTCACCCTTGTTTTCACTTAAAGAGCTGATGTTACGCAGTTGATCGAATTTACACTGAATTTAAGGAGTCGCTAACGCGACACTTGATTGAATCGGGTTCTCGCACCCGAAAGCGAGTTACTTTCTTTTGCGTCGCCAAAAGAAAGTAACCCAAGAAAAGGCGACCCGGTTGCCGCTTCTCACCTGCGCTCCTCGCTTTCGGCGGAGGT
>JALNYY010000125.1:4495-12892 GCA_023229605.1 Methylobacter sp.
ATCCATGGCCCTCTGGCAACGCGCTGCATCCTTGCAGCGCCCCTTCGGGCTATTTCCGCCGAAAGCTCCGGTGCTCGGCGCGGCAAACGGGAGAAATACCGTCTGTGCGTAACATCAGTTAAAGAGGAAAACCTACTCTCTCACCGGTTTTTTATCCAGTTTCCTTTGTAACGTGCGTCTGTGCATGTTCAACGCCCTGGCAGCAGCTGAAATATTGCCGTCGTGCTGCATCAGTACTTTTTGTAGGTGTTCCCATTCCAGACGCTTTACAGACAACGGATTTTCGCTAATCGAAACCGATGAGTCGCCATCATTTTTATGCAGGGCGTTTACAATTTCATCCGCATTGGCCGGTTTGGTTAAATAATGCGTAGCACCCAGTTTTATTGCTTCCACCGCCGTGGCGATACTGGCAAAACCGGTTAACATGACGCAAACGGTATTGTCATCCAAAGAGATCAGCTTTTTCACCAGCTCCAAACCGGATTCATGACCAATACGCAAATCAATCACCGCATATTCGGGCAAATAACGCTCGGCAAATGCTATTCCGGTATTAACATCGTTAGCGACCAGCACTTCATAATTTCTTTTTTCCAATGCGCTCTTCAATACATTGCAAAAAGTCACATCGTCATCCACCAGCAACAGCCGTGGTTTATCCATTTCCTGGGTTGTCATTATCGCTCTCTGTATTTAAAAGGGGTAAGGTGATTTCCACGCAGGCTCCGCCCGACTCGCTGTTGTTAAGATTAATTTTGCCGCCTAGGCGATTAATTGTGGAATAGGCTAAAAACAACCCCACACCCAAACCGCGCTTTTTGCTGACAACGGGTTGTTTACCCGCAAAATCGATTAATTCCGGAGGCAGGCCCAAGCCAAAATCCCTGATTTTAATAATGGCCTGGTCTAAATCCCATGACGCATGAAATTCGATTCCCTTTTCCGGCGGAGACGCTTCTGCGGCATTATTTAAGATATTAATAATCGAGTGGGTCAGAGTAAGCTCTGCAACGATTTTTGCCTGTATTGCGACGTCAGGATCAATAAAAAAACGAAGCTTTGCCGTCGGCTTATGAGTGCGCCATTGATTGATTACTTCATCGATATAATCGGTCAACAGCATGGCGCTACCGGATTCGGCACGCATTTCACCCGCAGAGGCCGACATCACCGATAGCGCTGTTTTACAGCGGTCAATCTGTTGCTGCATAATCAGCAATTTTTCGTGCAGATCCGGGAAACGATGAGTCGGATACTCTTGCTCAAGCTCATGAGCCACGATAGCAATAGTGCCTAATGGCGTTCCCATATCGTGAGCGGCGCTGGCGGCTAATGTGCCCAATGATACAACACGCTCATCCCTTAACGCATTTTCCCTTGCTTCAGCCAGATTGCGTTCCTGAGCCTTCAGCGTTTTAGCCAGCTCAACCACAAAGAATGCGACTAAGCCGGCGCTAAATACAAAACCGAACCACATGCCGAAAATATGAAGATTAAAATAATGAGAGTCACTCATCGCGTGAACCTGCCTCAACAGGTCATAATTCTTTGCATCGGTATAGAGCATATCCGGACCGGGCATGTGGGGCTCTATCGACGGCAGGGGAACATTGTAGGCCATTAACATCGTATACATGGATGTGGTCAAAATCACCATATACCAGGCATAGGATTGATGCAGCATGATGGCTGTAATAATAAGCGGCAACAGGAATACCCAAGTAATCGGATTCGATGCGCCTCCGGTCAGGTACAGCAATGCTGTAATGCCAAAAACATCAATGACTAATTGAGAAAATATTTCCAGCTCCGTAACCGGGTCTTCTGTCTGTAAGCGCATTGAGGTATAGATATTAACCGCGCCTATCGACAATATCACCAACCAGAGCGGCTGCTCAGGCAGGCGAATATTAAGACCGTATATGGATAAAACAATGAGTATAACCTCACTCAGTATCATCAAGTTCCTAAGAATAAACAGCCATTTCAGGTTTTGTCGGGCGGAAAATTCTGATTTATGCGAAGCGTATGAGAGCATTTGTATAAAAACGGTATGTTGTAGAAGCGACCCAAATAAGAAATCCAAAGCATTTAGGTATATTATCGACGTATTGTTTAATTATAAATAAACAATACACAGCTGCGACAATATGTCACATTTTATGTTGCAATATTTATTGATATTATTAACCTAACTTTTAAGGCTCTTGTAGAGCACCATAGCTGAAAAGTTGCGTTATATTCTTCCTAAAAATATATTCCAAGGCGGTTTCTTTAAACCGCCTTTTTTTTGCCCCTCATAATCAACCCTCATCAAAAGCCACACCTAGGCCTCCTAAACCACAGTAACCCATAGGATTCTTGGCCAGATATTGCTGATGCATGTCCTCGGCATAATAAAACTCGCCAGCCAACATAATCTCGGTAGTTATTTGCGCAAAACCCGCTTGAGTAAGCTTATGCTGGTAATGTTTTTTTGATTCCAGCGCTTCATCGAATTGTTGCCGAGTGTAGGTATAGATTCCGGACCTGTATTGCGTACCGATGTCGTTGCCTTGCCTCATACCCTGCGTGGGGTTATGGGATTCAAAAAACATCCTGAGCAACTCATGGTATGAAACAATAGCCGGATCATAAATAACTTTGACGACCTCATTATGCCCGGTTAAGCCAGTGCATAACTCCTCATAAGTCGGATTGGGTGTATAGCCGCCGGTATAACCGACTGCCGTACTAAACACGCCACGACGCTGCCAAAACCTCCGCTCCGCTCCCCAGAAACAGCCCATTCCAAACAAGGCCTGCTCCATGGTTTCCGGAAACGGCGGAACTATAGGGTTGCCGGTCACGAAATGCCTGTTGGTAACAGGCATGGGCGTGTTTCGACCCGGCAAAGCTTCTTTAGGATCAGGGAGAGCAAGTTTTTTTGATGAAAAAATCATAGCCTGTGGTATTTTTATAAGACTGTTTGGGCAAAGGATTCATGATCCTGATGCCATAAAATGCATGACTTTTAACTGGAAAAACATGATAGAGCAAGATTTATTACGCCGTTTTTTATTTGAAGAGCTGGGCGTTCGAGGCGAATGGGTTAAATTAACCGCCAGCTGGCAAGCGGCAAAGCTTCATCAGCGCGGCTCTGAAAACGTGCAGCAGCAACTCGGTCAGGCGCTCGCGGCCGTGGTCATGTTATCGGCTACAATCAAATTCAAAGGTTCGATGATCCTTCAGGCCCAAGGCGATGGCGATATTAAAACGCTGGTTGCCCAGGCAACGGACCAACGAAAAATAAGAGGTCTGGTAAGAGGCAAGGAAAACGTAGCCCCCGGCCCGCTAGAAGCCATGTTCGGACAAGGACGGCTGGTATTAACCGTAGAATCGGAAAATGGCTCGCCTTATCAGGGCATCGTTCCACTTCAGGGCTGTAATTTGGCCGCCGCCTTGCAAACCTATTTCGAACAATCCGAGCAACTTAAAACCCGCTTATGGCTATTTGCCAATGCAACCCATGCTGTAGGATTATTATTACAGGAACTGCCGGCCCAGGAAAGTTATCAGGCCGATTGGGAGCATATCGAGATACTGGCAAACACAGTAACCGAACAGGAATTGTTCGACCTGGATTGCGAACAACTGCTGTACCGGTTGTTCAATCAGGAAAAAGTCAGGCTGTTTGACGCAGAACCGGTTGAGTTCAGCTGCGCCTGTTCGCGGTCAAGCATCGAGAGAACATTATTCGCGATGGGTCGGACTGAACTGGAAGGTATTCTAAAGGAGCGGGACGTTATTGAAGTAAACTGCGAATTCTGTAGCGAACATTACCGCTTTGATAAGGTTGATGTGGAAAATATCCTGTCTCAAAACAGTCCCGCCACCGATTCTGAAACGCGGCATTAAATAATCCTATGAAAACCGGAATAATTCTGCGCATTCTTTTCTTACTGGCGCTTACAAGTTCATTATCCGGTTGCATGTACTGGATTCGGGCTTATCAAGTCTATCTGCAAATGGATGAATTTGATCGCCATTTTTCTGTCGCGACCAGTGATGAATTTACCTTGTACTTCAAGGACCCCATTCTTTACAGCCAGGACTTTGTTTCCCTGTCCAAGCTGTATGCCAGCCAGGATGATCCTACGCCGGAAGGCAGGCGCTGGCGATACTGGTTTCGCAAGGTTGACGGCAACAATAATTTGATCAAGCCGGAAATAAAGTTTTACTCGGATCTGAAGTTCAATAAAGAAAACCGATTGATGGCTTGGTCATTTTCCTCACTTTTTTTGGCAATTGCCCCGCCCAAGTTTTTGGAGGTTTCTTTACGCTCGATAGGCGGAGCCGAAATCGACAAAGAAAAACAGCAGCTCAAGGCCAACTCTGCGTTGCTGGAGAAAATTACCGACAATTTGCCCAAAAAGCCGGCCGTTCTGGCGCAACTGGGCGAACCTTTTGAAATCAAAGATGAAGGGGAACAGGAAGTGTATATTTACCGCTTCCTGCTGGAAACCCATCACATAGAAGAGGGCTATGAGGATCGCGCCTTAAACGAGGTAAAAATCACCTTTGACAAAAAAAACCAGGAACTGATTAGAATGGCCGGGCGTTTTGCAGGGCTTAAGGTCTCAATTAATTATCGGAAGTTTCTGGATGAAGAACATGATGTCGCACAGAGCAGACAGGAATAGCCAAATTGTAAGTAACTATTCCGCATTTAAAAAATGGCACACGGATGACACGGGTTTAACGGATAATCACTGATAAAACCGGCTTTTTCATAAAGGTCATTCTATTTAAAGTTTATTACAAGTTTGGCCGCGCTTTTTCAAATCCGTTTAAATCTGTCCCATCCGTGTTCCATTTTTCTAGATTAAACGCCCTTCCCGGCAATAAAAAAGGCCTAGACACTCAATGCCTAAGCCTTTTATGTTGCGCAGGCCGGATAAACCGGCACCGTAATCAGCGATGAATTACAGCTTATCGGCGTTTTTATCCAGATATTCTGCGACACCGGCAGGGTTTGCATTCATACCTGCGTCGCCTTTATGCCATCCGGCCGGGCATACTTCGCCATGTTCTTCGTGGAATTGTAACGCGTCGATCATGCGCAACAATTCATCCATGTCGCGGCCTAAAGGCAGATCGTTAACAACCTGATGACGAACCAGACCGGCGCGATCGATCAGGAATGTGCCGCGGTACGCCACCCCACCACCGGCTTCAACATCATAATCTTTACAAATAGAGTGAGATATATCAGCAGCCATTGTGTAACGAACAGCGCCTATGCCGCCTTTATTGACAGGTGTATTGCGCCATGCGTTGTGGGTGAAATGAGAGTCTATAGATACGGCAATCACTTCAACATTACGGCTTTTGAATTCATCCATACGGTGATCCAATGCAATCAACTCACTTGGACAAACAAAAGTGAAATCTAACGGGTAGAAAAACACTACCGCATATTTGCCGCTAGTAGCTTCAGAAAAACTAAATGAATCAACTATTTGCCCATCGCCTAGAACGGCAGGAACTGTAAAATCAGGTGCTTGTTTACCGACTAATACGCTCATTGATTATCTCCAATTAAATAGTGAAAAAACAAAAGACTGTTAACTTGATGCTAGCCACCGAAGCAGTGGATCGCTGAAATTGTACACCAGTTTAGTAGGGAATTGTCGAATTCTTGTGAATTTTAGCTTGCTTTAATTTTAATTTTAGCCATAATTTGTCATCAATAGCTTACAACAATGTCAGAGATTCGCTCTTTGCAGAGTTTTCTTAAAGCTTGTCGCCCTAACTTGGCTGTTAAATTCATTTACTGGAATTCTATCATGGCAAAAAATAAACATATTACCGAACCCGACGTGTTTGGTTTTCAGGTCCGCATCGTAAGACGCGGCAAAGAAAGCAGTCGCTATTTTTCACATAAATTGTGGGGCAACAAAGGCAAATCCTTGAAGGCCGCAATTACTTGGCGTGACCAGATGCTGACTGTTTTAAAAGGCAGCAAGACACGATTTCTTAAACCGCCAAAAAATAAAACCACCACCGGTGTCACGGGCGTATCCAGAACCATCAAGTATGATCATCGTAAAGATAAAAGCTATCTTTGCTATACCGTTTTTTGGGTCAGTAATTGCAAATCCAGGAATAAAACCTTTCAGGTTGGCAATGTAGATAAAGTAACGGCGGATGATGAGTTGCATGCATTCCGTACCGCCAAGCTGTTCAGAAGCTGCTATGAATATTCAATTGACAATGACCTTGAATTTTATGACAGTAAATTTGTCGGCTGGAAAAAAACACGCTTGTATGATGACGAGAACTTGAACGCAGTAGAGATGTAAGCAAAGATTTCGGGTTAGAGCCTAGTAGCCGCCCCATAAATATTTTGTAGAAACACAACTTAAATCAAGAAATCAACTGGGTATCATTTCTTTTGCAACGGATAAAACGACGGGACTTAAAAGTATCGATGTATTTTTCAGGAGCGACACATGTAACGCGACTTGCAATTAAGGATTAAGTTTTTTCAATCAATTCTCGCTTTAAACTTTAATATTAACGTAGCGCTATACCCAGTGTAATACCTCGAATTGCAAATACCAGAAACCGAAAGAACCGAGGAAGTTAGCCAGTACTGCCGGCAGAAAACGTAAGTGGGTGGCGAAAGTATAGCTTTTGTCTATGGACATAACCATGACCCCTGCCGATGACCCAACCACAGTCAGGCTACCGCCAATGCCTACCATCATGGCGTTCAGCATCCATTGATCAACGCCTAGGTTGGGATTCGACATAATCGCGGCCGCTTCAAGCAAGTTATTGTCGATACAGCTGGACACCATGCCTAAAATAAAATTTACCCAAGTCGGCTCCAGCGTTTCGTATAACTGGCGCACATAAGACAGCCAGCCGACATGGTTGAGAGCCGCCATGCCCGTGATAATGCCGATGTAATACATTAAAGTCGCCCATTCAACCTTCTGTAGCTGAACATCCAGATTAATTTCAACCTTACACCATTTTGTCTTTAAAACCCAAATATACATCACCACCAAACCCAAACCACTGCCGAGTGCGAACTCAATATCGACATGCAACACCATGTTCAGCACTACAGATCCGATAATAGCGAAGGCGCAAACGAACGCTAAGCTAAGTCCGCCCGGCTTGATACCCTCTGCTGTCGTATCGGATTTAAGTAATGTGTTGGTGTCAAGTTTTTTCAAGTAGAACAGATCCAATACCAGAGCGCTTAGAAACCACCCGAAAATCGCTGCCGGAAATAACATCAGCAAGTCGGTCATGGCGACCTTGTCAGCCAAAATCACCATCAGACTGGTCGAAGTGCCGATAAACCAAACGCCGCTGTTAGACGAGATAATCGTATTGCACAAGACCAGATGAGTATAGCGCTGATTTTCTGAAACGTTGCTGATGGATTTACCGAATATCATGGTGGTGGTTAAGCTGCTGATGAAGGGACTCAACAACGCGCACAATAATCCCATCACCCAGAACAAACCTCTCGCTCCCAACCCCATATTCATTAATGCGTGGTTCATAGCAGAGAATACATTGCGCTCGTTGAGAATCTCAACAATCATCCACATAAACGCCATAAAAGCGATCAATCCGAATAGTGACTCTTTAGTCGCCGCCTGCATGGCAATCAAGGGTTTGAATCTCTCTGGATCGTCACCGCTGAGCCAATAATAAATACCAATGATGGCTACCGAGGACATCATCATCAAAGCAGGCTTGAATTTATCCATCGCCAACTGGACTTCAAAGATGATCATCGCCAAGCCTATAACAAATACGCTCAGCACAATGAGTCCAACTGGGGAAAAAGGAAGTATAGAGGTAGGCATGGGGTTTTTCGAGCAGAAGGTCTAAAGTAAGTATCTTAATTATACACTGAAGCTATGGGATCAATACCTCCAGCCCCATACAGATCGATTAAAATTAGACCAAAAGCTCTCGTTAATCAATGAGTGAATTTGTATACAAAGTGTACATAGATTGTTAATAAACCACGAAGAATACGGGTTTTTACAGTGACTCCGTAGTTTCTTCATGGTTTTATATCTTAAATTGCTGCGTACTACTGTTTCTCAGTTACGAACGCTATTTTAGTGATTCCGGCATGTTGTACGGTCGCCATCACTTCGGCAACCTTCGAATAAACGACGTCCTGGTCGGCATATAGATGCAGGCCTATCTCGGGATTTTGCAGCAGCTCATCCTTCAACGCCGCTTCCAGAGCGGCCAGATCGGCCATGGGCAGTTTGTTCAACGTTACGGCTCCCTGCGCATCGATACCGAGCTGTAACGGCTGATCTTTGGTATCCGCCGTGGTTTCTGCGGTTTTGGGCAAGGTCACATGCACGG
>JALNYY010000126.1 GCA_023229605.1 Methylobacter sp.
GCAGGCAATCTCGATCACTCTCTGTTAATTCAATGCGTACAACCCGTGCCACTTATTTCTACCGTCCTTACTTTAAAAGGCGGACAGTCTATAACAAATCAATTTATTGCGAAGCACTTAAAGATAATTATAAAAATCATTTGAAAATTGCGAGGTATCACGCAACAAAACAGAGTTGTTTTTTAAGTGGCGTTGGAACCTGTAATGTGTAATATCTTCATCTTTACCATTTGGATAATTATGTAGGTCTACAACAAAACACGATTCAATTGTTTGATCATTGCTTTGAATTTTATGAGGAACAAACTGATTACAATATTTTGAGTTACATAACTTTTCTATTTCTTTTTCTTCTTCGTTATTTTCTTGTGCGTTATAACACTCCTTAAAGAAATATGAATCTTGACCGTTGGCGCACTGCCCTGTCGGATTCGATAAATCAAGATAATAAAGCTTTGAAAAATACCAAAGAGCCGCATATGACCCTCCAGAAACACTTGAGATGTAATCAAAATCATTCAGTTTTTTACCATCATGTAAACCATTCAATAGCCCAATATTGAAAGACGCAGAACGCGTACCCCCTCCAGACAATGCCAACCCCATTCTGGGGTCTCGTTGAAGATATTGTTTTTCAATAGATTTAATATGCTCCAATGTTTGATTATGTGCGTTTGTTTGAACCTTAAGTGGGACGCAACCGTATGTGAAGAGACAAATTAAAATCAGAAATGACAGTTTTTTTCTTGTGTTTAACATAGCATATCCAACAATTATTATTATAAAAATATCGCAGAAGATTTCCTGAACAACATGGTTATCTTCAAGATTATTTAAGATCCCTATCGGCTAATCAAGACATGATTTTTTTGATAAAGATAAAAACTTGAGCAAAGGACTTCTCATATCAATTTTCTTTTCGCTCGCTAAACATAAAGTTGAATCCACTTCTCCGTCTTCGCCAGCCAAATAAACTGCGGCATCCCCACCTGCAAAATGTCCAGTGATCTTTGGATTAAAAAATCCACCTTCTAAACCAAATGAAGCTAACATTGGCAAAGTGGATTCTTTTCCATTAGTTGCTTTTTCTGATTGAACTGAAAGCATTGTTTTGTCAGCAGTGATCTGTTCTGTATCTGCTGAACCGTTTGTTGTTGGAGTAATGCTGTTATGTTCCGGTTGTGCATTATCGAAAGCGCCCGGAAATGTTGGCAAAATAGCCATCTCCTTTCTGGCAATGGTAATTTCCGCAGTCGGCGGCTTTGTATCAATATCGAGCCCGACATTGGTTTTGGTCGCCATCAGTACTCGATCTCCAGCGCAACCGGATACGACAGCACCGGACAAAATCAGCACTATTCTGGATGTAAAAGTGAATTTCATGTTTGCGTCTCCCCGTGATTTATTTATTGTTGTTATGATTTGGTACTATCGGCGTGGGCGGCTGTGAGCCGAATTTGAATAGAAAGAAATTGTCGTCTTCCGGGCGTTGGACGGCAATGGAGGTATTATCGTCGTAAATTGCGATCCGCTCGCGCTGATCCCAACCGGCACTCATGCCAACCGAACATTCTTCCATGCCAAAAGCAACACCCGCCAGCGTTGCTTTGCGGATTACAGCCTGTTTGCCGTCTTCAGGCGCTGAAACTTTGGTAGCAAAATGACCAATTCCCCAAAGGTGTTCGGCTCCGGTTTCCGCATCCCGGTAATAAATCGCACAGCCTGAAACGGCAAAGGAAAGCGTAATACTCACCATCATATTTATTGGCCTGGTCATTTATTATTCCCTGAAAATCGTCATGCTTGTACGTTATTATTGAGTTAACGCCCCCAATAATGAGTGACACATCTTGTTGAAAGATATGAAAAGACCAAGATATTGGCAAGATTCGACTCTAACGACAAACATCTGGTCCAAAGCATTATTACGCAATACTCTGCGGCCCTGCAATTAAAAATCTTACAAATCTATTAACCAACCACCTAAACCCAAATCATTAATTGTAAATCCCCACAATTTTAATTAGTTTATCCCCTGCTTTACTGTCACTATCGGGTTAATGCCTTTTTGGCATAGCTAAAAATTTTCCAAATCAATCCTAATGTTTATGAGGACACGATTATGAACATACTGATTACCGGCGGTACCGGTTTTATTGGCAGCGCATTGGCTAAAAACCTGATCGAGCAAAGCCATGCCGTTACGGTGTTAAGCCGCAGTCCGGATAAGGTAGCCAAAATATGCGGCTCAGCCGTTAATGCGTTGGGCAGTCTCGCGCAACTTAAAGCGGAAGACAGCTATCAGGTCATCATCAATCTGGCCGGTGCGCCAATTATCGACGCCCGCTGGAGCGAGGCTCGCAAGCAGCTGATCCGAGACAGCCGTATCGGCCTGACCGAACACTTGATAACCTGCATCGATCGCATGACGGTAAAACCCGAGTTGTTAATCAGCGGCTCGGCTATCGGCTATTACGGCAATCAGGGCGACTCGGTGTTAACCGAACAATCGACTCCTTATGAAGATTTCTCGCAGCAGCTTTGCGCCGATTGGGAAGCTGCCGCAAAGCAAGCCGAGCAATTCGGCGTCAGGGTCTGCTTGATCAGGACCGGCTTGGTGATCGCCGGAGGCGGCGGTTTCCTGCAACGGATGTTGCCGCCGTTTCGTTTGGGATTGGGCGGGCGCTTGGGCGACGGGCGGCAATGGATGTCCTGGGTTCATCGTCGGGACTGGATTAATATCGCGCTGACCATGATTAACGATTCATCTATGCAGGGTGCTTATAACGCGACCGCCCCGAACCCTGTCACCAATGCCGAACTCACCCGGATACTGGCGCAATGCCTGAAACGCCCCGCCCTGCTGCCGGTTCCTGCCTGGCTGCTGAAAATGCTGCTCGGCGAAATGTCACAGTTGGTCTTGGGCAGTCAGCGCGTGATGCCGGAGCGGCTGTTGGCTCAGGGGTTTAAGTTTCAATACGACGACCTTACGGCTGCGTTGAATGAGGCGTTGTCGCATAACTCAACAGATTAATTTGTCCTGCATAGCCACCAGTAACGCGGCGACAATACCCAGGCTCATGAGACCTACGCCCCAGATAAAATAGCGAAACATCAAATCATCGCTGTCGCAGGTTCTTTTATGCTGAACAAGAATCCAATAACTGACTATAAATGACGTAACCGCAGGCACTTGCAACATTGGGCTGAGGAAGCGTTCCCAGGGATCGTTCGGTAAGTATCGAAAAAACCACGCCAATGCGAAAAAGAACGCGGCGATACCGAAAGAAGTGGCGACCTGAAATATCCAGTAATGTCTGATCCTGTCCAGGTCAGCCTGAGAAACTTTGGCTCCGCAACTGCATTGCCGCGATGTTCCTAATCGTCCAGTACAGTAAAGCTCCTTACCGCACTTCGCACAAAAACAGCGGCCAAATCGAATCACTGAATTTCCTCCTCACACAGCCGGTAACCGACACCGGCTTCAGTCAATAAATATCGCGGCCTAGCCGGATCGGACTCAATCTTGTGACGCAGTTGGCCCATGTAAATTCTCAAGTAATGGCTGTGCTCGACATAGGAAGCCCCCCAGACTTTTTCGAGCAACTGCCGGTGAGTGACCACGAATCCGGCGTTGCGTACCAATACGCTGAGCAAACGGAACTCGATGGGCGTCAGGTGAACTTCCCGCTCACCGACGAAAACCCGGCGCTTGGTCAGCTCTATTTTCAGTTCGCCGACCTGGAAAGTCTCCTGCGCGCCGCCGGGTAGCTTAGCAACTCGCCTGAGCAACGCTTTTATGCGGGACATGAGTTCTGCGGTACTGAACGGTTTGGTCAGATAATCATCGGCGCCGTTGTCTAATGCCTGGGTAATATCGCTTTCCTGATCGCGAGCCGAGAGCACGATGATCGGCAGCTCTGAGCTTATGCGCAGGCGGCGGATAAGGTCTTGACCGTCGATATCCGGCAGCCCCAGATCGAGAATCAGCAGGTTCGGCCGTTGATTGCGAGCCTCGATCAAACCGTCTCGCCCGGTTGCGGCAGTCAGCACCCGATAATCCTGACTCTCCAGCGTGGTGCGGAGCAATAGCCGAAACTGCGGATCGTCTTCAATGAGTAAAAGTAAGGGGGCTGTCGTTTTCATCGCATCAATCCTTTTCTTCCGGGGCGATGGTGGGAGGGCATTCCAGAATGGGAATATGCAGCTGAAACATCGAACCGCCGCCGCTACGGTTAGTCACTTGGATGTCTCCGCCATGCGCTTCGACGATGGCTCGGCAGATGGACAAGCCCAAGCCGACCCCGCTTTGTGCGCTTTCCGTATGAATGCGAAAAAACTTATCGAAAATCTTTTGCTGCAAGCCCTCTGGGATTCCCTGTCCACGATCCGCTACGGTAATCGATAGACTAAAGGGTGTGGTTCCCACAGAAATGTCGATAGGCAATCCTGCCGGGGAATATTTGTCGGCGTTGTCCAACAAGTTCACCATGACCTGTTGCAGCAGCACAGCATCTACATGAACCAACGCTAAGTTGTCCGCCATATGTACGTTGACTTGCCGGTTTTTAAGTTTTTTGTCGAGCCTGCGTAAAGCGCTACCGACGATTTCCTCCGGCGCATACCACTGCCGATTTAGCACCACTTCGCCCGCTTCCAGACGCGCCATTTCCAGAATTTTTGTAGTCAGCTCTGACATGCGTTGGGCTTCCTCGCTGATCGCGCCCACTAATTTCCTTCTGGTGTCTTTAGTCAAGCGCTCCTCGTCTGTTTCCAATGTACTGGCGGCGCCGACGATAGTGGCCAGCGGGGTGCGAAGGTCATGGGAAATACTGCTGAGCAGTGAGTTTCGTAAAGTTTCCGCCTGCATTTTTAAGGTCGCATCCTTGGCTTTCTCGGCCAAGTTAGCTCTTTCAAGGGTATGGACAATCTGATTCACGAAAGTATCCAAAAGCTGGCGTTGCTCCGGGAGAAATATCCCAGATAAATCGACCTGTTCAAGTACGAGCACCCCGAGGGTTCCTGTTGAGCCGTTAAGGGGTACATACATGGCCGTGGCGTTGGCTAAGGTGCTTGGCATCTGCCCGTTATCGAATACCCATTGAGCCACGCCCAAGTCGGCTCCCAGCAAAGAAATAGCCAGGGGCGGGTCATCGGGATAACACACAAGGCCGTTGCGATCGGGAAATAAAAACGTGTTTCGTCCGCCGAATTCGGCATGGATATGACGCACGCCAATTTCGATAATTTCCGTTTCCAAACGGGCTTTAGCCAACTCCTTACTCAATCGATAAAGAGCCGCCGCTCGCCGCTCCCGGTGCTCGGCCACACGCGTCTGGGTACGAACATTTTCCGCCAGATTACTGGTCACCGCTCCAACCAACAGCATGACCGCCAGTCCCACCAGATTTTCAGGATCGGCTATTGCGAAAGAAAAAATCGGCGGCGCAAAGAAAAACGCGAAGGCGGCGGCGCTGACCAATGCTGCCAAAATGGAAGGCCAAAGGCCGAACCGGATGGCTACGAAAAACACCCCCAATAGATAAACTAGCAGAATATTGCTGGGCGTGAGAATTTGCCGAAACGGCCAGTCGATTAACGTCAATAACAAGGGAATAATAATTCCCCACAACCATTGTCCGTAGTGGCGTTTTGAATCGGTAAATAGGTACTTAGTTTTCACTGCGAGTTATGTTGTCGTGTCGGGCTCCACTTCCGAAGCAGAAATATGTCTATGGTGTGTTTCGAAGCCAATGCATACCGTCCACAGGAATATCTTGGTCGCAAGCCATCACTCCGTTATCAGTCAATGGTGATGCTGTTTCAAAATCTACATGACTAAAATGGCTAACAGTTTCATCAAAAACCCAATCTTGGGTAGGCGGAGCATAAGATTGGAATAGATGGCAATATACCCAACGTAAATCTTTTCCAGAGTTATCGAAATTTGTTACTTTATTAAAAATACGTTCATATCGCTTTTTTTCAACAAGTACGCCGTCCAATGTCTCTACTCCAACATGAATTATAGATTTTTTATCTTCTGGGAGTTTTTTTACAGCATTTGCTAAATGATCAGTAATATCTCGCGCTTTTCTATCAATAGATTTCTCGGCATCACAATACCAAAATGCACCAGCCGCAAAATCCATAGATGTAAAATATTGGTTATTTGCACGGATTTCTCCAAACCGACCTGATTGTCCCAGCGTAACACAAGTAAATCCACGATTAGGGTCATAATAACCTGCGACCAATTCGCATAATTGACTGGAAGGATTTTTGACACAAAAGTTTTTATCAAAATATGCTTCCGCTCTATTAAAATCAACAGTGTCAAAACTAACTTGCCATCGTTCATCAGATACTACAATGCACCGAGATGACAATAATGGCAATTTACCTGCAAGCTCTTTTACTAAAAAATCATCTGGTAGCGGTTCAAGCTCAACATGAAATACGATTTCAAGAACTGCGGGTATTTGTTTATCAATAAGATAATCTCTTAAATGACACCACATTTTTAACCATTTTTTCCGCTCCTTTTCGCTGTATTCTGAACGTCCATTTAATCGTTTACATTCAATAATCCATTCATCATTTTCTGATTCAGCTCTTATATCGGGAGTTTTTTCTCTATAAATGATTGATTCTGATATAAATGATACATTTTCCCAGCCATTTCTTTTCCATAGTAATGCAACAAGAATTTCAAATAATGTTGCATCAGGTTCTATTGGCCTTCCTTTGCCAAAAGATAACAGCCTTTCTACCTTTTCATTAATTCCACCAACTTGACGCAGCAATTCAAAATCAGTGCCCAATCGTTCAAAAACAGGAATAATCCTTGCGCCTTGGATTGCCTCGTATTTTGTTGGCTCAATTAGTAGCATTTCTGCTAAATAGAGATACCAACTCATTGTCATGCAATTTTTATCATGTTTCTGAAAAGAAATAGATTCGTAATTTGTTGCATCTTGACGAGATTTTTTGGGTCTGTGAATATCCTCAAGACGTTTTTCTATTGCTCTTTTGCGTTCACTCCATTCTGCTGGTTTTATAAAACTTAAAAACCAATCAAGAATACGTTGTAATTCTGGATTATTTGAGCTTTGCATTTTTCCCTTAATTTATGGCCTGAACATGTAATCTGATACACGCTAAATCAACCGCTGTTATCGGGTTACGCTTTTTTGCTAACCCGCTCTACAAAATAACACACATTCAGCCCTGTAGGCCGGAATAAGCCGGTTCGAGCGGTAGCGCGAGGTGGTATTTCAGGCAAAAACACCACCTCGCGCTACGCGCTTGGATGACCTTATTTCAGCCTACGCCGGTGTAAACATTAAAACTTACCGCCGTTTATTAAAAATAATGTAGCAATGCTGGCGAAAAAGCCTAACAGAATGGCAGGCATCCAACGTAAATGAAGGGTAAAAGTATAGCCTTCGCCTTCTTTCATATTGCCTTTCATTAGTCCCAATACATGCAGCGCAGGCGCAGAACCGATCGCTAATAAACTACCGCCTACACCCAAGGTCAGGGTTAACAATAACCATTGTCCGACTGGAAGATTGGGGTGCATATTTAAAACTACAAACATCAATGTACCGTTATCAATGGACGAGGATGACAAGCCAATCAAGATATTTGCTACAGTGGGACTAATTTCAGTAAACAAATAATGCGCCATGGCATCCAAATAACCTAAAAAGCTCAGTGCGCCGACAATCATCATCGCGCCGTAGAAAAATAGCAAGGTATCCCAATCAACACCGGCAATACACTTGAAAACATCGAAACCTTTATTCGAATCACTAGTTTCTTGTGTTGCAGGTATTAAAAAATGACTCAGTCTTTCAGTTTTAGTTAAATAATAAGCAAAGAATTGTAATATCGCTAAACCCAGCATCATTCCTGCTATCGCGGGCATATCGAGAAATACGTTCGATAAAATGGTAATGCTGAAGGTGATGATGAATATAAAAATAACCCGCTTGCTGCCGCGCTTTAAAACCGGTGTTTCTTTGGCAAAGGCGGGCGTTTCTTTGGGAACCGAAAAGTGCATGATGGCCGCAGGCACTAAAAAATTCACTATACAGGGAAGCGTTAAGTTAAAAAACTCAGTGAAATGCAGCATATTTTGCTGCCAAACGAAGAAGGTAGAAATGCCGCCTAAAGGACTCATGGTACCGCCGGCATTGGCGGCGACCACGGCATTCAAGCCAGCCAGCCCGACAAATTTGGGGTTACCTTTTCCTATCACCAATATGATATATCCCATCAATAAGCCCACCGTTAAACTGCTAATGACCAGGGATAGTAAAAAAGCCAACACTCCTGTAATCCAAAATAATTGCCGATAACTGTACTTCCTATTGGCCAATACAATGCGCAAAGCGTCGAAGATACCCCGCTCGGTCATCGCATTTAAGAAAGTCATCGACACGGTAATAAACAGAAATAACTCCGCATAAGCCGTTAAATTACTTTGGAAAACGGGAGCGACATTTTTTGCTGTGCCATATTCCACGCTGTAATAAACAAATATGGCAAGCCAGATTAATGCCGAGCCTAATACCATCGGTTTTGCTTTACTCAATTGGTGCAGGTCTTCGGTCATTGCGATGGCATAGGCCAGGACTGTGATTGCAACAGCAAAATAACCGACAAAATGGCTTTTTAAATCCAATTGCTGTGTGGCTTCACCTGCAAAAGCGAAGGAAGGCAAAAGCCAAAGAAATGCTAAAACAAAGAAACAACCGATATTTCTGAGTTTATGCTCGACTCTACAAGGCTTCGTAGCCTTTGATCTGATATAAAATAAGGTAGGGAATGGAGTATCCATCGATTAAGTCCTTCAAGATGATTTCAACGATGGACTGATAGTAGGATTTTCAAACTCAAGATCCCGTAAAGATACGACTACCAATAGGGAATAGACTGTTTCATTTATTGATGCAAATAGCCCGGTTGTCGATCTGAGATTGTCGGATTTCCATCTTGTCTCATTTCAACGGGTTGGCGCAGGTACTGTTTCGTTAAGAACAGGTCGGCCAGCATCCCTACAAAAATCGTATGAATATGCTGGCTACTTAGTTGTGGGACTAAACACTTAGTTCCGATTGCTTCCTTAAACCGGGTCTTGGTTAGCCGCGACAACCGGTGCGGGATAACTGCAAACGCAGCGTTGCTTGTCCCATTGATGAATGGTTTTGGGTGAAAAAATCGCGCCAATACAGTTGCCGGATCAGCGGATGTTAGCTGCCAAGTTGCCCGGGTAACCGCATAATAAACGTCCTGCACCGAACATGTGCCGAACTTTAGATGTGCGGAAAGTTTGCTGGTCGCATCCGGCGCAGGAAAGTCGCGGGTATTTTGGTAATCGGCGCAGTCGCCGAGTCGATCCAGTATCGCCGGCGCCTGGTTGCAGGCTCTGTAGGAGGCAAGCCTAGCCGGTCGATGGTAAAGTTGGAAGCTGCATACAAAAAATTCCACTTAACCGAAGCCTGCGGCAGAGCAACCGCCGAAGGTTTACCGCATCATTCAATCACATGCGCCTGTTGCAGCTGCGAACGCAGCATTTCCACCCGCTTGCGGTTAACCCCGAAATCGCCGTAGCCGACGCGCGATGCGGAACGGATTTGGATTAACTTGGCGTCCGCATCCAGTATCGCGTCTATGTCATCGACAAAGCGAAACACCAGACTGGTTGCCTGGGCATGCAGCGTGTCGCCGGTTTCGTTGGTGATTACCGTGCGGCTTTGGCTGGTCAGGGCTTTTTTTAATGCCGTCCAGGCTTCTTCAACATTTCCGGTGATTTTAAACGGCGCAATAAAATGGCCTGCGTCCGTCGCCTGACTGGAAACGCAGTTGGGACTGCTTGGACAAGCCGGTAATTGTTTTTCAGATGCTTGGGTTGCTGTGCTTAATGTCATAACGATAATATAAAAAATGGTTTTAAATTTCATACAAAGGAGCCTCGCAAAAAATTCTGCCGTATTAAAAGCATCTCATCAATCAGGCACAAATGCCAGCAATTCAAAAACTATCCATGCGGCAAAGATTTAGTGATAAAGTCGAAACAACCTTTTCATCTGAACATAAAATAAAATCCTCATGAAAAAAATCCCCATCGGTATCAGCAGCTGTTTACTGGGCCAGAATGTCCGATTTGACGGCGGCCACAAGCAGGATGCTTATATTATCGGCACACTCGGCGAGTATTTCGAGTTTCATCCGTTTTGCCCGGAAATGGGTATTGGTCTCGGCGCGCCCCGCCCTACCCTGCATCTGGTAAAAATTAATCATGCGACCCATTGTGTGGGCGTTAAAAACCCTGATTGGGACGTGACCGAGCCGTTACGCAGCTATGCCGAACAGCAAAAACACCTGCATGCCGACTTGTGCGGCTATATCCTGAAAAAAGGTTCGCCCAGCTGCGGCATGGAGAGAGTCAAGGTTTACAGCGGCACTAACCAGCCCTGCGGCAACGGCGTGGGCGTTTATGCCGGGGAAATGATGCGTCTGAACCCGTTGCTGCCGGTAGAGGAGGAAGGCCGGCTGGGCGACCCCGGCCTGCGCGAGAACTTTATCCAGCGCGTTTATGTGCTGCACCGCTGGAAAGCGTTGCTGGCCGATGGACCAACCACAAGCAGCCTGCCCCGTTTTCATGCCCGCCATAAACTGATCATCATGAGCCATGAAGATTATCGCGATCTGGGCCAGTTATTGGCCGGACTCACCAAAACCAATGTTGCCCAAGTTGCGGAACAGTACATTTTGCAGCTGATGGCTACGCTTAAAAAACCGGCCACCCGCAAGAACCATGTCAATGTCTTGCAGCATATTCAAGGCTATTTAAAAAAGGAGTTAAGCGCCGACGACAAGGCCGAACTTTGCGAGGTGATCGAACGTTACCGCAACGGCTACATCCCGCTGATTGTGCCTTTAACCCTGCTTAAGCATCATTTCCGCAAAACGCCCGATCCGTACATAGAAGAGTCCTATTACATGTCGCCTTATCCGCAGGAACTGCAACTGATCAATCAACTGTAACCATGGCGAAAATATTAATTGTCGGCTGCGGTGCTATAGGTTCGGAACTTGCCGCTGTCTTATCGGCACAAGGCCACGATGTCACCGGGCTAAAACGCAAGCCGCCTCTATCGGCTTCCGGTTCTGTCCACTATGTCGCTGCCGATATAAGCTCTCCCGCCGATTTGGCTGATTTGGCCACCGACTTTACCCAGGCGTTTTTTATAGTTTCGCCTGACGGGCGCACTGAGCAAAGCTATCGCGTCGTTTATGAAACCGGCCTGGACAATCTGCTCGTCAAGCTCCCGAAAGCGCAGTGGCTGATGGTCTCCTCCAGCAGCGTTTACGGGCAATCGTTGGGCGAATGGGTGGACGAGGATTCAACCGCAGAACCGGCCAATATCACCAGCCGGATGATCAGGCAGGCGGAGCAACGGTTAATGGCGTCAAACCCGGCTAATATCGTGGTGCGTTTTTCCGGCATTTACGGGCCGGGGCGGGAATACCTGTTAAGACAGGCGATGCAGACACCGGCCATACAGCAAACTCCGCCTTATTTTACCAACCGGATACATCAACAGGATTGCATCGGCGTTTTGGCTTTTTTGCTGGACCGGAGCTTAGCTGGCAAGGCATTGGCTCAATGTTATCTTGCCAGTGATGATGATCCGGCGCCGATGTGGGAAGTGATGAACTGGATGGCAGAGCGGTTGCATTGCCCGCCGCCGATTGTTAAGGCGGTCGATGCCGGAATGAACAAGCGCTGTAGTAATACCCGATTAAAAGCGTTGGGTTACCGGTTTAAATACCCGGGCTATAAAGACGGCTATCTGGAGTTAATCGCCGCACGGGGTAATTGAATTTTTCACCACGAAGACACGAAGAAACACTAAACGCGTCATCCCGGCAGGGAATGCCGGGATCCAGATGCCATGGATGGCAATATCAAATATAACCACAAGTCTTGCCACTGGAGGTTACCCTCCAACGTAAAGCGTCCCATTAAGGCGACTAGCAAGAATGCTTGTTCCCTGCGCTTACTCCATCACATCCCTGTGCTCTGGATCCCGGCATTCCCTTATATCTTGATTCTGAACTCCAAAAAAGGCAGGATCCCCGACTGATCATCGGGAGGGCAATGAGGAAGTCGAGCAATCCCTGAGGCTTAAAGCCTGTCCGGCAGATTGAACTCCTCGCTGTCCGTACTCGTCATTGTAGTTCGAACGGTATACTTAGGCCTAGAGCTTGTATGAATAAGGTTGAACAAGACGAGCATCCTCCGTTTGATCATAACGGGTTGTTATTATTAATTTATGGATATTTATTATGTATAAAATAGTGGTCGGTGTCGATATTGCCAAACTCAAGTTTGACGTAGCCAGCCTAACGGATGGCAAGTACAAACATAAAACCTTCACCAAGGATGAACAAGGCCATGCCGCCTTTCTCAGTTGGTTGCTCACGCTATTTGCCAACGATAAGCCTATGATTTGCATGGAGGCAACCGGGGCTTATAGCGTTCCGTTGGCGGACTACATGATCAGTCAAGGTTACCCTGTCAGTGTAGTTAATCCCGCCAAAATCAAGGCATTTGCCAACAGCGAGTTGAGCCGAACCAAAACAGATAAGTCGGATGCTAAACACATCGCTCGTTATGCCTTCACCATGCGACCCTCGCTTTGGACTCCCCCACCTCAAAATAT
>JALNYY010000127.1 GCA_023229605.1 Methylobacter sp.
GGTGATACTTTCCTGGTGTTCGATACTCAAGAAGGACAGCGCTTATACCTTGCTGAACGTGTTTTGGATTATGGTCGGTATTGTCGGCATGGTTAGGGCCAGTCAAATTTCAGTTATTGATGTTAAAACCGCCGTAGAGCAGTTTTTAACGCAGATCGTAGCGTTGTTTACTTAATCAGCGGAAATGAGCGAATCCGATAAATAAAGCTTGTTATAATACACGCCATTAAAATAATGAGATAAACCACTGGTTTAGTAGGGTTCGCAGCGCTTACCTATACTGATGCTGGAAAACGGTGCGTGAGGCGTGCCCAACATTTATTGATAATTCTGGATCAAAAGGAGAAGCTGGTTTTGACAACAACGCAGGACATTACAAGTTCGATGACGTCATCGGAAAAACGCGCCACATGGTCTTTGGCCGGCATTTATGCTTTGCGGATGCTGGGGCTGTTTATGATTTTGCCGGTGCTGTCTTTATTTGCAGAACAGCTTGAAGGATCAACGCCGGCGTTGATCGGTCTGGCGATGAGTATTTACGGCTTGCCGCAGGTTCTGCTGCAAATCCCGTTTGGCTTGCTATCGGATCGTTTCGGTCGTAAAAAAATCATTATTATCGGTTTGGTGTTGTTTTTGATCGGCAGCGTGATTGCGGCGCTGTCGACGACCATTTACGGGGTTTTGGTGGGCCGGGCTTTCCAGGGCGCGGGGGCGGTTTCCGCGGTTATCATGGCGTTGGTCGCCGACTTGACCCAGGAAGTCCATCGCACCAAAGCCATGGCTCTTATCGGAATCAGTATCGGCACGTCGTTTGGCGTCGGCATCATCGCCGGGCCCGTTATTTCCGGCTTCGGTGGTGTGCAGGGTGTTTTTGGCGTCACTGCGGTGCTCACGCTGTTGGCTATCTTGGCGATCATTTTTATTGTGCCTGACCCGCAAAAGTCCAAATTTCATCGGGATGCGGAAGTCGTGCCCGAGGAAATGATGCATGTGTTGAAAAACGCGGATCTGCTGCGGCTGAATTACGGTATTTTTACCTTGCATATGATTCTAATGGCTATTTTTGTTGTGGTGCCGTCATTAATGAGGAATGCCGGGTTAGCGGCAGGGCATGAATGGCAGGTATATTTGCCGGTTTTCGTTATTTCGATGGCGTTCGCCGTGCCGTTCGTGATCCTGGCCGAAAAGAAACGCAAAATGAAGCAGGTGTTTATGGGAGCCATCGCGGTGCTGATGTTTGCCGAATTGGGCTTGTCGGCAGTCCATCAAAACCTGACCGGGATTATAGGTTTCTTGTGGCTGTTTTTTTGCGGCTTTAACCTGCTTGAAGCGACGCTGCCTTCTTTAATATCGAAGACCGCACCGGCAGATTTGAAAGGCACGGCTATGGGGGCATATTCAAGCTCCCAGTTCATGGGACTTTTTATGGGAGGAGTTATCGGCGGCTGGTTTAACGGCGAATTCGGGGTCACGGCGGTGTTTTTATTTTGCGCCGCCGCCGCATTCAGCTGGTTGCTGGTTTCCTTCTGGATGAAGCCGCCCCGCTATGTGGCGAATCTGCTTCTGTCGCTGGAAAAACTCAGTGAACAGGACGCTGATAAATTTATTGCCGAAATGCTTAAAATTAACGGTGTAGAGGAAATTACTCCGCATTATGAAGAGGCTTTGGTTTATCTTAAGGTTGATAATCAGCAGCTGGATAAAGATCAATTACAGCGATTGATCGCACAGTACGTCAATGCATAATCGCGACAACAAAGGGGAGAGAGATGCTTAATAAGGTGATGTTAATAGGAAGGCTGGGCGCAGACCCGGAAGTGCGTTATATGCCGAGTGGCGGCGCTATTACGACTATCAATCTGGCAACTTCCAGGCGTTGGAAAGATAAACAGACCGGCGAGCGCAAAGAAGAAACAGAATGGCATAGAGTAGTGCTTTTTAATCGGTTGGCTGAAATCGCCGGCGAATATTTAAAAAAAGGCAGTCAGGCGTATATTGAAGGCCGCATTCGCACCCGAAAATGGCAAGGCCAAGACGGCCAGGATCGCTACACCACCGAAATCGTAGCCGACACGATGAACATGTTGGACAGCCGCAGCGGCGGCACCTCCGAGTTTGGCGGCGATCATGCGCAGGCCGGATATTCCGCGCCTTCATCGAAACCGGCCAATCAACCTCAGCAACCGGCGCCGCAAAGCAATTCCGCTTCCATGCCGCCGCCACCGCCGAATTATGATGACTTCGATGATGATATTCCGTTCTGATTCATATAAGAAATTAATTGTTATCTGATGTTACGCACGGATGGTATTTCTCCCGTTTGCAGCGCCGAGCACAGGAAATAAGCGGCAACCGGGTCGCCTTTTCTTTGGTTACTTTCTTTTCGACTGCCTGGACAGATATTTGCTCCTGCAATATCTGCATTTCCCACATCCCTGTGGGTTATGCAGGAGGTAGAGCAACGCAGGAGCAGTTGCCGAGGAGACGCAAAAGAAAGTAACTCGCCCTCGGGTGCGAGAACCCGATTCAAATAACTGTTTCGTTAGCGACTCCTTAAATTCAGCGTAAATTCGATCAACCGCGTAACATCAGTTGTTAATTAAAATCGATAGAAAAATAAATATAATTGTTTAAAATTATAACCTTATCAATATTTTTAGCCTTTCTCTACTGTAAAATTTTGAAAGATTTTTTGTGTTTGTTTTGCAGAAGGCAGTGTATTTTTTGCAAACGGCACAATTTCAACATCCCTTCCGCTGGCGGCATTCGGCTTGAAACAACAATGCTTGATCGACTTTGAAAAGCAATTCGCCCGTCAACACCGGCTTGGACAGACAATCATTGCCTCCAGCGGCATAACCTGCCAAACGATCTTCGTCTTCCACCAAAGCGGACAGAAAAATCACGGGTAGTCCATAGAATGATAATTCCTGACGTATAGCCCCACACACTTTAACCCGATAACCCCGGCATAAAAACATCAAGAAGAACCAAGCCCGGCTTATGTTGAGCTATAAAATCCAAAACGGCTGAAAATATAAATCTACAGCAAGCATTAAGCGCTTTTTAAAACCATCGCTGTTAAGAATTCCATTGCATCATGATTTCAAGTATTTTTGGCTTAATATCAAGAAAACAGGTAACCAAACCCGGATCGAAATGATGACCCGCGCCATTCTGAATTTCCTGAAAAGCTCTTTCAGGTGTCCACGGTTGTTTGTACGGCCGCGCCGTGGTCAAAGCATCGAATACATCCGCAATAGCTACAATGCGTGCGGACTCGGGTATTTTTGCTCCGGACAGGCTCTCAGGATAACCGCTGCCATTCCACTTTTCATGATGATACATGGCCACTTCCCCAGCTAAAACGAAGATAGGTGCGTTGCTTTTAGAAAGAATTTGCTGCCCATACTCGCAATGGCGCCGCATGGTTTGCCATTCGTTATCATCCAATTTACCCGGCTTTCGTAAAATGGCATCCGGTATGCCAATTTTACCAGTGTCGTGCATTGGCGCAGCAAAGCCCAATGATTCGACATCTTGTTCTTTCCAACCGAATTCTTTAGCTAATAACGATGAATAAGCGGCCATCCGCCAGATGTGATCCCCGGTATCATCGTCGTTAAAATGACCTGCTTCGCCTAACATAAAGATTGCGTCGCGATGACTTTTCTCCAATTGAGAAACTTGTACCAACGATAAATGCGTGCGCACACGGGCATGAGCGAGACTGGGAATAACCGGTTTGCTTAAATAATCGACACAGCCAACCTCAAACCCCATTTCCTCATTGCCTGAATCGGTTAATGTCGTTACAAAGATAACGGGGATGTTATTTGTGGATGAGTTAGCTTTTAACGCTTTACAGACTTCATAGCCGTCCATATCGGGCATTTGAATATCCAGCAAAATCAAACGCGGATTATGTTTAGAAGCGGCCGATAGCGCATCGGCGCCATTTCTGGCAAATACCAGTTTATACTCGGGCTCTAAAATCCGGCTCAATACTGCCAAATTATACGGTTCGTCATCTACGACTAAAATAGGGCCATCTGACATGATTTTTCCTCTATGGTTCGTCTAAGTTATCGATAAGGTTACGAGTCAAATCTTCCGCTTTACGGAAATCGAAGCTCAAAATGCAGTCGTTTATGGCCGCTAATGCTTCAGCGCCCAATAGTTTTTCAAGCTCGCCTATCATCGGCTTAGCGTAAACGGGATTATCTTCATCAAGCACGGCCAAAAGCTTGTTCAGCGCCGATTTAACCGCCTCGCCATTCGCTTTGTCATATCGATTGCGATTAACCGGTTCAGCCGGTTTGGACGGCATTGCCATCCAAACGGACAAACTGCCGGATACTTCATCGATCGCTTGCTGTAAAGCATTGGCGGAGGTGGCTATCGATTGGCGGTTTTCCAATGCTATTTCGATTTCATGGCTGCGGCGACTGACTGTATGCAAAGCCAAGCTGGACGAGGAACCTTTCAATTTATGCGCAAGCGCAGCGACCGCTTTGAGGTCGCCTTTATGATCGAATTGCGCCATATCATCACTGGCTTGGCTGTATTGCTCGACAAAGCGCGACAAATAGTTCCGATAAATATCGGCATCACCCCAAAGCGCTAACCCTGCTTTAAGATCGATGCCGGGCAATTCCGGCAAATTGAGCCTGCTAAGATGATCTTGACTGTTTTCATGCGGTTGACTAACAAGTGCCTCGTCAACCGGTGTTTCCGGGCGGCAGCCGCTCCAGTGCTGAATTTTTTGCACCAACAAATCCACATTAAACGGCTTAGCGATAAAGTCGTTCATGCCTGCATCCAGCGCGGCATCCTGTAAGTTCTTAAACGCGCCGGCAGTCAGTGCAAGCACCGGCAACTTGACGAAATCGGGGTTCATGCGGATCTGGCGCGTCGTCGCGTAACCGTCCAAACGCGGCATCTGAATATCCATCAATACTACGTCTACGGAACCCGTATGCTCCGTCAGCCAATCCAAAGCTTCCTGACCGTCGCGAGCCTCGCTGACCACCGCGCCTTCCGCTTCTAAAATACGTCTTGCCACCTCCCTGTTAATGTCGCTGTCGTCGACCACTAATACCCGTACATTCGGAATACGCATGTTTGGCAACTGATTAATCGCCGCCGGATGATAGTCTTGTTCCGATTGGCTCTGGCGTATCGCCTTATTCACGGTATCGTAGAGCGAAGAAGGCGTGACGGGTTTGTTTAATAAACCGTCGATATGCCGGATGCCCGGTTGTGCTTTAAGCTCTTCCTGAGAATAGGCCGTCACCATTAGAATAATCGGGAATTTTTTGGCATTGATCGTTTGTTCGGCAAAGGCGCTCCTTAATGCTTGCGCGGTGGCCAATCCGTCAAGCCCCGGCATTTTCCAATCCACTAAAATGACGTCGTAGGGCGAAGACTGCTTGGTGAGTGTCTGCATGACTGCCGCCTCGCCTGAGGCGACAATATCCGCCTGCCAGCCAAGACCGGACGCCACACGATGCAGCGCATTACGCGCCGTCTCGCAGTCGTCGACGACTAACAATTTGAGATCATGCATTTCCAGGTTGTTCTGTATCGCATTCGTATATCGCCGCAATGGCAATACAAACCAAAACTTGCTGCCGGCGCCCAGTTCGCTATTGATTTGCAATTGACCGCCCATCAATGCCACCAGCTGCTGACTGATCGCAAGACCCAGACCTGTGCCGCCGAAACGTCTGCTGATTGAGCCATCGGCTTGGGAAAATGCGCCGAATATGGCTTTTTGTTGCTCTTTCGAGATGCCGATACCGGTATCCCGCACGCTAAAACGCAAATAAACTTGATCGCCTAGCTCCGATGCAACACAGATACGTAGTTCAACTTCACCTTTTTCGGTAAATTTGATCGCATTACTGAGTAAATTCACCAGCACCTGCTGTAAACGCATCTCATCGCCAACCAGATGATTGACATGGGGCGGTGGAGCAATCATCAATTCCAAATGCTTACTACCGGCGCTTGCCGACATCAATCCGGCAAGATTTTCCAGTATGTCATTCAATTGAAACGGCTGGTTTTCAATATCAAGTCGGCCGGCTTCGATTTTGGAAAAGTCGAGAATATCATTAATAATGGCAAGCAACGCCTTTCCGGCGTCATGAATCTTGCGCACTAAACTCCGGGATTCTTCCGGCAAAGACTGATGTTCAAGCAGATAGCAGAAACCCAGCACCGCATTCATCGGCGTACGGATTTCATGGCTCATATTGGATAAGAAAGCACTTTTTGCAACATTTGCCGCCTCAGCCCCCGCTTTGGCTTCTTGCAGTTCCGCTGTGCGTTGCGCCACCAGGCCTTCCAGATGATGCCGGTATTGCTCCAGCTCAGCGTTTAATGTCTTCTTCTCGGTGATATCTTCCTGTATAGCCAGGTAGTGGGTGGCAACACCTTGTTTATCCTTGATTGGAATGAGAATCGAGAATTCGTCATATTCGCTGCCATTTTTGCGTTTATTGATGAATTCGCCTTTCCATACTTGCCCTTGTTTTAAAGTGGCCCAAAGATTTTGATAAACCTGCGGTAGGGTTTTCCCTGATTTAATAAAAGATATTTTTTGGCCAATCACTTCTTCGCGGTTAAACCCCGAGTTTCTGATGAAGGCATCGTTAACGTATTCGATCGTCGTGGTTAGATCGGTGATGACAATGCTTTCAGGACTCTGTTCAACCGCCATCGATAATTTACGCAATTGCTGTTCGATGCGAAGGCGTTCGGTTACATCGTTTGCCAAGGTAACCACTGCTTTGCGCCCTTCAAACATCAGCAGTTGAGCGGTAATTTCCACCTCGATTTCACGGCGATCTTTTGTCATGTGCCGCCAAATACCATAGTAGTTGGCGTTATCGGTAATTTTCGCAATCGCTTGCTTAAGCTGCGGCCAATCTTTCTGAGGGCGGATATCGGTGATCTTCATGGCCAAAAATTCGTCACGGCTGTAGCCATAATGCCGGATAGCGGCTTCGTCAACGGCAAGAAAATCTAACGTCTCGCTATCGAAAACCCACATTGGTTGCGGATTGGCTTCGAATAAATTGCGATAGCGGGCTTCGCTTGCTTTCAGGGCCAAGTCGATTCGATGCTTCTCGATAGCAATGCTTGCTAGTTTGGCCGTTTGTTCAATGAGCGCTAAATGGATTGGATCGGGAAAATGAATATCAGGATGATAAATAGCAAAAGTGCCAAACACTTTACCTTCAGAGGAAAAGATAGGCTCCGACCAACAGGAGGCCAGACCGGCTTTTTTGGCCAGATCCTTATAAACGGACCAATAAGGGTGGCTCTGTATATCGGAAACGATGACTCGCTGTCTTGTGCAGGCGGCAGTACCGCAGGATCCAATCCCTAAGCCGATATCGATGCCATCGATCGCCTGATTATAAAAATCCGGCAGACTAGGCGCAGCCCCACGAACAAGGTGATTACCTGTTTCATCGGTCAACAAGATACTGCAACGCATGGTTGGATGCTCATGCTCCACGCCGACTACAATTGCCTCAAGCACGGAGGGTAATGCTGCGCCGCAGGTAATCAATTCCAGCACCTTGCTACGGGATTTTTCCTGCCGTTCCGTACGCCTACGCTGCCGTATCTCACTATTAAGAATATTAAAAGTGATGATAAGCACAACAATACCCAGCAATAGCGTCGTGCTTAATGTGATTAGGGTGATGCTTTCCTTCAGCTCGGCTGTTTTTTGATGCGTTTGCAACAAGGATTGCTCTGCCGATTCCACTTCGGCGAGTTTCGCAATCACCGCGGCATGAAGGTGGTCAGTTTCGCCTTCGACCGCCATCGAGGTGGCGGCTTGGATGCCTTGCTCCTGTCTTGCCTTGATCAGCTGGTCTGCCGATGAAAACAGCTTATTGAACAGAATGGCAAGCTGAGTTAAACGCTGTTGTTGATCGGCATTGTCAGCTGTCTGCCGTTTCAGGAAATCCAGTTTGCCAAAAATAGTTTGCCTTATTTTCAACGCATTTTCGTTAAGGCCATCGTTACCCGTGAGCAGATAGGAACGATTGATGGCTTTGTGTTCGAACGATGCCGAGACAATCTCTTCTGACACTTTCAATAACCGGTAGGTTTGCTCTACGGTACCCACCGCCAAGCGACTTTGCGCCATGCTATGAATCATGGCGGTAATCGAAATAAACAAGATCGTTATCGACAATACGGTGCTAATCAGCCGAATGTGGAATTGTAAAGCCGCCATCCAGCCATGCTGCGCCGTCGCAAGCAATATGCCTACCGACAAGACAAGCGCCCCAAGCGCTGTATGGGCGGCAATACCCGATGAGCCACTAAAGAGCGGGAAGTGCAAATTGCCGAAGAGATACCCCCCAAGCACTAACAGGGCAAGCAACCCTGAAATAAGGGCTAGAGACTGGATAAGCCGATAATGACGGCGTAACGCTATAAAGATTAACGCCGTGCCGGATAACAGAAACGTCACCGCCGCAATCGCGGACATGCGTCCGGGATTGGCGTTGACAGATGTGGCGGGCGATTTATTGATGAAAAACTCATCCAACCCTAAGTTCCAGTTCCATGCATATTCCGCGATCGTTAATGCCGCTATTAACATGGCAATGCCTGTCAACGCGGCGCTCGCCACTCGCAACGGTAACGTCAATGCTCGGCTGGTAGCCAACCAAAGGCTAACGCCGCACAAGATAAAGGCAATGGACGTATTGACCTTCATGCTTGGCAAGCCCGGCAGAACACTCTTCAGCCTATTGAAGTCGAACGCCCAGCCAATCAAAACTGCAATACCTAGTAAGGCAATACTCACGCACAATGCACGCGCTTGAAGTCTATAATCCGAAATGATGTTGCTGTTCATGGGTTTGCTACAGTAAATATCTATTGCAGGCTAATGCTTCATTAACAGGAAATTTTTTGATGATCGCATTTCCATCATGTTTTTATAATAACTGCTCAGGCATCTAATTGCCAAGCTCTGTCTCCACTTCTTATTTCCACATTAAACAATGGGTTATAGGAACCTGCGCCATCATGGCTTCAGTTAGCCTGCACCGCATAAACTAAACGGGCTTTATATTCTGTGATTGGAATCGGTATCGAAGTTTGGTAATGAGTTAAATCTGTAGATTGTTGTATTATTCGCGGATGACGCGCTATCAAGAAATCGTCTGCCGGGAGTGTGGCGGCAACCAAATTACCAAGTCCGGTAAGACAGAACAAGGAATACAACGTTATCGATGCCAGAGTGAAGCTTTCTGTGAAGCCGAAATGGACGAACAGAGGTCCTTTGTCGGTAAGAAATCTGAGCAGCGTTGGTTGTGGTATGCGATTGATCATGTGGCCGGCATCATACTGGCGTATGTCCTTGGTAAGCGCAAAGATGAAGTCTTCAAGCAACTGAAGGCGTTCAACATTGCCCGTTATTACACCGATGACTGGGGTGCCTATGAGCGCCATTTAGACTCTGCCACGCATCAGATTGGCAAGCAAAATCCCCGGAAAATAGAACGTAAAAAACTTGAATCTAGGAACTTGGATCAAGCGTTTGACCCGGAAAACTATCTGTTTTTCCAAATCAACATTGATGTACGACACCGTCATTGGACTGCTTATCAATATGGTAGAGTTTGGCGCCGATATTCATGCGAAGTTACAAGCTTAACCCGCTCTCGGGCGCGAAACCCGATTCAAATAACTGTCGCGTTAGCGACTCCTTAAATTCAGTGTAAATTTGATCAACTGCGTAACATCAGTTAATAGTTATCTGGATAGTTAAGGTCAATAAAGTGTCTAGTCAATAGCCCTTAATTTCTGAAAAAAATGAATTTAACTTTTCAATAATTAAACATTAAATTTGATAGTTATTTGAAATCAATGCGTTAATGTTATTTATTCTGTCTTTATGATAACTGCCGTTTTAAAAACTGTAACTGCTAAAAAGTTTCAAATTCCCAAAGAACGCTCAAACTCCGCCAGCGGCATCGCGTTGCCGGTCAGGTTGCCCTGATAGATATGACAGCCGTGCAGTTCCAGGAATGCGCGTTGTTCTTCGGTTTCCACGCCTTCGGCAATGATCTCCATGCCCAGGTTGTTAGCCATGCCGATGATGGTTTGCACGATCATCGTATCGGCAGGCTTGATCCCAATGTTGCGCACAAAAGTCTGATCGATTTTCAATTGATCGAATGGCAGTTGCGTCAGGTAGGTCACTGATGAATAACCGGTGCCGAAATCATCCATAGAGAAGCTCACGCCGATTTCTTTGAGGCTCTGCATTTTGTCAATGGCGTCGTCGATGTTGTCGAATACCAGGCTCTCGGTGAATTCAAGTTTGAGTCGGTCCGCTTTGATGGCGGTTTTTTTCAGCATAGCGCACACTTGCTCGGTAAAGTCGGGTTGATGGAACTGGCGCGCGCTGACGCTAACGGCAAGCTGCAAATGCCGGGTTTGCGCATGCTCTTGCCATAGTGTAAGTTGGGCGCAGGTGGCTTCCAGCACCCACTGCCCGATGGGTATTATCAGTCCGATTTCTTCAGCCAGTGGAATGAATTCAAGCGGTGAGACAAAACCGCGTTCAGGGTGTTCCCAGCGCAACAATACTTCAGCGCCAATGGTTTGCCCATCGTAGTGCGCCTGCCGCTGAAAATAGAGCTTGAATTGACTTTTCGCCAGCGCTAAACGCAAGTCGGTTTCCAGGGAGGCGCGATCCGTAACCGCCTGTTGCATATCCCGGTCAAAGAAGCGCAAGGTGTTGCGGCCCGCGGCTTTGGCCCCATACATCGCGATATCCGCCCGTTTCAGTAATGCATTTATAGTATGGTTATGATTGATGTATAGCGTGATGCCGATGCTTGGGGTGCTCTTGTAGTCGTGGTTGTTGAGCTGATAGGGCTGGTTCAGTGAAATAAGAATTTTCTCGCCTATGGTTTTAGCTTTTGCCGCGGCTTCTTCAGGATTCTCGCTCAGATCTTCCAGCATTATTATAAATTCGTCGCCGCCTTGACGAGATACGGTGTCGCCCTCTCGTACGCAGGAAATAAGGCGCTGCGCGACCTGCTGCAACAAAATGTCCCCCATGTCGTGGCCCAGGTTGTCATTAAGGGACTTGAAGTTGTCCAGGTCAATGAATAGCAGCGCTCCGTATTTCTCACTGCGCGAACTGGCCGCCAGTGCTTGTTGCAGCCTGTCCAGCAGAAGCCTCCGGTTCGGCAATGAGGTCAATGGATCGTAATAGGCCAGTTGTTTGATTTCCTCTTCCGAGGCCTTGCGTTCCGATATGTCGGTATGTAAGCCGACATAGTGAGTGACGATTCCCTCGCTGTTTTTCACTGCGTTGATAGTCAGCCATTTGGGATAGATTTCACCGTTTTTGCGTCGATCCCATATTTCGCCCTGCCAGGAACCGGTGCGATTAATACAGTCCCACATCTCGGCGTAAAAGGCTTCGTTGTGGCGTCCCGAGTTGAGGATATGCGGCGTCTGGCCGGCGAGTTCGTCGGCCCTGTAACCGGTGATGGTGGTAAAAGCCCGGTTGACCCGCAAAATTACCTTATCGGCATTGGTGATCATGATGCCTTCCTGAGCCTCAAAGGCGACGGCGGCGATGCGTAACTGTTCTTCGGCATGCTTGCTTTCGGTGATGTCGGTGAAAGTGATGCGTAGCGCCGGAGTTTGATCGGCAGCCATTATTTGCAGGCAGTCCAGTCGGGCATGGAAGTAACTATTGCCGCGTCTTAACATCAGTTCGAAATTTTTCTGTTCACCTTTATGCTGTAGCGTGTTTTTGAATAGAAGACGCCAGCGGTCACCGCTTTCGGGTGCGACCAAGTCGGCGAAATACCGGTTTAGAAGGTAGTGGCGTTCCACGCCGAGCAACGTGGCGGCGGTAAGATTGGTTTCGATAATCTCGCCCTTGGAGGTGAGGGTGATATATCCAACGGGGGCGAACTCATAAAGATTGAGGTAGCGGTTATGCGTTGTTTCCAGGGCGGCGCTGGTACGTTGTAACTCCTCGTTTTGCATCTCCAGCTCGATTTGGTGCACCTGTAGTTCGTGCAGCAGTTCTTGTTCGGAGCGGGACGATGGCGCTATAGTGGGGCAGCCGGGTTGTTCTGCGGCCGCGGCGCGTAATTTTGGCGGTTCCTGTTCGGTTTGCTTGCTGTTCATAAGCTCCTCACTATCATTTACGACTGCCAGGGATGGCGGAAGTGTCGCAATCGGCAGGGAACCGATGCGACCGACTGCCAGGGATGGCGGAAGTGTCGCAATCGGCAGGGAACCGATGCGACCGACTGCCAGGGATGGCGGAAGTGCCTCAATCGATAGGTGCTATGAAGGTTTCGTTATTTTCACATTATCAAGAAATAACCACGAAAACAGGCTGCAAAGATGGATTTCGCTCCCTTCGCAGTAAATAATTTATTTCAATAATGCTTTCACAGCCCATGTAGTGAACCGATGCAATCCAACTTCTGCGGCTAAATGCTTACACCTTTAAATAGTACAACACTTACACGTTTGCAATGCAATACTGGCTATCGGGTTTCGGTGACATTATCCATCGCGAGCAGGAGCAATTGTAATTCACCGGTCTGACCAATGATACTG
>JALNYY010000128.1 GCA_023229605.1 Methylobacter sp.
AAACTACATATGACGATGTAATTTATCCCGGCGTTTTTGCAGCCAGCGAATCAGGCCGGTTAATACTGAAAACAACAATATGATAGCCATGATGCCGACGATAATGATGCCTGTCTCGCCGGACAAGCATCGCAAAATGCAGCTGAAAAACAAACGGGATCAGTGCGCCGGGAAAAACTGATCTGTCAACACTTTTCCGGACACAAAGTTAAGCATATTTTAGCTGCATTTCGTAGTCCACTGGCGACACATAATGATTGGCGGAATGAAGTCGCTCACGGTTGTAAAACGCCTCGATATATTCAAATATATCCTGCTTAGCCTCAGCTCTATAAAAGGCCGTTCCCGCTTTATCAACAACCAGGGCTCCGAACTCTTGTTTAAGCAGGGGTACGCGTCGATAACAACGTTCGGCTCAATCACGGGAGAGCGTCAGTATGAAGCGGAGAAAGACATGTTTCAGCTGCGTTTTTCGATGGGCAAAAGCTGGCTGGACCGCGTTTTCGGTAAAACCAAAACGGCCGGGTTGTTTAATCGCATGGACATGCGTTTGTTAAGTTGCCAGCCTATATCGGCGCAAGGCGTTTCAGCCGTGCAGTTGTTAACGGCCTGCAATGTTGCCGATGAAGTTAAGCCGGTTTTCAGGCGCGGGCTGGCGATGACTGTTTTGGCCTCTGAATTGAACCACCTGTTCCAGGATGCGCCGCAAGGTTCCTCAAAGTTCTCGCAACAAGACCAGGCCAAAGCGATGCTGGCTCGCGATATTTTGTTTAATGAATTCAGGCATCCTCCTTCGGTAGCGGATTTGGCCAAGCGGGTAGGAACCAATCAGCTTAAATTAAAGCAGTTGTTTCATCATTTTTTAAACAACACACCTTATGGCTTACTGCTGGAAATCAGAATGAACCATACCTATCAGTTACTGAAAACAGGGCAATGCCACGTCAGTGTCGCGGCCGACTTGGTCGGTTATCAGCATGCCAGCAACTTCAGCGCGGCATTTGCCAGATATTTTGGCGTTTCTCCTAAGCAAATTGCTAAACATCACTAAGGCTTGATATTTCTGCGCCGCCGTAAGGGCGACCGGACATAAAAAGCCCCGCGTTGAAAAGTCCGAGTTAAGACTCAGGTTCAAGGCTCCATTTATAGCGGCTTACACCTTAGCGCGCCATGCACTGCTTCGCCTTGCGTTTTTGCAGCCAGCGTATCACCCCGGTCACATACAAAACCGGGCAGGCCAGTCCGGAAAGAAATACCAGAATCCGTCCCGTCCAACCGAAGGACTTACCGCTATGCAGCGGCCATTGCCAGTCCAGAAACACATCGCCGACACTGCCGGTACCCGAATCGTAGATTCAAATAACTGTCGCGTTAGCGACTCCTTAAATTCAGTGTAAATTCGATCAATTGCGTAACATCAGTTTTATGTTCAAGATTATAGAGCGCGAACAGTCCGCTCTACGAGGGATGCGTTAAAACCGGATTTTATTTTTTATCCAGTTTTGCTTTGGCCGCCGTGGTCTCGGCCTGGATTTTTTCCATGGCCGCCCGCAATCGGGCTTGTTCGTCGTTTGCGGAATTGGCGATTAAAGCGTTGTCGGCGTTCGCCTCTTTAATCAGGCAGCCGTTATAGGCATTGGCTTTTTCCTGCCAGTCATTGATGGCCTTGACGCTTTGGTTGTAAGCATCAACGCTGCTTTGATCGATAACAGGAACCGCCGGTTCCGTACCGCAGGCGCTCGGTGACCAAGCTCCGTTGGTAATAGTGCCCGCCATGCCGGAGACGGCAGTAAGCATGATCGCCGCAGCAAAAAACAGTCGTTTTATCATTTCCACTCCTTAAGTTATTTTTAGATAGTTAGCGTTAATCGGGTGTGTTGGGTATCCGGCGTTCACGTCGGCTGCAATTGCTGGTATTAAGCATATTCCGTTACCGAGAAAAACCATTTGCTCAACGAAAAACTTCCGTGCTTTTTACTGTAAGACGATTCAGGTGCAAAAATCACCACCTGCAGTATCAAAAATATCAATAACCAAGTGGTATCCTAAAAACCGCAGTTAGTCCACGAAAAGCACGAAAGTCCAAAGTAGACTCTTCTAGGCGATAATGAGTAGCTTGGTATCTATATGTTTTGCGTTGAGCAAATGATTTTTCTAGGGGATATGCATAATGATAAACGCTTTTTTATAAAGTTATACCGGTTTTAAACGTGTTGGCTTTGCGGTAATAAACAGTACCGGCAAGCCGAGCCCGACAAAAACACCAAGATATGCCCAGCCGGCTAAACAACGGCCATTGCCCGGTAGCTGGACACTTCCGATGGTTGGACCGTCCACATCCAGTATTTGCCGCCGCGGTAATTGATCCATTAAATTGCCAATCTGAAACTCTCGATCAGCGGCGTAAATATGCTTTTAAGATTATCTCTAACGAATGGATCGGCTTTTTCCGGTGAACCCGAATCATAAGGCGGGGCCGGATCGTACTCTGCCTGAAGCTGGATCGTTTGGGCATACATTTCGCCGCGCAGTGCGGCAACAACTTGCAACCCGAAATCAATGCCTGCGGTTACGCCGCCGCCGGTAATCAGTTTGCCGTCCCAGACCACTCGCTGCTTTACCGGTATGGCGCCAAATTCCGGTAATAGCTCCAGCATAGTCCAATGAGAGGTGGCTTTTTTCCCTTTCAATAAACCGGCCTTGCCCAGCAGCAAACTGCCTGTGCAAACGCTGGTCAGGTATCGGGAAGCCGCCGCCCTGCCGGCTATAAAGTCGATCAATTTAGCGTTTTTCATCGCCTCAAGCGTGCCGTTGGCGCCTCCGGGCACAAAGAGAATATCCAGGGCTTCGGGACATTCGCTTAGGGTATGAGTCGGTACAATCGCTAATCCCTCGCCGCAGGTTACCGGCTTCAGGTCATCGGTGGGGGAAATTAAATAAATCTTTGCACCCATCATCGAGGCAAACAGGTATTGAGGGCCCACCAGGTCCAGTGCGGTAAAACCAGGGTATAAAAGCATGGCAATATGTTCCTCACCCAACATCTTAAACTCCTGCTCATTAACGCTCATAAACGCTTCGTGGGCTTTGCGGGACATGGCCGCCGCTTCATCTTTACCTAAATGAGGAGATGTTATTGCCTGCCCGGCATTTAATGGTTGAAGAATTTCTTTAGCAAGCGCTGGGCAGCCCGATATGAAAGGCGCAACACCGCCTCCCAACAAGGCCAGCTTAGTAAATTGACGGCGATCCATATAAAGGCTCCTTAAAATTTAACAGACCCGGTGACATAGGCGGATGTACCCTCCGAAGCGATGACGCGCCCGCCGAAATAGCCATAGGGTTGGAAATAGTGTTCATCGGTCAGGTTTTTTACCGTCGCCGCCAATTTGAAACGCTGGTGCTCATAAGCGATACTCGCATCGAAGCTGTGGTAGCCGTCGCTTTTGTACAGATTATTGTTCGACAGGTACGCCTGCCCTTGCGCATAAACGCCGCCGCCGATACTCAAGCCTTTGATCACCGGCTGTTGAAAACGATAGTTAAGCCACAGCCGGCCGGAATTTTCAGGCACCATGGCCAGCTGGTTGCCTTCAGGAACGCCCGCCAGATTGTCTGTGTATCTGGCATCGGTATGTGCGTAGTTGGCAAGAATACTCAGAGCGTCGGTTGCCTGCCAGGTCAGGTCGGTTTCAATACCGCGCGAACGCTGTTGCCCGGCGGCTTTTGAGCGGCGTAGCAGATCGGTGTTGTCGGTTACCGCGACGTTGCTGCGTTCGATTTGATAGCCGGCTATCTGTCCGGTCAGTTGGTGCGCGATATTGAGTTTAAGTCCGCCTTCAAGCGTTGTCGATTCCGCCGGTTGAGGCGCACCGACAAAATTGAGAAAGGGTTGTCCGCGCATCCCTTCGCTATAGTTGATAAATAAAGAATATTCATCGGTCAGGTCGAAAACGCCGCCTGCGCGAGGCAAAAACCGGGTCTTTTCGCCGTTGGAAATGACGCCCTGCGAAGTATGATAATCAATGCCGACATGGCCTACTCTGACACTGGCTAATAAATGAAGCCGGTCATAGAACGTGCTTTGTAACTGGGTATAACCGCCGTAAGTGGTGTTTTTTACGAACATGTTATCGACGCCTGCACCTGCTTGGCTATAAGGTACGGGAAACGAGGGTGCAGTTAGATTAACGGTGCCTAACACTGCCCCCACATCCATAAAGCCTCTGTCATCTAAATCGCTATGATCTGCACCGATTAACAAAGTGTTTTTAGTAGGACCGACATTAAACTTTGCCGTCGCATTGCCTAAAAAACTCAGTTCCTCTTGCTTTTGAGACAGCTCTGCATTCGCGAAAAACCAAGTTGAAGGAAGAAAAGAAGGCCTATCAGCAATAAATCCGTCTGCGCCGTATAGCGGCTGAACTTTCTCGTTAAATGCCGATTGCGCATGACGGGCCTTGAGATTCAATGACCAGATATTGTTAAACTTGTGATCCAACGTGCCCCAAACACCATAAGATTCGCTATAACTATTGGGTATATTGGAAGGGCCGATAAAGGTAGTGCGGGGAATCGAAAAATTACCCGCTACCGTACCGGTGGCAGGCAAACCTTGGTATTCCGGCTGATCCCACCTCGACGCTTTGCCTTGCACTGTGAAAGTAGTGGTATCGTTGTTAGTAAACGTTAATGTCGGGTTGAGGTTATAGCGTTGCGTATTCACGGCATCCAGATAACTGCCCGCATTGGTGTACTCGCCGGTAAAGCGGGCCAAAACATTTTTAGTCAGCGGCTGGTTAATATCGACATAGGGTTGGTAATAACTGTTGGTGCCGATTTTAAAACCCACCTCACGGGAGGCCACGGCTTTGGGCAGCTTGGAAACGATATTGACCAGGCCGCCGACCGGCGAACCGGAGCCGCCACTGTAAAGTATGCCGTTAGTGCCTTTCAAGACTTCGATTCGTTCGATATTAACCGTACTTTCCCGGTCGCCGGCATTGCGATACTGGGTAAAACCATCAACCACTTGCTCGGCTGCAAAGCCGCGGATGAGGGTATTTTCGCTGGCGGGCGTAAATACGGGATTATTGGGAACCACGCCGCTGACATTGCGCAGGCTTTCGCTGACGGTGATGTTTTGCTGGTCGTCTATCAATGCCCGCTTGATCACTTGAATGGATTGCGGCGTTTCCATGATCGGCGTATCGGTTTTGGTGGCGGTGCTGGAGTTGGCGGCTATGTAAGACTTTGGGTCATCCCCCGATTTTCCGGTGACCGTCATCGGTTTTAAGATAGTGGCGCTTTGCGCGGGCTTAACCGTCACCGTGCCGTTTTCGGCGACGCTGTGAGCAAGGCCGCTGCCTGCAAGCAGTTTCTCCGCCGCTTCAGCGGTGGTGTAATCGCCGCTCAAGCGCGGACTTTGCTTGCCCGCCGCCGTCTGTTCTGCGTAAAGCATCGGCGCGCCGGATTGGGCGGCGAGCGTTTGCAGTGCCGAGCCCAGCGCTTGCGCGGGGATGTCAAAGTGGTGTTTTTGCTGTTCTGCGTAAGCTGCGCTAGCCATGGTCGCCAGAATAGCTGCGGTAAGCCGTTTCATTTTTAATGTCATTTATCCGTTTCTCCCTTGTGGTGTGTGTTCATAAGGGATAGACGCATGACTTTAAAAAAATCGTCAGGAATTTGAATTTATTTTGTGTCGCGTTTTATCGGTACAGGGTTGCCGCCGATTTCAGCACGATTTCATGCGCGCCGACGTGATCGATGTTAACCGGCAGAATTGCGGCGATCGCGCTAAGCGTGTCATCGAGTTCGGCGGTAAGAAATGTGCCGCTGACCCTCAGTTTGCCCAAGGTTTCATTCTGTAAGCGGATGCGGATATCGTGGTAGCGCCCTACTTCGGCGAGTACGTCGTCGAGGCAGCGATCGCGGAACACCAGTTTGCCTTGCCGCCAGGCGGTGAGCCCGGCGACATCCTGATCTTGCAGGGCCTGGAATTCACCTCTGTCGTTAAAGGCGAGTTGTTGTCCTGCTGTCAGTTCACGCTTTCCGGAGGCTTGCACTTCGACGATGCCTTCCTGTACGGCGACGATGACTTGTTCGGGTTTAATGTAAACCTCAAACGCGGTGCCGATGTCGCGGATGCGTCCGCTACCGGCGCGTACTTCAAACGGGCGTTCGGCATCGTGGGTCACGGTAAAAAAAGCTTCGCCTTTGATCATTTCGACGTTGCGCCGCCAACGATTGAAATGGACACGCACCTCGCTGTCAGTATTGAGTTCAATACTGGAACCGTCAGCCAAAGTGACCGTTTGACGGTCGCCTTTTTCGGCAACATAGGTATGCGGGATACCCAGCCAGCCGTTCGGCATAAAGGCGGTCAAGCCCAGAGCCAGCAGCAGCGACGCGGCGGCATATACAAACAAGAAGCGATGCGGCTTTTTACGGTAGCGCAATGCCGCATCCCGAGCCGGAAAATTCATGGCTTTAAACGGTTCCATCCATTCCCATTGCGCCTGTGCTGTTTCGTAGGCCTGACGGTGGCCGGCACTCTCTTCCAGCCAGTTGTTGAAAGCTTGGCGCTCTGTTGCCGTACAATTTGCCGAACGGATGCGCAGCAGCCAATCGATAGCCTGTGTCTGCACTGAATCGGGAGAGGGCGGAATGGTTTTCACGCGGGTTTATGGCCTCGTCGGTCTCGGTTAAATCGGTTCATCCTAAAAAACCGCAGTTGAGCATTCCAAAATCCCGTTCGCCCTGAGCTTGTCGAAGGGTGAGCGGGATTTTGGAATGCTCCAAGCGGGTAAACCGTTCATGCTTCGACAAAAGCTCAGCACGAACGGATTTCACAGGCTCAAACTGCGGTTTTAAATCCATTTTAGCGTAATCATACTATAGACGTTCGACAGCGCGATTATCGTCATAATTTTAAGCCTGCATGGCGCTAAGACGCATACTGATATGCTGCATGGCAGATTTTACATAGCGCTCGGAAGAACTCACCGAAATGCCAAGGCGCACGGCGATTTCTGCATGCGCACAACCTTCGATGCGGTACAAAACAAAGGCATGCCGGTGCAGTTCCGGCAATTCGTCCAGCCATTCAGTAAATCGCTCAAGCGCTTGGTACGCTTCCGAATGGCGATCGGGAGAGAAAGGATCGTTCGCCAGGTTTTCAAGGTCTGCGTCCGGTTCAATATAACGCTCGCGGGTTTTTCGGCGGCGATGGCGATCCACGGCCATATTGGATGCGGTTGTGAACAGAAAGGCTCGCGGGTTAAGGATGGTTTCAGGATTGGGGACTTGAGACAAGCGTAAAAACGATTCCTGCATGATGTCGTCAACATCCTGCTCCCTGGGCCAGCGTCCGCGAATGAAGGCGCTGACCTCGTGAGCGTGTTTCAGGAACAGGTCATGCAGGAAGCTGTGTTTGGATTCGGACATCGATTGTGCAAAACAGGATTAAACAGGAGTAAATCCAGAATATTAGAGCAATATCCATGCCCAATTAAATGAATTGGAATATCAATCACTTGTCAGTTTTGCCATAAAGTAATGCGCCATATACCACGGCTAAATAAGGCATATAACGCAGTTTTTTGCATTTTACCGCGATAATTATTAACCGGCTTTTATCATCTGCAACTGCCGCGCACGGCGCTTTTGCAGCCAGCGAATGATGCCCGTAACATAGAGTATGGCGGGAATAAAGCCGCTAACAAAGACCAGCAACCGCCCCGCCATGCCGGCTATTTCGCCATTGTGTAAAGGATGCAGCCAGTTAATGAAGGTATCGCCGGATTGTTCTTGCCTTGGATTTCTGGTTGATAATACTGCGCCGCTGTATTGATCTATCCATACTGTCGTTTTTGGAAATCGGAAACTGGGTTCTCCTTGTTGGTACAGCATAATCCTGTAACAGCCATCCTGCCCGTCGGGTGTTTCTATCCAACGTAAAATGGCTTCAGGATAACGAGCTGTAGCGATGGCAGCGGCCTGATCCAAACTAATCCTGGAATAACCCGGTTGATACGGCGACTGATTAGCCGTGGCTTGGTACAACGGCGATAGATAATTAATCGCCGGTTTAAACACAGTCGGCAATTCCAAAATTACGCCGCTGACTAATATCAGCAACAGCATAGCAAAGCTGTAAACGCCATGGGTTTTATGCAAATCAAAAATGAATCGGGGCCTACTTGCACCGCGCTTAATGGACAGAGCCTGCCGCCATTTGCCGGATGCAGGCCACCACAAATAGATGCCGCTAAGCAAAGCTATCAATAACAAAAAACCGGCAATACCCATTAGCGTTTTGCCGGTACCGTCCAGCAGCAACGCATAATGAAGATCGAACAGCCAAGTCATTGCAAATTCGCCCCAAAAACGGCTGCCGGCAACTTCGGCATTATAGGGATTGACCCAGACAATCAGCGGTGCAAAAGACAGGCCGGTTTTTTCGACCGGTTTATAGTAACGCGCCATGACCATGGCTTGATTATGGCGCGGCATTTCCAATCGCCAGGCCGCTTTGCGCTCGGGATGAGCTTGACCTATAGCTTGAAAGACGGCTTCATAAGATTGCGGCGTTTGTTGAGCCTGAGTTACCGATATATGCAGCGTCGGGTTGAGTATTTCATCAAGCTCGACATAGAAAACCAGCAAGCTGCCGGTAAGACCTGCCAGAACGAATAACAGGCCAAGACTCAAGCCCAAATAGAGATGGGCACCTAGCCAAAGCTTACGCCATTTAATACGGTGTGCGGCAGGCATTGGGTCAGTTATAAATCGTATTTAACATTGATCGCGCCGTAAAATGCGCGACCATCGCCGGGCGAATGCATGGTTTGATTCACCGTGGTGTTATACCAAACATATTCCCAATAGGTATCGGCCAGGTTTTTTATCTGGAACTGTAAATCGACGATTTTGTTGACCTGGTAACCCAAATCCAGGTTTAACAGGGCATATTCGCCGAATTTACCTTTTGCATTGGCCTCATCGGTGTAGTAGTCGCCTTGTCCCGTCGTCCACAGAGAGGATTTCAGCTTGGGCGTTATCTGATAATCTATGCCGCCGGAAAACAGGTAATTCGGCGTGTTGAAAATTTGCGTGCCTGTCAGAGCTGGATTGCTGGGAGGCTGGGTGACAATAGCTTCTTGCAGGGAATAAGTCGTCCATACGCTGACAGCCTCAATCGGTTTGATTTTAACTTGCACATCGACGCCTTGCCGGTCGGTTGCGCCGATCAGCGTTGAATCGTTATTCGCACTATTAAGAACCCGGCTCGATTCATTAGTAGCCGATTGCTTCCAGTACGCAACGCGTCCTTCAGCCCAATCGACGGGTTCTAATTTAACGCCGACTTCCCACCCCTCGTTAATGGATGGCGGCACATCAACAGGATTCGGATTGGTTTTAAACGCAGCCGTACCCACGGCAACCTGGAAAGTGCGTCCCCAATTGCCGTAAAGGCTATAGCCGTCTATCGGCGTAATAACCGCGCCCATTTTAGGCTGCCAGATGGTGCCGTAATCGTTAACCGCATAGGCTGTATTATTAAGTTTATTGGTATAGTCCCCGCCAACTTTATCGGCCCGAAATCCCGGCGTCAGTTTCAACCATTTAAAGGGTTTAATCATGGCTTGCAAATAACCGCCATAGACATTGAAGCTAAAATCCTGGTCCCGTGTTTGCGCGGTTCTGACCCGGTTTAAATTCCTATATCGGCGGCTTTTATTATCTTGCTGCTGAATATCAAAACCGGTCTCCAGCGAAAAATCATCCAGCCAGGAAATTGTCGGCCGGTAAGTCAGCGACGTCGTGCCGCCATACTGGACTTCATTAGTCAGCCGCTCCTGCTGGGATTCCGCAACGCTATACCGGACCCAGCGTTGATCATCGAATACATTGGCGTAACTTTTCGTGGACCAAAATAAATTATCCGTTACATTGACGTCCAAATGCCCGCTGATTTGCCCGACTTGCCGGGTGCCGCCATCAGTCGCGTTATGCGGCATCGATTGGGTTGGATCGGCTCTGGCTTGGTCCAAAGTCAAATAGCCGGGTTCTTCCGCATCCGCATCGCTCCACCTGGCAATCAAACCGACTTTGTATTTTTCACTTTCAGGCGTGTAAAACCATTTGCCGGAAAAACCGTTTTTTTCCGAAGAGGCATGATCGCGATAACCGTCGGTAGCTCGATACGACACAGTATAGTTCTGCGAAAAACCACCGGTTTCATAGCCCACGCCGGTTTGAATGTCGTGGCTGTTGAAACTGCCGTAACTCATCCTAGCCTTAGCGTAATTCCCCCCTTGGCGGGTAAATATATTAGCATTGCCGGCGATAGCATATAAACCGTAGCGAGGATCGTTGGTGCCTCTAACCACTTCAATCGACTCAATATCCAACGGAAACAACGCGTCGATGAAAGGCATGTTGCCGTCATTGGTATTGCTGGGGATTCCGTCAATTAACAGCTTGACGGCATTAATATTGCCTTCGCCATTAAAGCCTCGAAAAGAAAATTTTCCTGTCGTGGTGCCTTGATTGAATTGGGTGATTTGCACGCCGGGCATGCGATGGAATAAATCGTAACTGGTGAGCACATTTTGATTTTCGATTTTATCGGCATTCATAATATCGACAGAACTAAGAATATCCCGGCTTTGCAATTTTCCTGAAGGGGTCGAGGTCGAGGTCACCATCATCTCACCCAATTCAAAAACAGAATTGTCAACCGACGGCTTTTTTTCTGATGCTGAAGTGGCGGCATTCTGCTTTTTAACAGGCTTATTGTGTTCCAGCACTACGGTGTTCGGCCCGGTGCGGCGAAAGCTGATGTCTGTTGTTGACAATACCTGTTGCAAAGCCGCATCGGCGGTATATCGACCTTGCACGCCCGGCGAGGTGAGGTTTTTGACCAATTCTGCACTGTAGACAAATTGGATTCCGGCCTGTTCGGCGAGCGCGCTCAAAGCCGAATAAAGCGGCTGCTTGGCGATGCTGTAGTTACGGCTGTCGGCTTTTGTGGTTCCTTTTGCGGCCGGCGTGACGGTTTCATCAGCATAAGCCGGTATGGGCGCGTTTAATGTAGCCAAGCCTAAATGTAAGGCAATGCTGGCGAAGTGGGGGTGTTTGCGTCCAATGCCCTTCTTTGACGCTAAAGCCGGTGTTCCGGTTTTTTTCATTGTTTTTCCTCGTAGTTGTCAGATGTTCATTTACTACTACGAATGGGAAGATGCGGAACCACATAAAAAATAACCGCGGCAAATTGTCGCGGCTCCGGGCGCGTCATTGTATAAGGCGCGCATGGCGCAAAAGGGACAAACTTAACTGGATAGAATACTGAGATCAGCCTGGTAATCAGGACTGCAAAAACACAAAAGAACCAACTCGTCGGATTCGGATCGGCAGCGTATCCTTCAGAGTGTCCAGCCAGGCATCGATGTTATTAAGGTCTATCGCGACATTAATTTCTTTATCGGCCAAGGCATCTCCGAGCAGGGTGATCGGTCCGCGATGATAGCGGTTGATTTCGGCAACTACCTGTTTCAAGGTAACGAAATTCATGACCAATCGGCCTCTTCGCCAAGCTTCCGCAGCCGATACATCAGTTGCGGAAGCTTCGCCCAAGCGCTGCGCGTCGAAAGCCACACGCTCTCCGGGATGTAAGGTAATGAACGTTCCGTGTTTCTTGGTCTGCTCGGCGCGAACCTTGCCTTCCAGCAAGGTAACCGTTCCCGCTGTATCACCATAACGAACAATAAAGCGGGTGCCGAGCGCTTCGGTAATGGTGTTGCCGGCTTGCACCCGGAACGGCCGGTTGCTGTCGCGAGCCACCTCGAATTCGGCTTCTCCCCTGAGCAGGACAACGCGTCTTTCATTGTCGCGCCAAGTCACGTCGAACGCGGTATCGGTATTGAGATGCGCGACTGTTCCGTCCTCAAGGCGGATCGAGGTTCGCTCACCGATATGGGTGCTGTAATCGGCCCAGGGAGCGTACAGGTAATCCGGGTACACCCCCAGAGTGACCAACAATAACAAAGACGCGGCAACGGCCAGTCCCTGACTCCAACGCTGGTAATGTGCGGGTTTAGACGCCCTGTAAATCTTTTGGCGTCGTTGCCGATCGGTTTTTACAGGGACCTCCATCATCTGCCAGAGGTTTTCGATTTTGCTGTAGGCTAGGTCATGAGCCGGACTCTGCTTGCGCCATTCCTCGAAACCGGCTTGCTCGACCTCGCTGATGTCTCCCGACGTTAAGCGCGTATGCCACGCAACAGCCTCTTGCTCAAGGCACTCGCGAGTTTTCGATACGGAATCATTCATCGACATGGCTTAACGGGGAAGTGGGGATATTTATAACTATAACGAATGGATCCGTCTTAAACCACATTATTCGTCTTCCTCATCGACCGCTTGGCGGCAATGATTCAAGGCTCGCATCACATGTTTTTCCACCAGGCTTTTGGAAATACCCAATTGCCCGGCAATTTCGGCATGGCTGTAGCCTTCTATTCGGCTCCGGTAAAGTACTTC
>JALNYY010000129.1 GCA_023229605.1 Methylobacter sp.
GTATGTTAGGTGAAACTAAAGGCGTGGTGCGTGTCGTGCTTCGGCTTGAGGGGTTATGTGTGCTCGTTGCGGCTTCTGTCGCCTATTCAAAATTCGGTCTAGGCTGGGGAACGTTTGCATTGTTCTTTCTTACGCCGGATCTTTCTTTGTTCGGTTATCTCGCAGGGCCGAAGGTTGGAGCTGTTAGTTACAATTTAGCGCACTCTTATTGCGGGGCGGTTGCCTGCCTTGCGGCGGGTCTTGTTTTTACAGCGCCGACCATCCTTGGCGCCGGCATCATCTGGTGCGCTCATATCGGTTTTGACCGTGCGCTCGGTTACGGACTCAAGTATTCGGATGGCTTTAGCTTTACCCATCTCGGCCGCATCGGGTTATTTCCGGCAAGCCCTGCGGTCAAGCAGGACACGACTCAGTAAGAACAACTAGACGATGAGTTATATGACGGTAAATTTTTATCAGACAATTGATGTCGCATACATCACGTTAGCTCCCGCGAATGAGCTTTAATGTTGATTTAAGACCAGCTCATGCAAAAATAGAAGAATTGTCGTTTATAACAGGCTGAATATGATCAAAGTTTATGGCATGCCGGATACACGTAGTACAAGAGTTCTCTGGGCGCTGGAGGAAGCAAACGCTGATTATGAGTATATTAAAATTGATCTTGGAAAAGGTGAGGCCAGGCAGGAATCTTATCTGAAACTCAACCCCAGCGGCAAAGTACCGACGTTAGTTCACGACGGCTTGGTTTTGACGGAGTCTGCGGCGATCTGTACTTACATTGGCGATTTATTTCCGGATTCGAACCTGGTGCCGGCCTGTAGGACTTCAGAGCGCGCCATCTATGACCAATGGTGTTATTTCGCCATGACTGAACTTGAACAACCACTCTGGAGTATGGCGAAACATCGGTTTGTATTGCCTAAAGAATACAGGATTCGGGAAATGTTGGTAACAGCGAATTATGAGTTTGAAAAAACACTGGATGTATTTAGCTTGCGTCTTAGCGACCGTGAATTCTTAGTGGGTGACGGGTTTACTTGTGCGGATTTAATAGTCGCCAATATTCTTAGCTGGGCCCAACGAGGCGGTAAACGAGCACTGTCTTTAAGGCATGATAATATCGAGCAATACTTGAAGCGAATGCTTGCTCGTGAACCATATCTTCGTGTGCAAAAACGCGAACAGGAAGTTTAGGAGGTTCTTTAGTCGATCCGCTAATCACGATGTCGGAGGCATAGATTACAGTTCAGGCGTAGCGGCGCCAATGTGACCGTTATAACTTAATAAGCAGGAGTTCCATTTGAGTCAAGAATTCGGCGAGATGCTTGATGCCGGCAACGGTAACGGCAGGTTCATGTATGAAATATCAGACCTTCTGGAGCCAACACAATATGAACGCATTCGGAATATCGCCAAAGCCGCCCAAGACTGGAATGGACAAGACCCGGTCAGAGAAGTTAAGGCATAACCCTATGCATAGGCGGAGCTGAGCAAAACTGTGCAGTTCTCACTTTTACGTCGGGTATCTAAATCTAAACCAAAGGACAATTACATTCATGTTGGAACTCTTCATTGCTAATAAGAACTACTCGTCGTGGTCATTAAGGCCATGGGTGCTGATGCGCGAACTCGAAATCCCGTTTGTTGAACGGCTCGTCCCCTTCGGCGACAAGACGGAACCTAACCAGTTTCGCCGCTTCTCGCCAAGCGGAAAAGTGCCGTGTCTGGTCGACGGCGCTACCGTCGTCTCGGATTCATTGGCTATCACTGAATACTTGGCGGAGCGAGCGCCGCAAGTCTGGCCTGCCGATGCGTCGGCACGCGCTTGGGCGCGCAGCGCAGTTGCCGAGATGCACTCGGGGTTTCAGGTACTGCGTGAACGCTGTAATATGAACTGCGGAGTGCGGGCGAGAATCGACTCATACTCTCCAGGGTTGGAAAAAGATCTGGCCCGGCTCGATGAACTATGGCTCCAGAGTCTTGCCCGCTTTGGCGGACCGTATCTTGTCGGACAGTCATTTACTGCCGTGGACGCCTTTTTCGCTCCTGTCGCGTTTCGCGTACAGACCTATGAGCCGATAATGAGCCCCGACTCCCTTCTATACGCCAAGCGCCTGTTAGCGTTGCCGTCCATGCAAGAGTGGTATGCCTCGGCTTTGCGTGAGACTTGGCGCTTTGAGGCATACGATGAGATAACGCGAAATGCCGGAACGTGGCTGAATGACTATCGTGCAGTCGGCGCGTAGCGGGCGGTATTTTTTTCATAATATAATCAATATTATGTCTATCGCATTAGACGTTTGTATTGACTGTCAAGGGGGAAGAGGTGGGTTTATTTAAAGGCAATTGTCTTTGCGGGGCAGTGAAATATGAATTGGAATCCGAGCCCCGGTTATCTTTTTTGTGCCAATGCAGGCAATGTCAACGAATTACAGGTTCGGGGCATTCTGCCGAGTTTGTTGCCTCAAGCAAAGACACGGTTGTTTCCGGAGAACTCAAGTTTTATGAATTGATTTCGGACAATGGCAGTACTGTCAGTAGCGGCTTTTGTCCTACCTGCGGAAATCCGGTTTTAAAAAAGTCATCCGGTTATCCGGGAATGCTGTTTTTTCATGCCGCAACGTTAGACGATCCCGGCTTGTTTAAGCCGCAGCAAGTTTTTTGGGGCGCAAGCCATCAGCCTTGGGATTTTGTAAATCCTGATCTTGAGGTCAAAGAAACTACATGATGAAATCAACTTCAACTTACAGGAACACCTTAAGTGAAGAGAACCGGGAACGTTGGACGCCCATCAAAGGGCTTGAAGGAATGGCCGAAGAATTGGCCTTGAGCATCGACCCAATTACCGGAGAATATACCCGGCTGACTTGATTCTTGCCCGATGCCGATACTTCGCTGTTCGGTGGGTAAAGGCCACCCATACCCGGAGGAGGTATTTATTGTCAGCGGTCGGCTTTACGACCAGGCGTTTGATATTTGGCTGGAAGCCGGGCATTACGCCAGCCGTCCGCCCGGCGAACTTCACGGACCGTTCAAAACGGATGTCGGCTGTGTTGTCTTGGAGGTTTCTTTTCCCAGTCGGGTTGTGGGCATCGATGTCGCCTTACCGTAACATTATGAAGCAAAGAGGTGATTAGCATGATTAAGCAGGTTGGAAAGACGGTTATTAAACCGAAGCATCTGGCAACGTGCCACTGCGGAACCGTTGTGCTGGAACTCGACTTGCCTGACGGCATCGTTGACCCTCGGAGATGCGATTGTTCGATCTGCCGAAGAAAGGGAGCGATAGTCGCCTCGGTTCCGTTCTCCGGCATCAAGATCATCAAAGGCCAAGATGCATTGAAGCTCTACCAGTTCAATACCCTGACCGCGAAGCATTACTTCTGCTCAATTTGCGGCATCTACACGCACCATCAGCGCCGCTCGAATCCAAGTCAGTACGGCTACAACGTCGGCTGCCTGGAGGGCGTCAATCCATTTGAAATCGACAATGTTCCAACGAACGATGGCGTTAATCATCCGGCGGATCGCAATGCTTCATAACCATTCGGCTAATCCAATCTTGGCGTTTCCGTTTGGTGATCAACGTTTTGCTTTATCTATGATGTCACAGTTGTCCCCTGTCTTGCTTGGCTCTTGCGCAGAGCCAGAGTTGCCGTAAATGCGCACTAAACCTGGACGCACGGCGGCTGCGTATCCATTACCTGTAACAGCCCACTGGAGAAACTATGCGTTTACATCACATTGCATTGGCAATATTGGTCGTCGCTATTTGGGGAGTCAATTTTGTCGTCATCAAAGTCGGCCTTAAAGAAATCCCGCCCATTCTGCTTTGCACACTCAGGTTTTTTCTCTGTGCGTTTCCGGCGATCTTTTTCATCAAGCGTCCCGCCGCGCCATTGCGCATGGTTGTCGGTTTCGGCTTGGTGATGTTCGCGCTCCAGTTCGCGTTGCTGTTTTCCGGCATGTACGCCGGTACAACGGCAGGGTTGGCGTCTTTGGTGCTGCAGATGCAGGTGTTCTTCACGGTCTTGCTGGCCGTCTTATTTCTGGCCGAAAAACCCTCCATTTGGCAAATCGTCGGCGCCCTGGTTTCATTTTCGGGAATCGGGCTGGTCGCTTCAAATAGTGGCGGTGAAATTTCGGTTTACGGCCTGATGTTGATTATCGCCGCCGCTGCCACGTGGGGGGTAGGCAGCCTGATTTCCAAGAAACTCGGCAAAGTCGATATGTTTGCGCTGGTCGTGTGGGCAAGCCTCGTTGCTTGGCCGCCGCTGTTGGTTCTGTCATTTTTTCTGGAACAAAACAGTTGGAGCGCTGAAATCATTTCGCATATTTCCTGGCTCACTATCGGCGCGATTGGCTATATGGTGTATCCGGTGACCCTGCTTGGATTTGCCGCATGGAGCTGGCTATTGAGCCGCTATCCGGCCGCGACAGTAGCCCCGTTTACCTTACTGGTGCCGGTATTCGGCTTTGCGGCTTCAACATTAGCCTTGGGGGAGCCTCTGTTCGACTGGAAGATAAACGCCGCCGCGCTGGTTATTGCGGGTTTATGCATCAATCTGTTTGGGTCGCGCATTGCTGTCCGCATCCGAGCGGCCTGAACATACAATGCCCGCCTGATCATTTCACCGGAGCTGTGAGAAAATCGGTGCAGTCAGGTGGATTAAACGTTATATTTTTTTCGGGGAAATATGAAGACTATCACCGTTCGTCAAGCAGCTCTGTCCGACCTTGAGGCGCTTGCGCCGCTTTTTGACGGCTATCGCCAGTTTTATGGCCGCGCCAGCGATTTGGATGCGGCAACAGAGTTTTTGTCTGCTCGCTTCAATCACGGCGAATCGGTCTTGTTCATTGCGCATGAAGACAATAAAGCTATTGGCTTCACCCAGCTCTATCCGAGCTTTTCATCGGTATCGCTGGCCAGGATATTCGTGCTTAACGACCTCTTCGTTGATGAACATGCCCGCAGAAAAGGGGCGGCCTCAAAACTGATGGCCGCAGCTGTTGAGTATGCTGATTCCTTGGGCGCTATTCGCGTTTCGCTGTCAACAGCAGCAACCAACGAAGCCGCCCAAAGGCTTTATCAATCCGCCGGTTGGAAACGTGATGAACAGTTCTTTGTTTATCATTTTGCCATCCCCAGCCCAGGAAAATAAACGGTATGATTAAGACTATAGCTTTGCTCGGCGAATATACGCCGGCATTCCCGCCGCACATTTCGACCGATGCAGGCATCAAGCATGCTCAAAACCAGTTGGATGCGGAGATAACGGCGGACTGGGTTTCAACTGAAGACATCGATCAAAAGCTGTTTGATCATTATTCGGGCATATGGGTTGTGCCTGGAAGCCCCTATAAGAGCATGGAGAAAACGCTGTGGGCCATTCGCTATGCCAGGGAAAACAACATCCCCTGCTTCGGCACCTGCGGCGGGTTTCAGCATATGGTGATCGAGTATGCCCGGAATGTCCTCGGTTTCAAGGACGCGCAACATGCCGAGTATGATCCATACGCCTCAAGCCTGTTCATCTCGCAACTGGTTTGTTCGCTGGCTGGACGCGAGATGCAGCTTAATTTTGTGCCGGAGTCTAAGGTAGCGTCAATCTACGGAAGCCTGTCGGCGAAGGAGCGCTACTACTGCAACTTCGGGGTTAACCCTGATTGCATTGACGAGTTGAAGCAAGGGCCGATGAATATTTCAGGCTCCGATGCCGAAGGTGAAATCCGCGTCATTGAACATCCAGATCATCCGTTTTTTATCGGGACGTTGTTCGTGCCGCAATCACGGTCTACTTCTTTAATGCCGCATCCGTTGGTCACGGCTTTTTTGGAGGCTATAGTCCAATAGTCAGTGGTATTGATGCCGGTCAATTGCGAACTGTCGATGTCGCTACGCCATGCTAGGTTTACAAAAAAGAGAAAGCATAAAATGATCTTAGAAGTTGCAGTTCTTAATGTTATCGCGGGTAAAGAAGTGGAATTTGAGACGGCCTTTCATAACGCATCAAAAATTATCGTTGCAATGAAAGGTTACATTTCCCATCAATTGCAGCATTGCATAGAAAATCAAAGCCAATATGTATTATTGGTAAATTGGGCGACGCTTGAAGATCATACCCAAGGTTTTCGTGGTTCTGCCCAATATCAAGAGTGGCGGGCGCTTTTGCATCACTTTTATGATCCATTTCCAATTGTCGAACATTACACACTGGTTATGGAAAATTGAAACTAATTATCCGGATAAATAGAGTTGTCTACGACACCCTAAAATACACGAAAGCAACACTGGAAAATCCCCAACAATCATGGGAATGCTGGTGTGGAGGATCAGTCTGGAATGGTGAGCCGATCATTAGCATTAGTGTATTCTCATGGGCAACGACAGTGGCTGATGTGGAGCGTTCCGTAGCGGCTTTCGTAAATGCCCGGAACAGGGTAATCTTTCCATAAACATAGAACCGGAGCAAGACGTTTACTATGCACGAAATTAAAACCGAAATTGAAATAGCCGCAACACCGGAACGGGTCTGGTCGATACTCATTGACTTCATCGCGTATCCCCAGTGGAATCCGTTTATTCGATCTATCAATGGGGTCATCAAGACGGGGGAGCGACTAACGGCATTCATTCAACCGACCGGCAGCAAAGGGATGACCTTTCGTCCTACTGTACTTGTCGCGCTACCGAATCAGGAATTGCGTTGGCTCGGGCATTTACTGTTGCCTGGAGTTTTTGATGGCGAGCATTATTTCAAAATTGAACCTATCTCGCCGGGTCGAGTGCGATTTATTCATGGCGAAAAGTTTTCCGGTATTTTGGTCGCGCTTGCCAAGTCTAAGCTTGAGGGTGAAACAAAATCAGGATTCATCGCGATGAATCAGGCATTAAAGAATCAAGCGGAAGCGGTGTAGCAATATGTTAGTGATCTCCACCAATATTCGCGAACAAGGAGCATGGTAGTGCGGATACTTATCTTGGGAGCTGGCGGAATCGGCGGGTATTTCGGAGCGCAGATTCAAAGTGCGGGGGGGGGATGCCACCTATTTAGTACGCCCTGCTTAACAATAGAATTAGCGTTAGATGTTTCATTCATCACTCTGTAATAAGGAAATAAAATGAAAGGTAGTTGTTTATGTGGGGCGATTGAATACGAAATCGACAGCATTGATATGCCTGTCGCCCACTGCCATTGCCGGACTTGCCAAAAAGCGCATGCGGCTGCGTTTGTCTCCACGGCTGGGGTAATGCGTGAGCATTTTCACTGGCAAAAAGGCGAAGAAACGCTTTCATCCTTCGAGTCTTCTCCAGGAAAGCTGCGCTATTTCTGTTCGGTGTGCGGTTCACATCTGGTGGCCGAGCGGCTGAACCAGCCTCATGTTATTGTTCGGGTGGCAACGCTGGATGAAGACCCAAACATTACTCCGCAAGCGCATATCTGGACGTCGCACGATGTTCCGTGGCTTGAATATGACGATATTCCTTGTTATCCGGAATGGCAGTCGGGGCGATGATGAAAGCAGACATGAAACACTATCTCGACAGTAGCGAGTATATCGATTGGAATCATCCATTGGTGATTGCCAAGGCGACGGAACTCGCTGAGGACTGTGTTACCGATGAAGCTGTAGCGAAACGTTGTTTTGAATTCGTCCGCGATGCCATTAAACACAGCTGGGATTACCGGATGAATCCCGTCACCTGTAAAGCCTCTGACGTGTTAATTCCCGGAACAGGTTACTGTTATGCCAAGAGTCACTTGTTAGCGGCGCTGTTAAGAGCCAATGCCATTCCGGCGGCGCTTTGCTATCAACGCTTGACGGTTGAAAACGATGGCCCGCCTTACTGTCTGCATGGATTGAATGCGGTTTATCTTAAGCAGCATGGCTGGTATCGCATTGACGCTCGAGGCAATAAACCCAATGTAACCGCCGACTTTTGCCCGCCTATAGAAAAACTGGCTTTCCCGATTATTGATGCGGTGGAAAGAGATTTTCCGCAAATATTGGCCGAGCCGTTGCCGCTGGTGGTAAAAGCATTGACCGAGAACAAGACGGTAGAGCAGGTCTTTGAGAATCTGCCGGATGCTGAAGTTATCAATGTTCTGCCGAGAAGACTTCGCCCTCTTACAATACGCCCATCACATTGAGCCTTAAAGATCACTCATGGACAACACCTTTGCCGAACATTTTGCCAGCGACTGGATAGACTCGTGGAACAGCCACGATTTGCAGCGCATTTTGTCTCACTATACCGACGATTTTGAAATGTCATCGCCCGTAATTATCCAGCTTGCCAATGAAGCTAGCGGAACCCTGCGCGGCAAAGCTGCGGTTGGCGCTTATTGGGCTAAAGCGCTGCAACTCATCCCTGATTTACACTTTGAATTGATAACGACACTGGTCGGCGTGAACAGCATCACTCTCTACTACCAAGGGGCGCAAGGTCGTCTGGCAGCCGAGGTGTTTCATTTTAACCAAGAGCAAAAAGTGACCAAAGCATTTGCTCATTATTCATTACTCACGGAATCTTCATGATAAAAATCAGCATTTTGTACCCCAATAACCCAAGCGCACGGTTCGATATGGGCTATTACATCGACACGCATATGCCGTTGTCGATTGGACTTTTGAGCGCCCATTCCGGGTTCAAGGGTGTTTCAGTCGAGCGTGGGCTTTCTGGCGCATTGCCGGGAACGGATGCGGCCTATATCGTCATGTGCCATTTCCTGTTTGACTCGGTGGAAAACTTCATGGAGGCTTTTGGCCCGCATGCAGCCGTACTCCAAGGTGATATGCCCAATTACACGGACATAGAGCCGAATATTCAGGTTAGTGAAGTTCTAATTTCCCGATAGCAATTGAGCATACAGATGTATATTCCCCCGCATTTTGAACAACCCGATCTTGACGCCATGCACGAGCTGATCCGTACCCGGCCTCTTGCAACGCTGGTAACGCTCTCTTCAAACGGCATCAACGCAAATCACATTCCGCTGCATCTTTCACAAACGCCTGAACCGTTCGGCGTCCTACGAGGCCATGTCGCCCGCGCAAACCCAATTTGGGCGGACCTCGCATCGGAGGTTGACGCACTGGCTATATTTCACGGCCCTGACGCCTACATCAGCCCGTCTTGGTATGCGACCAAACAAGAAACAGGACGGGTTGTTCCCACATGGAATTACGCGGTGGTCCATGCTTACGGTTTTTTACGCATCATTGATGACGCTTCTTGGGTTCGCGCTCAACTTGAAGCTATGACACGCGATAACGAAGCCGATTTCCCCGAGCCGTGGGCGGTGTCGGACGCTCCGGATGACTTTACCGAAAAGCTGGTTGGGGCTGTTATAGGCATTGAAATGGTTATCGCCCGGCTATCCGGCAAGTGGAAAGTAAGTCAAAACCAACCTCCGCAAAACCAAGGCAGCGTTATACAAGGACTGAATGCCAGCGGACAAAGCGGGGCGGCAACAATGGCCGCACTGGTCAATGCCGGCGTGAAAAATGTACGCTGACATGGTTTCATCAGAATCAATTGGATTCGAGGCTTAACTGTTCAGCGCTGGAATGACAGCGGGGTAGATTTACCCCTGCATCTTTTTATAAACAAAATAGCCGATGATGGCGAGGCCGAGCCATCCGGTGACTAAAGGCCCGACGACATAATTGTAACTACTGACCAGATAAAGATATTCCGAGTTGAAATCCGTATTGAGCAAACTGCCGTTCATTTTTATTTGCCACACCCAACCGGCATGACAGCCGATGCATAAGCCCAAGCTTTCTTTTACCTGCGTTCTGAGTACGGCTAGGAAAGCGCCGACCGCCAGTAATGAAAGGAATGCCGATGCGTTTTCCGGATTCAGCACATTAGCAAATGCTTCGCCCAGCAAGGTAAAACCGCTTAAGAGCTGAGCTTGCTGAAAAGGTATCTCGGTGTGGCTGTCCAGGAAATGCAGAGCCGCATAATAAGTTGAGCTGATCAAAATTGCCGCAACGGCCGGCATGTTCTTTTTTAAACCAGACAATAACAGCCCTCGAAAAACCGATTCCTCAAATACTGCAATTAACAGCGCCAGCAACAAAGACAGAGTTGTTTTTTTAACGATGAAACCGGCTGTCCACGGCTCCGATTGATCAACAACATCGATGCCGAGAGCATAAAGGATAATAAATATCGGCATCAGGGTGACAAACCCCAAGCCCAGCCCTTGCAATACCTGCTTTAAAAATACCGGTTTTGCGGCAAAGCCTAAATCGCTCTTGGTAAATTTCAGGTAGGCCATGGCCGGGAAAATACTCAGCACTAAAAATAGCTGCGTTAATTTGGTGATTATTTTTGATAAGCTAAACTGTCCTTCGGTGCCCTGGAAAATGAAATAGCCTGCAATGCAAGCTAACGATGCCGCCGCCAGCAATACCAAAAGCGGCACGATTGAATAAATAATTTTTTTTATCATCCGTTGTTCTCTTTGCCGAAGTCGCCCCAGAGCAGCTGCACGGCGGCTAGGGCGGCGATTGATGCGGTCTCTGTTCTTAAAATGCGGGCGCCTAAACGGACCGGAATAAAGCCTGATGCTTTCGCTATGTCCCGTTCCTGAGTGGAAAAACCGCCTTCGGGGCCGGTGAGTAAGGTTACCCTTCGACTATGCTCAGGACGGGCTTTCATGGTTTCAGGTTTTAACTCCATTAATGTGGTTTCTGCGTAGGGATCGAGAAATACTTTTAACCCCTGTTGGTTGCCTACCCAGTTTTGTAACGATTCAACTTCCGGCAATGCGGGCAGAGTGGTTCTGCCGCTTTGTTCGGCGGCATGTTGGACTATTTTCTGCCAATGCAACAGGCGTTGCGGTTTTTTTTCGCCTTTGAATTGCACCACGCAGCGTTCGGTCAATAACGGCGTGATGTGGTTGACGCCCAGTTCCACGGCCTTTTGTACCGTTAAATCCATCCTGTCGCCTCGCGAGATGCCCAGACCCAAGGTTAGCTGCAACGGCGATTCCACACTGCGGTCGCTCCATTGCCCGACCGTAATCAGCGCGGCTTTACGGCTGACTTCGGCAACCGTGCATAAATATTCCCCGCCGTGACCGTTAAATAAGATGATGGGGTCGTCTTTCTTTAACCGTAACACGGTCCTGACATAATGGCCGTTTTCATCATCCAGTTCGATGATTTTGCCTGTAGCCAATGGTGCCGGCGTATATAATCTGGATATTCGCATAATCAGTCCTTAACTGCCAGTTGTATGCCTTGACTAGCCACCTCGGCGAGCAGCAATAGTTCATCCTCGGTCACAATATAGGGCGGCATGAAATAAATGACGTTGCCCAAGGGGCGTAATAATACGCCTCTGGACAATGCGTATTGGTAGACTTTAAGCCCTCGACGTTCCTGCCAGGGATAAGGCTCGCGGGTCTGTTTGTCTTTGACCATTTCAATCGCCAGAATCATGCCGGTTTGCCGAACTTCCGCGACATGCGGATGGTCATGAAAACTCATCGCCGCTTCTGCCATGCTGTTAGCCAAAGCGCGGTTTTTTTCGATGATGTTGTGTTGTTGGAAAATGCCGATGGTGGCGAGTGCCGCTCTGCACGCCAGCGCGTTGCCGGTGTAGCTGTGCGAATGCAGGAATGCGCTCATCGATTGGTAGTCGGCATAGAATGCCTGATACAGCCGGTCGGTGGTTAGCACCGCCGACAACGGCAGGTAGCCTCCTGTTAAGCCTTTGGACAAGCACATGAAGTCCGGGCTGATGGCCGCCTGCTCGCAGGCAAACAACGTCCCGGTGCGCCCGAAGCCGACCGCTATTTCATCGGCGATTAAGTGCACGTTGTATTTGTAGCAGGCGGCGCGCAGCAATGTCAAATAGACCGGGTCATACATGCGCATATTGCCGGCGCATTGCACCAAAGGCTCGACGATGACCGCGCAAACCGTATCGCTGTGTTGTTGTAGCGCCTGCTCCATCAGCGTGAAGCGACGGGTGGAATAATCCGCCCAGGATTCGCCGGGTTCGCGGTGATAACAATCAGGGCCCGGCACGGTGATGACGTCCATCAGCAGCGGCGCGTAGGTTTCCTTATAAAGCGGCACATTGCCGACGGCCAGCGCGCCTAAGGTTTCGCCGTGATAACTGTTTTCCAGGGTGATGAATTTGGTTTTTTGGGATTGCCCTTGGTTGCGCCAATAGTGGAAACTCATCTTGAGTGCAACTTCCACTGCGGAGGAGCCGTTGTCGGCATAAAAACAGCGGCTTAGCCCTTGCGGGGTTATTTCGACCAGCTTTTCGGCCAGTTTGACGGCAGACTCATGGGTGAA
>JALNYY010000130.1 GCA_023229605.1 Methylobacter sp.
TAAGCCGGTAACAGTCAATGCCGGTTTTTGTCCAAAATGCTGTCGGCAACATTTTGGACAGTAATGCGTATCGATGGCGGGCGTTAGCTTGGACATGTTGCGGAGAAGCTTTAGCCGCTATTACAAGGTCAGCCTTCCGCAACCGCCCGGTTTTTGTTCCTGATCCATTCGCTCCACGATCCGGCATAAAGCTTGGAACCGGTTAATCCGGCGTATTCCATCGCCAGTAAGTTATGGCAGGCGGTGACGCCGGAGCCGCAATAATGAACGACTTGTTCCGGGGCGGTAGCGCCGATAAGCCGTTTAAATTGCTCGCGCAATTTTTCTGCCGATAAAAACAGGCCGTTGCCGTCGAGATTCAATTGAAAGGCCCGGTTTAATGCGCCGGGAATATGGCCTGCAACCGGGTCGATGGGTTCTTGTTCGCCGCGGTAGCGTTCGGGCGTTCTGGCGTCGATCAGTCGGATGGATTTTTTTGCCGTGCTGTTTTGCACCTGTAGCGCATTAAGCCATGCGCCATCGTTCAGGTACGGCCTGAATGTGGCGGGTTTAACGGCGGGCAAGGTTGTGGTGATGGGTAGACCTTGTTTTTGCCAGTGCTTGATGCCGCCGTCCAATACCGCAACCTTGTCATGCCCCATGCAACGCAACAGCCACCATAGACGGCCTGCAAAAGCGCCGCCCGCGTCGTCATAAGCCACAACCTGGCTGTTGTTGCTGATGCCCCAGTCGCCCAGTTTTTTTGCCAATAAAGCGAAGTTCGGCAGAGGGTGGCGTCCGGTAAAATCGGTGATCGCCGAGGACAAGTCCTTGTCCAGATGGGCGTAGCGGGCGTTCGGGATGTGTCCGTGCCGGTAGGCTTTGGCGCCCGCTTCGGCATCCGCTAATGAAAACCGGCAATCGACGATGATCCAGTCAGGATTGTTAAGTTGCTGGTGGAGTGTGGCTGCGGAAATGAGGGTGGTGTAGGTCATAGTTTTATACCGTTAAGATGATTTTGCCGATATGTTGGCTGCTTTCCATGAGTTGATGGGCTTTTGCGGCATCGGTCAGCGCAAAAGTTGTGTGTATAACCGGTTTGATTTTACCGGATTCCAATAAAGGCCAGACTTTTTCGAGCAGTTTGCCTGCGATTGCGGCTTTAAAGGCGTCGTCTCTGGCTCTTAAGGTGGAGCCGGTGATAGTCAGCCGTTTAAGCATGACCGGCAACAGGTTTATTTCGGTTTTCGGGCCGCTTTGAATCGCGATTTGCACCAATCGGGCATCATCGCTCATGCATTTTAGATTGCGCGGGAAATAGTCGCCGCCGATCATGTCCAGGATAACGTCGACGCCTTTGTTGTCGGTAAGGCGCTTGATCTGTTCGACAAAATCCTGTTCCTTGTAATTGATAGCGGCATCCGCGCCCAGTTGCAGGCAGAACTTGCATTTTGCATCTGAGCCAGCGGTGACTATGACCTTGGCGTTAAAAGCTTTGGCCAGTTGTATCGCCGTCGTGCCGATGCCGCTGGTGCCGCCGTGTACCAGCAGCGTTTCGCCGGGCTGTAACTGGGCGCGGTCGAAGACATTGCTCCATACGGTGAAGAAAGTTTCCGGTAATGCGGCGGCTTCGGTAAAAGACAGTCCTGCCGGTACAGGCAGGCATAACGCCGCCGAGGCGAGACAATATTCGGCATAGCCGCCGCCGGGCACCAGTGCGCAGACCCTGTCGCCTGGATGTAAATGACTGATGTTGTCGCTTCCCAAGGCAATAATGGTTCCTGTAACTTCAAGTCCCGGAATGTCGGATGATCCGGGCGGGGGCGGATACAGGCCTTTACGCTGCATCACATCGGGTCGATTGACACCGGCGGCTTCGACTTTAATTAATACCTGGTTGGCTGACGGCGTGGGTATGGTACGTTTTGCCGGTTTTAAAACACCGTTTTCTATTTCAATGGCGATCATCTGTTCAGCAAGCGGCATAGTTACAACGTCGTTAATAAGCTGAGTTGCGGTTATTATTTAGGGATTTGCTCTGTGCTGATTATCGTGCTGTATTTTACATTCATTGACTTTATTTGCCCGTCAACTCATTGGCAATCATTTCTGCCTGCTTCAAAACGGTTTCTGTGGCGAGTAATTGCATATCCGGCGGATAGCCATATTGCCGCAAAAGCCGTTTCACAATAACCTTTAATTTAGCCCGCACATTTTCCTTGATCGTCCAGTCAATCGACGCATTTTCGCGCACCTTTTGAGTCAGGACGACCGCCAATTCCCGCAACTGATCGTGTTGCATCAAAGCTTTGGCACTGTCATTGTTGGCGACTGCGGTATAAAACGCATATTCAAAATCAGTCAGACCAAGTTTTTTGGCCTCATCGTCCGAGGCGACGATTTCCTTGCTGATTTTAATCAGCTCATCCATCACTTCGGCAGCAGTCAGTATTTTGTTCTGGTATTTTTTAATGGCGTTTTCCAGCATTTCCATTAAGGATTTGCTTTGCACCAAGTTCTTTTTCGCCCGAACTTTCAACTCGTCATTAAGCAATTTTTTTAGCACTTCCAGAGCAATGTTCTTATGCTCCATCCCTTTCAATTCGAGCAAAAATTCTTCTGAAAGAATCGAAATATCCGGCTTTTTTATACCAGCAGCATCAAAAACGTCGATCACTTGTTCGGATACCAGTGCTTTATCAATCACCTGTCGAATAGTCGTTTCTATTTCTTCGTTGGTTTTGCCGGAGCCAGTTCCGTCAAACTTCGCCAGTCGCGCTTTGACCGCCTGAAAAAATGCCACTTCGTCTTTGGCATCCATAGCTTGTTCATGCGGAATGGCTATCGCAAAAGCTTGAGAAAGGGCAGTAACTTCATTGATATAGCGTTTTTTACCGTCATCCAGACTTAAAATATGTTCTTCGGCGGCCAATATCAGCGATAATTTTTGCGAAGTCTCGGCTGCAAAATAGTCCTCGTAAGGAAACCCGTGGTACATCGCGGATACCACTTCGATTTTTTCAAGCATCAGATGCACCGCTTGTTCCTGCAACAAAGTTGGGTCGCCCCTCCCTCCTGCATCAGAATAAAACGACAAGGCTTCTTTAAGATCGGAGGCAATACCCAGATAGTCCACCACTAAACCGCCCGGCTTATCTAAATAAACACGGTTTACCCGTGCAATCGCTTGCATCAGGTTGTGGCCTTTCATGGGCTTGTCGATATACAGCGTGTGCATACTGGGCGCATCAAAGCCGGTCAGCCACATATCGCGGACTATCACCAGCTTGAGTTCATCAACATTGTCTTTCATACGCTCCGCCAAGGCTTTGCGTTGCTTCTTGGTGGTGTGGTGTTTTGCGAGTTTATGGCCATCCGACGATGAAGCCGTCATTACCACCTTGATGACACCTTTATTCAAGTCATCCGAATGCCATTCCGGCTTTAGCTTAATAATTTCTTCATACAGGTCAACGGCTATTCGGCGTGACATGCTTACGATCATGCCCTTACCGGCAAACACTTCTTGTCGCGCTTCAAAATGGCTCACAATGTCCTGTGCGATATTCTTGATGCGTTGCGCACTACCTACCAAGGCTTCAAGTTGTGTCCGTTTGGACTTAGCTTTTTGGGTTTCGTTAAGTTCGTCTTGATCCAGCTCTTCGTCCAATTCGGCAACGAGTTTTTTGCCTTCGTCGCTTAATCCGACTTTGGCCAAACGGCTTTCATAAAAAATACGCACCGTTGCGCCGTCTTCCACGGCTTGGGCAATGTCGTAAATATCGACATAATTACCGAATACCGCCGGTGTGTTCACATCCGTTTTTTCAATCGGTGTGCCGGTAAAGCCTAAATAAGTGGCGTTTGGCAAGGCATCACGCAGATATTTAGCAAAGCCATACACGATCTTTTTGCCTATAACCTCGCCTTGGGCATCTTTCTCGTCAATGGTTTTGGCTTGAAAGCCGTATTGGGTGCGGTGTGCTTCATCCGCAATCACCACAATATTGCGGCGGCTCGATAATTCCTCATAAACATTGCCCTCTTCAGGCTGAAATTTTTGAATCGTCGAAAAAATCACCCCGCCGGATGCGACCTTTAGCAGCTCTTTGAGGTGTTGACGGTCTTCAACTTGTTTTGGTTCTTGTCTCAATAATTGAGCAGATGCCGCAAAAGTATCAAATAATTGATCGTCCAAATCATTGCGGTCGGTAATCACCAACACGGTCGGATTATCCAAAACCAAAACAATCTTTCCGGTATAAAACACCATCGACAAGGATTTACCACTGCCTTGCGTATGCCAAACTACACCGGCTTTTTTGTCGCCTTTCGGTTGGCTTCCGACACCTGCTACACCGTAACTTTCCGGCGATTCCTGAATATCTTTTTCATGACTAAAATTAGCAGCCCGTAAGGTTGAGACAATGGCTGCATTCACAGCATAATATTGGTGATAGGCCGCCAGTTTTTTAACCGTGCTAATGCTAATCACGCCGGTTTGCGGGTCTTCTTTTTTGGATTTCTCAAATACGATGAAATGACGGATCAAATCCAGCAAAGTGGCCTTGTTCAACATACCGTTAATCAAGGTTTCGAGCTGGCTTACCAAATGCGAGGCTTCGGCTTTGCCATCGGCTGATTTCCACATCATAAAACGGCTCAAACCCGCCGATAATGAACCCGCTTTTGCTTCCAGTCCATCAGAAATGACCAGTATGGCGTTATAGGTGAATAAGCTTGGGATAGTGTGCTTGTAAGTGTCCAGTTGCTGATAAGCGGATTTCATTGTGGCGTTTTCATCGGCAGCATTTTTAAGCTCGATCACCACCAAAGGCAGGCCATTAATAAACAGCACAATATCGGGGCGTTTATTCTGATTGTTCTCAATGACAGTTAATTGATTAGCTACGACAAACTCATTATTTTCTGGATTAGCAAAATCAATCAACCAGACCAAATCCCCGCGATCTTGACCATCTTTCTGATAATTCACTTTCACGCCTTCGGCCATCATGCGGTGAAAGGCTTCATTATTAGCCAGCAGTTCCGGCGAATGGATGCGTTCAACCTCTTTAACCGCTTCTTGTAAGGCGTGATTAGGAACGGTTGGATTGATACGCCGCACTGCCGCTTTTAGGCGTTCGTTTAGTATAACTTGATCATAACGGCTGCGTTCTGGACGGTCGCCATCTGGGGCAAAATCGGGTGCGTAGATAGTGTCATAGCCCAAGCGTTCAAACAATTTAATGGCGAACTCTTCAATGGCGGATTCGGTTAAGCGGCTCATTATTCTTCCTCAATTTCTACTTCTGACTCAGCTTCCATAAATGCCTTGTATTCAGTTTCATAAGCCTTGTAATCAATGTTGAATAAAATATCGCTGGCGAAGTAGGAATAATCAGCCATTACAAATTCACCGTATGTATCATCCCAAAACCGATTAAAACTTTCCGACTCATCGTATTTTAACAATTCCTCTTCAACAGTTTCGCAGGCAGAAAGATTGATGGTTTCTTTTCTTTCTTCAAAAGCTCGAATTAGGAAAACGGCGATCATCAAGGTGCTATCAATTAAAAATTCCCTCGTCAACAAATCAACTTTGTTATTCCTCTTTCGTAGTTCTTCAAGAGTTTTACCGTGTGCATCCATACTAATATCGTTTCGTAGACCACCAATTTCCTGACCGATAGTAGCTAAAGAGCTTGAAACTTGATTAACTAAACTGGTATTTGAATAACCTAAAGCACTAAATGCGTTTTTGAGAACGGCATTAATACTTGGTGCTGATTTCAGATCTATGTTTTTTTGACTACAAATTTCTTTGCCGATGGTTTCAAGTAATGATTTAGCGTTAGTTACCGAAATGCCAAAGTCAGATTCAATGTGCGCTTCCATTCTGTCAATATAAATTTCAAGATCTTTCCATCGGCTATACTGCGCTATTGTTACTCTTAACTTTTCCATTAGTATTTTGTCCGCACTTCGCCACTTATTAATTTTGGCAATAAGTTATCTCGAAGTGTTTCTAGAGTTTGTATTTGTCCGAGATTAAATATCAATTTCTCGTAGAATGAATCAATTTCCACTGAATATTCTTTAATTTTATCTTCGCTAATAAATGGGAAGCCGCAACCTTCAATCCCTGTTCCGCTAATGTTTGGCTGTGCGCTACCAGTAGCAGTGTTTTGAATATAATCTTGTCCAACTTCAGATTTTAATTGAAGATATGCTAAGTATTTTGCACCTTTATATTTCTCACTTAATAGCCCTACTCGCTGATTAAGCCACAAAGTTTTATTTGTTTTTGGGACTAATCCTAACTTACCAATTTCCGCACCTGTCATGGCAATCAAAATATCACCAGCGTTAACTTTAAATCGTTCTGGCGTATTATTTGAGGTAGTTGCATTTATAAAATCGGTCTTTTGTATATCAACAATACTGCCAGAAATATTTTTAATTTTTAAAACGCCATGTTCGCCTTGTTCATTAAAATCCTTGCTTTTGAAAGCGTATCCATTTTGAATAGTGATTAGCTGAGAAATTGTCTCACTGCAATCTTCCCCATCAAACCACTGTCGGAATAGCGTTTCTGCCATCGCTTCGAGGGTTTTGTTTTGGCGGTACAGCAAATCTATTTTATCATCCAGGCTACTGAGAATTGTGGCGATAGTTTCTTGTTCTGTGAGTAGCGTGGGAATATTTAAAAGCAATTCTTTTAATGAAGATAAGTTTAAAGTCGGCTGAACCGTATCGTTTGTATTTCCATACATTTGAAATTTAAAATCATCCAGTTTGAAACAGTATTTGATAAATCGTTTATCAAAATCATTTTTAATTCTGGCTACACTAATAGCCCTAGCTACATTCCAACCTTTTAAAGAATTAGGGACAATCGCACATTCGCCTACGCTTCCAACAACAGTAATTAAAAGTTCACCGCCTTCTAACCTCGTCCTTTGGTATTTCTGTTCTATTTCTGATGAAACTTTTAATACATCATCAATTTTTATTTTTCCGTTTTTTATATTGTTAACGCGGACAATTGGAACAAAATCAATATCGGTGTGTGCTCCAGGCTGAACAATTCCATACGAGATGCTCTCATCGACTAGCACGTCAGAAAATTTGTACTCTCGCCACTCACTCATAACTCAATCTTCGCTAAATTATCAGCAATGGCTTTGTTGAGCGCTGTTTCTTCGATCAACAGCGCTGCAAATTCCGCTTTAAGTGAGGCAAACCGCTCCTTAAAATCAAAATCATCCTCTTCATCAGGCAAGCCAACATAACGCCCAGGTGTCAGCACATAATCCAATTCTTTGACCCGTGCAATGGGTGCAGAGCAACAAAAGCCTTTTATGTCTTCATAGTTGCCGTCAGGATTGCGCCAGTTATGATAAGTGTCGGAGATTTTTTTGATGTCGTCTGCGGATAATTCACGAGTACGGCGGTTGATTAAATGCCCCAAATTACGCGCATCGATAAACAGAATTTCACCGCTACGGTTCCTGAATTTGCCGTTGCTGCGGTTACGGCTCATAAACCACAACGCGGCGGGGATTTGGGTATTCAAAAACAGTTTGGCGGGTAAATTAACGATACAATCAATCAGGTTGCCGTCTTCGATCAATGCCTTGCGAATATCGCCTTCGCCGCTGGTTTTAGAGGTCAACGCCCCTTTTGACAAGACAATGCCCGCTTGACCGCTAGGAGCAAGGTGATAGGCGAAATGCTGTAACCATGCAAAGTTGGCGTTGCCTGCGGGCGGTGTACCGTATTGCCAACGACCATCAGTGCGCAACAATTCACCACTCCAGTCGCTATCATTGAATGGTGGATTGGCGATGACAAAATCGGCTTTCAGATCTTTGTGGGCATCGTTCAAAAACGAGCCTTCGTTGTTCCATCTGACTTGCGAGCCATCAATGCCGCGAATGGCGAGGTTCATTTTAGCCAGTCGCCAAGTGGTCTGGTTGCTTTCCTGTCCGTAAATGGAAATATCGTTGACGCGGCCTTGGTGTTCCTCGACAAATTTTTCTGATTGCACAAACATACCGCCTGAACCACAGCACGGGTCAAACACCCGCCCTTGATAGGGTTCCAGCATGTTGACCAAGAGTTCGACAATGCTGCGCGGGGTGTAAAACTGCCCGCCTTGCTTGCCTTCTGCCAGCGCAAATTCACCCAGAAAATATTCAAATACATGCCCCAATACATCGGCACTACGGGCTTTGGCATCACCCAGCGCGATATTGCTGACTAAATCAATCAAGCCGCCAAGACTGGCCGGATCAAGATTTTGCCGCGCAAACACCTTGGGCAATACGCCTTTGAGCGAAGGGTTTTCCTTTTCAAGCGCATCCATGGCCTCATCGACAAACGTGCCAATCTTCGGCTGCTTGGCGTGGGCTTGCAGATAAGTCCAACGCGATTCAGCCGGCACAAAGAACACATTTTCGGCTTTGTATTCGTCTTTATCTTCGGGGTCTGCCCCTGCATATTCGCCTTGCCCTGCTTGCAGTTTGGCAAAGTGTTCTTCAAACGAATCGGAAATATATTTTAGGAATATCAAGCCCTGTACGATGTGTTTGTATTCAGCGGCATCAATGTTTTTTCGCAGTTTGTCGGCGGCTTTCCAAAGTTGTTTTTCTAAAGGTTCTGCCGTGTCTGTTTTAACCTTCGCCATTTATTTTCCTATTTTGTGAATGGTTCTTTGTGCATGAGATAACTTTCTAAGTGGTGCGATAGTTCGTAGGGCGTAATAGCGCAGCGTATTGCGTCGCCGCATGTGAGGGGACGCAATATCATGCAATTTTCAACACCTCAACCTCATCAAGATTCACCCGTTGTTTTGCCTGCCAAAGATTGTAATTATCTTGCATGGCTAACCAACTTTCAGGTGTGCGTCCTAGCGTTTTAGATAAGCGCAAAGCCATTTCAGAGCTGATGTTGCTCTGTCCCTTAATCAGTCTATGAAAGGTCGAAGGAGATACTTTTAATTTCTCCGCGACAAGGCGGAAACTCACATTCAAAGGCTCTAAATAAACTTCCCGTATAAATTCGCCGGGGTGTGGTGGGTTGTGCATGCTCATTAGTGGTAATCCTCGTAATTAACGATATAAACATCGCCAGCCTTGAACTCGAAGGTAATACGCCAGTTTTTATTGACTTCTATTGACCATAATCCTTTCATGTCGCCCTTTAAGGGATGCAATCGAAATCCGGGTAAATCCATGTCATCAATCACTGTCGCGGTATCCAGCGCAACCAATTGCATTCTGATTTTTTGCCTATGCTGAGCTTGAATGCCTGACGAGTTACCCTTCTCGTGAAAATCTTGCAGTCCTTTATGTTTGAATGACTTGATCATGAAGTCGATTATATCCAATGTTGGGTGATGTGCAATTTATACCGCCGCAACGATGAAGATTGATATGAGTTCTGACGGCACACAAGCGCAATATCTTTTAAATGATCATTTGCCTGAATTTAAACCAAATTTTTAATCACATCTAACAAGCATCAGTTTGTGTAGCAACATCGTCAACAATCCACGTTACGGTTATCATATGTCCCAGTTATTTTTCATAAACAATGTGTGGGTAGGATAAAACAGATGATTCGTGCAGGTATTGTGGGCGGAACCGGATATACCGGTGTTGAGCTATTGCGGATTTTGGCGTTGCATGCGGACGTTGAGGTGGCGGTCGTCACTTCGCGCGCCGATGCGGGGCTTAGGGTGGATGCGCTTTATCCCAGCTTGCGCGGTGCTATCGATGCGGTATTTAGCTTGCCTGAGGTCGAAACCCTGGCCGAGTGCGATGTGGTGTTTTTTGCGACGCCGAACGGCACGGCGATGCTGATGGCGGAGCAGTTGCTCGCGCGCGGCGTTAAGGTGATAGACCTGTCTGCCGATTTCAGGCTGAAAGACGCAAAGGAGTGGGGCAAGTGGTACGGCATGGAGCATGCCTGTCCGGATTTAATCGCCGAGGCGGTTTACGGTTTGCCGGAAGTGAATCGCGAGGCGATTAAAAAGGCTGGTTTGATCGCTTGTCCTGGCTGTTATCCCACAGCCACGCAGTTGGGATTTTTACCGTTGCTTGAAAACGATTTGATCGATGTTAATCATTTGATTGCCGATGTTAAATCCGGAGTCAGCGGGGCGGGGCGCAAGGCGGAGTTGGCGACGTTAATGAGCGAAACAGGGGAGAGTTTTAAAGCTTATGCGGTCGGCGGTCACCGGCATTTGCCGGAAATCAGCCAAGGGCTTGAGTTGGTGGCCGGCAAACCGGTCGGGTTGACCTTTGTGCCGCATCTAACACCGATGATCCGTGGGATACACGCTACTTTATATGCTCAGGCGCAGGGCAATCTGGACGATGTGCAGTCTTTGTATGAAAAAAGATATGCTGATGAAGTGTTTGTCGATGTACTGCCGCAGGGTTCGCATCCCGATACCCGGAATGTCCGGGGCAGCAATAACTGCCAGATTTCGATTCATCAGCCGCAGGGCGGGCAAACTATTGTGGTGCTGTCGGTGATTGATAACCTGGTCAAGGGGGCGGCAGGGCAGGCGGTACAGAATATGAATCTGATGTTCGGGTTAAAGGAAGACTCAGGGTTAAAGGTGATTGCGCTTTATCCATAATTCTTGACTAAAAAGCTGGGTATAGTCATAATTTATTTCAATTCCATTTTTTATAGTGCTAAACATATGTCTAATCCGATAGTTTTTTCTGACAGCGCCGCCGCTAAGGTGGGCGAATTAATAGCCGAGGAAGGCAATGATAATCTGAAGCTGAGGGTTTATGTTTCAGGCGGCGGCTGTTCAGGGTTCCAATACGGCTTTACTTTCGATGAAGAAGTCAATGAAGACGATACCTGCGTTGAAAACGGCGGTGTCACGGTATTGATTGACGCGATGAGCATCCAGTATTTAACCGGCGCTGAAATCGACTATAAAGAAGATTTGTCGGGCGCTCAGTTTGTTATCCGTAACCCTAACGCGACTACTACCTGCGGTTGCGGGTCTTCTTTTTCAGCGTAGCTGTTCTAACGTTTCCCCCCGAGGGCGACAGGGCTGTCGCCCTTTTTGTTTCCCTGATAAATCCCCCCAAGAATGACGGAGTTAAGCGCTCCTGTTACTTCTTTGAGATTGCCCGGCAGACTGTTTAACGTTTGCCTGGCTAGCCACGCGAAAGCCATCGCCTCGACATGATCGGGATGAATGCCATAGCGCTCTGTCGATTCGACAGGACAATCAATGTTTTGCTGGATGAGTTCCAGTAAGTAATCATTATGAATACCTCCGCCGCAGATCAATATGTGCTCAGTGGCCGGTGCATGCTTTTTGATGGCGTCGCAAACCGTTATCGCCGTTAAAAAACACAGGCTGGCTTGTACGTCCTCGGCTTTATAGCTGAATGCATCGAAATACTGATATACCCAAGGCAGCGAAAAATACTCTTTGCCGGTACTTTTGGGCGGTGCTGCGTTGAAATAAGCATCTTGTTTTAAGAGCGTCACCAAGTCATGATCGGTTGTGCCGGTTTTGGCCCAGGCGCCGTTTTTATCATAAGGCTGGTTCCGGTGCAGCTTGATCCAGAGGTCCATCAAGGTGTTGCCGGGGCCGGTATCAAAGCCGATGACTTGTGCGGATTGGTCTTTAGGCAAGACGGTAATGTTGGCGATGCCGCCGATATTGACGATGCTGCGATGTTCGTCCGGGTGCTGGAATACGGCTTGATGAAAAGCCGGAACCAGTGGTGCGCCTTGACCTTCGGCTGCAATATCCCTGCGTCTGAAATCAGCCACGGTGGTAATGCCGGTTGTTTCGGCAATGATGTTGGGATCGCCGATTTGCAGGGAGAAAGGGAATTTTATTTCAGGTGCATGGTAGATGGTTAGTCCATGGCTGCCAATGGCATTGACTGAGGACGCCGGAATATCGGCTTTGGCAAGCAGGGTGTTAACCGTCTTTGCGAATAGATGGCCGAGTTGCGTGTCCATCGCTCCATATTCTTTGAGCGAGATTAGCGCGTCGGGCTTGCTGAGCCGTTGGATTGTGCTTTGAATCCCGTCGGAGAAGGGTAGGTATTCAAATTCGACAAGATGGGCT
>JALNYY010000131.1 GCA_023229605.1 Methylobacter sp.
TTCTCTATCAAAACGCCACCAGCGCTCAACAGCAGCTGGCTATTTCTGCGCAAGCGGCTACCAACCAGGGCGTGATCCAACTGTACAGCGTCGACACCATGGCCGGCGCAGTGGCTACCAGCAAAGTCAGTCAAAGCGACGTGCCCGACACGATGCTGGCTTTGATGACCGCCCTCAAAGCCACCCAAAGCTAAGATTGGGGGTGATCGCCTAGATCACCCTATTTTTCACGACGCATTTTCTCAACCGAAATAAGAGAAGCACATGGATACTATCGAAAATACAAATCCAACAGGAGGTCCCAATACCCATGATCATGGGGGTGGCGGAGACTCTGGTTGCAATTCGCAAATCACTGACGGAGTCACCCAGAGTTCCGTCCATGTTTTGGGATTGGGTCCCGCAACTGCGGCGGTTAACGCCTACCTTGGCCAGGCCCAGTCGCAGACCATCCTGTTCGCCAACATGGTCAACCAGCAGGCGCAATATGCGAGTATCGCCGCGACTACGCTGACCCAGGAACTCACGCAATTGTTCGCCGCAGGCGGCGATGAGGCATGAGCATGTCGGCGCATCCAGTATCAACAACATAGCGAGGAACAGCCATGCCAAAATCAGTGCACTCTCAGATTACCGACGGCGTCACCCAGACCAGCAGTCATGTGCTGGGACTTGGACCTGCAACGGCGGCAATCAACGCCTATCTAGGGCAAACTCAGTCGCTGACTGTGCTGTTCGCCAATATGGTGAATCAGCAGCAGCAGCAGGCGATAGTGGGGCTGTCTGTCACGACCCGGAACGTCACCAAGCTTCTCGCTGCGAAACCGCCCCAAAAGAAAGCAGTCAATCTGCAATCTTCATCATGGCAGGAACACACGGAATATCACCGTTCTGCCGAACCGCAAATGCCGGTGGTCACATGAGCGGGGGTTAGGTCATGGCAGATCCCCAGCAGGTAAATCCGCAAATCACCGACGCCATCACCCAGACCAACGTTAAGATCGTTGGGGAGTCGCCGTGGGAAGCATTGGGCGTCGCCTATCAAGCGCTGGCGCATTCGACCAGCCTGTCTATGGAAAACGCCATGCAGACTCAGGGCGGGATGCAGCAGGTTGGCAACAGCGCTACATCGGTGATTTGCACCATGTTGTTGAAGGTTGAGCCGAAATCGCCATAACAATGCAGGATCGCTCACAAAACCGCCACTGGAACGTCTATATAAACTAGACGGCCTATGTCGCACATTACAGACTTTTATTTGGAGAATTTCAATGGCATTCCCGACCGCCGTAAACGGACAAATCACCGATTCGGTGACGCAAGCCAACATTTCAGTCCTCGGCAATGCGCCGGCCATAGCCATGAGTTCGCTGTACACGACAATGGCCCACTCGCTGGGTATCCTCTACCAGAACTCTACCATGGCCCAACAGCATGCGGCGATTTCCAGCCAGGCGGCAACTAACCTGGGGGTGATTCAAATGTACAGCGTCAACACCATGGCTGCGGCGACGGCAACCTCCAAACTGGGCAAAAGCGACAACTCCGGCGTACTGCTGGCTCTGCTGGTGGCCTTGGCCGCAACCAAGCGCTGAACACCTGGGCGCCAGGGGCGTCCGGCAAATTAACCCAAGAGGCATAGAACCATGGCAGACAACACACCGGTCAATTCGCAAATCACCGACGCGGTGACACAGACCAACGTCAAGGTGCTTGGCGAAGCGCCAGCCCAGGCCATGGCGGTTCTGTATCAGACTCTGGCTCATTCCGTCAGCTTGGCCATGCAGAATTCCATGCAGGCGCAAGGCGGTCTGCAACAGATCAGCAACGCGATCACCTCGACCGCCTGCAAGCAAATTCTGGAAATTTCATCAGGCGGTATTACAAAATCGGACAAATCATGATATCGACAAATAAATGAGGACTTTGACTATGAATGACGAAAATATCCCGAATAATACTGACGAAACAAAAGACCCCGCCGAATCAGACATTCCGAAAGATAACACTGACGGAACAAAAGAAGCTGCCGGATCGGATACTCCAACAAATGATACTAATCAGGTGCTGGTCAACTCGCAGATCGTTGATGCTGTAAAGCAGACACGGGATGCCGTCCGCATAGGCAGCAGCGATACGAGTAAAGTTATAGACTCCGGCATCGCTTATCAAAAAGCCAGCCAGGCTGCGGCCTTTGCGGTACAGGATGCAACCGACTACTTGCGCAACATTATGGCCATATCCTCCACAGCGCAAGGTATGGCTCTAAAATTGTTCCTGGAAACGAAGGACCCGTTATACAGCCAAGTCCTCACGCAGGCTCAAACGGCTGTCACCATGGCTGCAACCAACCTTGAAACAGTCGGGATGAGCGCCATCAGTGTCGCCACGGATTTCCCGCGCTGATAAGCTTGCCGATATGCGCAAAAAAATAGTTGTGCTACGCCTTTTCCTCAATCCTGACAATCGACATGCGCCTGTGACGGCAATGAGTTCCGCAGCCTTAAACATTGCCGCCACACCTTTTGTAGTGATATAAGGCCTATAAACGCACAAATCAGGAAGAAGTTTTTTGACCGAACCGCCGTAGGAATGCGCCCGGCACTGTACTGGCATTGTTTCTACATACCCGATAGACTATACGCGCTGACGCTAAAATTTCTCTTTTCGTAATCAATTGTTAAAGCGGCATGGCCATGACTGACATCCCAAATGAGACTGACACTCCGAACGAGCCTCCACCGAGGGCCGCTGAACCGGCCAGCCCCTATCCGACGGTGCAAATTTTGCAGGCAGCGATGCAGCATCGGGAATCCATCCGCCGCTCCTTCGAATCCCAAAGAGCCACCCTCGCTGAGGCTATCGCCGCGCAACGGGAGGCAGTGACCCAGGCAGTCGCCAATACCCGCCAAAACACTACCACCTTGGACACCTTCTTGCAGTCAGTCCAAGAGGCTGTGCCTGCCTCGATTCCCGAACCGGGATTCACAGTTAAGCCCAATGAACCCGTAACCCAAGCGGACGGCGGTCTTGTCACTTCGACGCCCACCGAAAAACTTGTCGCCGCATTGAACATGCTGACAACACCCGGCACGACCGCCGCCAAAACCGCTGCCGCCCAGCACGCCGTAGCAACGCAACAATTTCTTGACGCCATAAAAGGCATGATTGCTGAAGAAGTCTCGCGGCAAGTCGGACAAAAACCTGCGGCTCCCGATACAGATGCGATTCCGGATACGGATAGCGCCACATCTACAGACTCCCCCACCCATTCGGATACAGACCCAACCACGGACTCAACAGAGGAAAAATAAGTACGGAACAAAATAACGCAAGCGGCAATACTCCTTGTGGTGCGGTATTGGGCAGCGGCATTTGCTGCTCAGGTACGCCGTTGGCAAGCCGACTTTGCAAATCTAATAGTTGCGGGGAGTGTTTCCTGAATATTCGCTCAAGCCGTCGCTTAATTTGCTGGCACGAAGCCGGTCGCGCGCCTGTTGCAGGCGCTTGCGAACGTTTGCTTCGGTCAGGTTAAGCCGCATTGCGATCTCAGGGTAGGAAAGGTGTTCTATTGTTCTAAGTAAAAGCGGTTCGCGCAAGGTCTCAGGCAATGCCAAAATCAATTGGTACAGTTCATCGAGCGATTCCCGTATTCTCACAATATCTTCCGGCGATTGCGATGGCGCGCCATACTCGGCGGGTATATTCTCCATTTCCGATGTTTCAATATCGGTAAAGAAATTATTCTTGCGCTTTGATTTTCGAAATCCGTCCATGCACGCATTATGGACGATAGTCGTCAACCAAGCCCGCATGTTGCCAACGCCGCAGGATTGGTTGGTAAAGTTTTGGAAAGCCTGGATCATCGCAGCGCTCAAAACGTCCTCAACATCTTCCCTATTGCTGCCCAACAAATAAAGGCATTTCCTGCGCAGGTATTCTTCATGCTCCATCCAGCCTTGCCAAAAAGAGTCACCCAGCAATTCTGCGCCGCCGCCAAGACTCTGGGGCTGAAGAGATTGGGCGATAATCTCGGCAGGGGTTGGAGTGCGTTTTTTTACCGTATGCATAGGGCTGGACGGCCCTAAGGACTGCGCAATAATTTGCGTAGGCGACAAACCTTTTTTTCGGCCGGGATTCTTAGGGGGCTTCCCACGCAGAGACAAGTGGTCTCCGCTACCGTAAGTATCATGCCAGGATTCCGATTCCAGATTGCCCTCGAACTCGGCCCCATCCCTAAACTGGTACGAACCATCCGCCGCCGGACTATCTGTCTCAGTTTCCTGGAAATGTTCGCTTCGAAGGGGAAATTTGATTACGACCATGGCCCCCAACAACATTAATTTAAGAAATCAAAAGGTAAAGAATTGACGTTTGAACTTTAAATTTGTGAATTTATCGGGTAAAAAAATTATCATTATCTGTTATTGGCGCGTCATAATAATCGATATGGAGCTAAGCAATAATCTGTGTATTGCTGTTTACACGGGTGATGAACCTTACCGCCAGTCAAATGCCAAACACTTGAATCTGAAACATGCAGTTGAGCATTCGAAATGGGCGGGGGTATGGAAACTGTTCATGCTTCGGCAAGGCCCTGCTGAGCGCAGCCGAAGACTCGGCACGAACAGCCTCCATGCGTTCCAACTGATTTTTTTAGGTTGAATCTAGCATGACCGTTCTTGTCTGCGGCTTTGGGAACCGCCAAAGGATGTCATTAGGTTAAGGATGTTTGGCTAGGAGGCTGAGGCGAAAGCAACAATGTTGTCGGCCACGTCGAACGTTATGCCAAATAACGACAGCAAGCAGGCTATCGCTATCCGCCTGCATGGTCATGAATATTGGTTATAGAGGGATTACCCGGCTGCTGCCGCGGCTTTTCAACAGGTGTTGAACTTGGATCGTTGGAAATAAAGAATGGCTGTCGGCCCCACTGATTAGGCCTATGTCAAAAAGGGCTACGGCGATATGGGATACTGAGGATGGTTGTCGAAGCGCTGGGCATTGCCGCATTTGCTTAAACCGTCATACCAACAGGGATGACGGCTTATGTGGGTATTTATGCCCTCAAAAACAGGGCGGGGGAGAGCTTTAATCCATGATGCCTGCAAAATAGATCGCCCGTCCCCGTTAAAACTTACATCGTCAAACGTACGCCAATCCAACCCGCTCTCGGCGCGCCGGGCGATACGAACCGGCCATCGTTAAACCCGGGCAATACGTCACTTGCCTGTCCATAAACACCAAAAGAATTATAGTTCTTGTCGAAAATATTATCGACCTTGCCAAACACCGCGAAATTCTTGGTCACCTTATATTCCGCCTTGGCGTTGAACACCCAGTAGCCGGCTAACGGCGCGGTGCTGTTGGCCTCGTCGCCCCTGAAATACTTATTGCCGCTGTATATGCCGTCAATGCCCAACGACACGCGCCGCCATAAATCGACGCCTACATTGGCTTTATAAATATGCTCGGGAATACCCGGGATTCTGTTGCCGCTGACGACAGCCATCGGCTGAGTCGGATCCAACGGGTTACGAATATCGAAACCATCCATAAACCGGGCATTTAAATAGGTATAGTTGGTCGAAAAATGCCAGTCGTCAATCCCGCTGAACATCTGCGGATAGTTAACCGTTGTGCCCGCTTCTATGCCGTAGCGGCGGGTTTTCCCCACATTACTGAAATAACCTTGACTGATAATGCCGCTGGTGGCGTCGCGCCGGAAAATAATATCGTCGTGGTTAATAGTGTTGAAATAGCCCAGATTCCATTTCAAATCCCCCTTGCCTAACAGCTCGTCCAAATCCCCCCTGAATCCGCCTTCCCAAGTCTTGGCGACCACCTGTTGCAAAGACGGATCGGACACAAAAGCATTGGGCAATTTACACGGCGCAGTAGGATCGGCGCAGCTTAACTCCATCGGCGTGGGCGCCCGCGCCGATTCGCTATAGCTGCCGTATACATTAAGGTTGTCCCTGATTTGATAAGTTAATCCGGCAGAAGGATTAAGCCGATCAAACGTATGCGAACCGTTCAGGTTTTTTAACGGATCTTTTATATACTGATCTTCCATATTGACGTGGATATAGTTATATCGCCCTGCGACAGTCGCCGTTAAAGCATCGGTAATCGAAAAACTGTCGGTCAGGAACACTCCCACCGTCGAGGTGTTGGTATGCAGTCGAACCCTGCTCGCATCCACAAAAACTCCGCTTTGCGTTGTTCCCCGTGTATCGGTCAGCGAGCCAAGCTCGGTGTCCGAAGCAAAATGCGTCTCGGCATAATCATAACTTGTACCCACGGTCAGGTTGTTTTCATGCTTGAACAAGTCGCGGGCGAACGCTGTCTGCAAAGTGCCGCCGCGGCTGCGCATATTGGTTTGACTGGTGTTGTTGGTTGCGCCTAAAACCGCATCGTCGGCCAGCACCTGATTACCGTTTGTATCGTTGACGATTATATCGTTCTGATCGCAGAGCAATGTCGGGTCGGCGGCGCAGGCATTATAATTACTGTTATCGCCGTTAAAGGTTCTGACCCGGTTCTGCCGAAAATAGGTATTACCGCTCACTTCAATATCGTCGGTCAGATCGTAGCTGCCCGCCAACTCGGAAAAGAACATGCGGGTGACGGTCTGGTCGGGATGGGTAAACACCGCCGCCCGGTCTTGCTGCTGCAACTGGATAGGCGCGGCGCCGTTACCCTTCATATTATTATCATTGCCGCCCAAGGTCAGGTCTAAGGAGCCTTTATCGCCGCGCCAGCTCAAGGTGCCGAATGCCTGATCGGCCTTGGTCGGTGAATAATCCCGCCAACCGTCTTCCTCAAAGTGATGCAGGTCTACAAAATACCCCCAGGTACCGTTATTCCAGCCGCTGCTTAACTCCTCCGAATGCCGGCCCCAGGAACCGCCGTAAGTTTCCAACTCATGCTTGGGCGCTGAAAACCCGGTTTTGGTCTTGATCGATATGGCCCCGCCCAAACTGTTCAGGCCGTAAACCGGATTAGATCCGGGATATAAAGCCATCGAATCAATCGCCCCTGCTGGAATTAAATCCCAATTAACAGAGTCACCGAAGGCTTCATTAAACCGAACACCGTTGACATAAGTTGATAATCCTTGCGGCACGCCCAACAGCGGCGAAGCGACAAAGCCGCGATAAGAAACGTCCGGCTGCAACGGGTTATTTTGCGCTTCATTAATATGCACACTGCCCAGATAGCGGTTGATGTAATCCGCCAGAGTGATGCTTTGAGCTTTTTCCAGCTGTTCGGAAGAAACGGTTTGGATATTGGCCGGTATTTTACTGGCGGCAACATTGCTACCCTGTAAAGGCGTAACGCCGACCACGTCTATGATACCCAGATCCGTCGGTTGATCTTTGGCCGACACAGCCCCGGCCGCCGTCAGGCTTAACCCGAGTATTGTGCATGTAAGTTTGTTCATTCTTCCCTCCAATCAGATAATGCCGTCATGATAGCCAAACCATGAAACCCGTACCAGACGGCAGCCGATAAAAGGAAATATTCCTATAGCTCCGAAAATCGTGCGCTGCGCGTAAATAGCAACGGAAGGCCGCACAGGTAATCCATCACAAACACCCCCCAATGCCGTTAAGTTAATCGTTGCAGGAGCGGGCCATGCCCGCGATGATAGAGTAACGGCTGTCCAAATGCCGCGGGCTCGGCCCGCTTATACGGCGTTATTGTGCTTAACTTAATGGCATTGAAACAAACCCAAGCTATGGGTATTTGGTTATAATGCCCCGCGTACATTCCAAAACAAGCTGATGCAGGTAAACCTTATGACTTTAACAACAAAGACCGTAACAAAATTGCAACGCTATTTTGAAGACCAGGCAGACGCCATAAAAGCCGGGGAGACCTACCAAAAACTGCTGGCTATGCCGCCGCTAAAACGCTGGGCGACAGTGGCCGGATTATTCCTGTTGTCGCAACTGGTGGTGTTCGGCGGCTTATATTTAATTTTCGGCAAGACTGTTGTTATCGGTTTTTTAGCCAGTATCCTCGCCGGACTGGCTACCGGAGTTGGCGCCCTACCCGCCCTGTTTTTCAAAGACATCTCCAAAAACCTGTTCAACAGCATGCTAGGCGCAGCCGCAGGCGTCATGCTGGCTGCGACCGCATTTTCGCTGCTGGTTCCGGGCATGGATTACGGCAATCAAATCTGGCCGGGCAAAGGCATTTACGTCGTGTCGATAGGCATGTTGATCGGCGCTCTGTTCCTGCATTATGCCGATCGCCAGCTGCCGCATGTGCATTTCGATTCGATTTCCGATACGCATCTGAGTTCCCTGAAAAAAGTCTGGCTGTTCATCATCGCCATCACTATCCATAACTTTCCTGAAGGCATGTCTGTCGGCGTCAGTTTCGGTTCCGGGGAAATGAAAAACGGCATAGTCCTGGCTATCGCCATAGCCCTGCAAAATATCCCCGAAGGACTGGCCGTAGCCCTACCCTTGGTCGGTCTAGGCTACAACAAGTGGCGAGCCGTAGGCATTGCCACGCTGACCGGTCTGGTAGAGCCGGTCGGCGGCTTGCTCGGCATCACCATGGTCACCCTCTTCCAACCCATCCTGCCGATAGCGATGGGCTTTGCCGCCGGCGCGATGCTGTTTGTGATCAGCGAAGAAATTATTCCCGAGACCCATGCCGACGGCCGTTCGCGCTACGCCACTTTTGCTCTGATGATCGGCTTTATCATCATGATGACCTTGGACAACATGCTGGGTTAACGCCTACATAGCAATACCGTTGCAGAGTGCGCTTAACGCGCCTTGGCAGCGGTGCATACAGGAAAAACACACAATGGATCATCTGCAAAGCTATTTACAACACTTTCTAGCGTCACTGAGCACCGCCCCTATCGTCGAAAATCTTCAAGGCTCTATACGGCACTTTTTATCATTGCTGAGCGCCGACAACTTTGGCGAAATATCGGCCACGGCGCTGACCAGTTTCGCGCTGATTGCAGCGGCTGAAATCGGCGATAAAAGCCAACTGGTCTGCATGACGCTGGCATCCAGGCATAGAGCCATGCCGGTTTTGCTGGGGGCTATCGCGGCCTTTGCCTTTTTAAATACCCTGGCCGTTGTTTTTGGCATCGCCATTTCCAGCTGGTTGCCGGGACATATAGTCGCGACCATCGTCGCCGTCCTGTTTGCCGCTTTCGGCATTCATTCCTTGCGCGTGGAAATGGAGGATGAAAATGAGGACGTTAAGGAAAAAAGCGGTCACGGCATTTTCTTCACCACTTTTTTATTGATTACGGTGGCCGAATTCGGCGACAAAACCCAGCTGGCCGTTGTCGGCTTAAGCAGCACTGCGGCACCCATTGCAGTGTGGTTCGGTTCCACTATCGCCCTGGCGTCAACATCCGCCCTGGGAATTCTGGCCGGCCGGACCATCCTGCAGAAGGTGCCTTTAGTGCTGCTGCACAGGATCAGCGGCACCATCTTCCTGGTGCTGTCGGTTTTTGCGGCTTACCGGGCTTATATCGGCTACATGAGTCAATAGAACTGTAGCCATGTAGGTTGGGTTGCATCTTTTCGCAACCCAACACATTGATACGATAAATGTTGGATTAAAAAAACATCAATCCAACCTGCACTGCTTACATGACTTTCGGCATTTGCCGCAATTTTTCGACAACCTTGTCGCCGAACTGTTCGGTGCTGATCATCGTAACGCCGCTGCCCGGCTTGGACAGGTCGGCGGTCGAGTAACCGTCGCCGAACACGCCCTGCATCGCCGCCCAGACATTCTTGGCTTCTTCGGCCATGTCGAAACTGTTTTCCAGCATCATCGCGACCGAACCGATCATCGAATAAGGGTTGGCGATATTTTTACCGGCAATGTCCGGGGCCGAGCCATGCGACGGCTCGTAATAGGCTTTTTCATCGCCTATGCAGGCGGAAGGCATCAAGCCCAGAGAACCCAGAATACCGCCGCCCTGATCGCTGAGGATGTCGCCGAACATGTTTTCCATGACCATCACATCGAACTGGGTGGGTTTCAGGCACAGGTTGGTCGCGGCAGAATCGACCAGCTGATGAATCACTTCCACGTCGGGATAGTCTTTAGCCACTTCATCCAGAATTTCATTCCACAGCACGCTGGATTTGAGCACATTGCTTTTATGAATATTGTGCAGCACTTTCTTGCGTTTTTGGGCGAGTTTGAACGCCTGATGCAAAATCTGGCTGATTTGGTGTTCATCGTATTCCAGGGTTTCTTTGACATAACGCAAGCCCTGCTCGTTAATGCCGGTTTCCTTGGTACCAAAATACAGGCCGCCCACCAGCTCACGAACCATAATAATATCGATGCCTTCGCCGATGATTTCAGGTTTTAGCGGCGAAAAATGTGCCAGAGCTTTCGGCAGGAAAACCGGCCGAAAGTTTGCATAAGTGTTGTAACGGCGGCGCATCGGCAGCAGCGCGCCGCGTTCAGGCTGTTTATCGATAGGGATGGTTTTGGATTGTTCATGACTCAAACCGATCGGGCCTTTAAGAATGGCGTCGGCCTGATCGCAAATATCGATAGTCGACTGCGGAAAGGCATCGCCGAATTCAAAATAGGCACAGGCTCCAAAAGCAGCGGGCATCAGTTCAAAAGAAACGTCGTTACGTTCCTCAATAAGCTTCAGAACTTTGATGGCTTCCCGGGTAATTTCAGGGCCGATACCATCACCGGCTAGCACTGCGATTTTATAATTCTTCATAGGTACCTTTGCTGTCTGCTTCATCTACAGAGTGAGATTTTCGAAAACGATTATTTTACTTTATTTTTTTTAATAAAGCCGCTTGCCTGGAAAAAACTCAAAAATATCATCCTTAATGAAGGTGCCGCCAAAAAATTTCAGATTAACCGCCAGCTATCCTGGATATCGATAGCTATTTTTCAGTTATTTTTATATTAAGCATAAACTTACAGTCGAACATGGTTTTTTTAGGTAATGGGTCAAATACGTGATTTGCTTATATAACTGATGTTACGCAGTTAATCGAGTTTAGGACGCTTGAACATTAAGGAGTCGCTAGCGCGACACTTGATTGAATCGGGTTGTCGCACCCGAAGGCGAGCTACTTTCTTTTGCGTAGCCTCGGCAACTGCTCCTGCGTTGCTCTACCTCCTGCATCCGTGCCGCGCCCCTAACCGGGCCGTTGTCGATAAAAGCTCCGGTGCTCGGCGCGGCAAGCGGGAGAAATACCATCCGTGCGTAACATCAGTCATTAACTAACTTTGCCGCGTCTTGTTTAAATTCAAGCGTGTATTTGGGCCGTTTATGTTTATTTTGATTACTCATGCTCACCTCTGTTGACATTATAAATCTGTCTTTAAAAGTGTCCTGTTTAGTCAAAATACCTCCGGCGAAGCCGGAGGCTTGTAACTGTGAACCGCTCAAAGCGGGTTAAAATATGCGCCACCTAAAGGATGGCGACGCTCTAAAACAGGTTCAATTGTTCAATTCGCCTGTCCTCTTCTTCCTGATGCTTGATGTACTCACGGACGGACTCCTCATCTTTGCCTACCGTTGAAACATAATAACCCCTCGCCCAGAAACTTTGTCCTGTGAAGTTTTTCCTACGCCCCATATAGTTGCGATTTGCCCTTAATGAAACCAACCGCTTGCGACACCGAGTATTTCGGCGGGATTGAAATCAGAATATGCACATAATCCGACACCAAATGCCCTTCCAATATTTTGCACTCTTTCTGCGCCACCAAATCTTTCAGCAGTCCTCCTAAATATCTTCTGAACCCCTGATACAGACTTTTCTTTCTGTATTTTGGTATCCAAACCACATGATACTTACATTCCCATTTTGTATGTTTTAAACTTTCTGCTGGATTCATCGTTTGTTTCCTCAATCTTTTGAACTTTAGGCGGTTCACAGATTAGGAGACTCTCGATGATTCCC
>JALNYY010000132.1 GCA_023229605.1 Methylobacter sp.
GAAAATTATCTATGACGAAAAGGTTTGGAAGCGATATGTCCTACTCTTTTACCGAAAAAAAGCGTATTCGAAATAACTTTGGGAAAGGTACTGAGGTACTTGATGTTCCCTATCTTCTGGCAACGCAGATTAATTCATATGCGGGTTTTTTGCAATCAGGCGTTACAGCTGAAAAGCGTGAAGACACTGGATTGCATGCTGCATTCTCCAGTGTTTTTCCAATTGAAAGCCACTCTGGATATGCCGTGCTGGAGTATGTGAAATATAGATTGGGCGAGCCTGTTTTTGATGTACGAGAGTGTCAACAAAGAGGCGCAACTTACGCCGCACCTTTAAGGGTTTTAGTCCGACTCATTATCTATGATAAAGAAGCATCTGCGAATGCAAAAGTAGTCAAAGATATTCGTGAACAGGAAGTTTACATGGGTGAGTTGCCTTTGATGACCGACAACGGAACATTTGTCATTAATGGCACAGAGCGGGTAATTGTCTCCCAGCTGCATCGTTCGCCTGGCGTTTTCTTTGATCATGATAAAGGCAAAACTCATTCGTCGGGAAAACTGTTATTCAATGCGCGGGTTATTCCTTATCGTGGTTCGTGGTTGGATTTTGAATTTGATCATAAAGATTGCGTTTTTGTCCGGATTGACCGGAGAAGAAAAATTCCCGCGACTATATTGCTTAGGGGATTAGGATACGATAACGAAGAAATGATTAAAATTTTCTTCGAAATGAATAAATTTACCGTCGATGCTCAAAAATGCATTTTCCATATCGTACCTGAGCGTATGCGTGGTGAAATTGCAGCGTTTGATATTAAGAGCAAGAAAGGTGAAGTATTGGTTGAAGAGGGGCGTCGGATTACGGCTAAGCATATCCGTGAAATGATCAAATCCGGATTAACCGAAGTAGAAGTTCCAAAGGAATACTTAGTCGGTAAAATATTAGGGCATAACCTAGTTGACCGGTCTACAGGGGAGTTAGTTGCTAATGTGAACGACGAGCTTACTGTAGTGATGATAGACCGATGCATTGAAAGTGGTATTACTGAGCTTCATACCCTGTTCGTCAATGACTTGGACAAAGGTCCATACATGTCTAATGCGATGAGACTGGATACGACTAGCAATAGTCTTGAGGCATTGGTTGAAATATACCGGATGATGCGTCCTGGCGAGCCACCGACTAAAGATTCAGCGGAAAACTTGTTTCAGAATCTGTTCTTTACCGATGAAAGATATGATTTATCTACGGTTGGACGGATGAAGTTTAATCGTCGTTTAGGGCGTCAGGAAACAACAGGACCGGGCACTTTAACTAAAGATGACATCATTGATGTACTGAAAGAATTAATCGATATTCGCAACGGCAATGGTAACGTTGATGATATTGATCATTTAGGCAACAGACGCGTACGCTCGGTTGGTGAAATGATCGAGAATCAATTCCGTGTTGGCTTGGTTCGTGTTGAGCGGGCGGTTAAAGAGCGCTTAACGCTGGCGGATTCAGAAGGTTTGATGCCGCAGGAAATCATCAATGCGAAACCGGTTTCTGCAGCGGTAAAAGAATTTTTTGGTTCCAGCCAGTTGTCACAATTTATGGATCAAAATAATCCATTATCCCAAGTGACGCATAAACGCCGCGTATCGGCTTTAGGGCCAGGCGGTTTGGCGAGAGAGCGCGCAGGCTTTGAGGTTCGAGACGTTCACGCGACGCATTACGGCCGAGTATGTCCTATTGAAACGCCTGAAGGGCCAAACATTGGACTCATAAATTCATTATCAGTCTATGCGCGAACCAATAATTATGGTTTCCTGGAAACGCCTTATAGAAAAGTAGTCGATGGTAAGGTAACAGATCATGTCGATTATCTGTCAGCTATTGAAGAAGGCGAGTTTGTTATTGCGCAGGCTAGTGTGGCCGTGGATGCAAGTGGAAAATTGGTTGATGGCCTGGTGTCATGCCGCCATAAAGACGAATTTACGTTGGCGATGTCTGACACCGTGCAGTACATGGACGTGTCGTCAAAGCAGATTGTATCGGTCGCGGCTTCGATTATTCCGTTCTTGGAACATGACGATGCTAACCGTGCATTGATGGGTTCAAACATGCAACGCCAAGCTGTTCCTACGCTAAGAGCTGAAAAGCCATTGGTGGGCACCGGCATGGAAAGAACGGTTGCCAAAGATTCCGGCGTGACTGTGGTTGCAGCGCGTGGCGGCAAGATTGAAGCTGTTGACGCGGCCAGAATCGTGGTGCGGGTAAACGATACGGAGACTGAAACAGGTACGCCAGGTGTTGATATTTACAACCTGATTAAATATACCCGTTCAAATCAGAATACGTGTATCAACCAAAAGCCATTAGTAAAGCCAGGGGACATTGTTAAAGCCGGCGACATTATGGCAGACGGTCCGTCTACGGATATGGGCGAGTTGGCGTTAGGGCAGAACATGCTGGTTGCGTTTATGCCTTGGAATGGATACAACTTTGAGGATTCGATTCTGGTGTCAGAGCGAGTCGTTAAGGAAGACCGTTTCACCACGATCCATATCGAAGAGAAAACTTGCGTAGCGCGTGATACCAAGCATAGCCCGGAGGAAATTACTGCCGATATTCCTAATGTCAGCGAAGAAGCATTGTCCAAGCTCGACGAGTCGGGAATTGTCTATGTTGGCGCCGAAGTTAAAGGCGGCGACATCCTGGTAGGTAAGGTAACGCCAAAAGGCGAAACCCAGTTAACGCCGGAAGAAAAATTATTACGAGCGATTTTCGGTGAGAAAGCGGCCGATGTTAAGGATACATCGTTACGTGTGCCTGGAAGCATTGAAGGTACGGTTATCGATGTTCAGGTGTTTACCCGTGATGGAGTAAAGAAAGACAAGCGGGCTCTGGATATTGAGCAGGAGGAAATCAAGCGTTACAGAAAAGATCTTGATGACCAGCTGAAGATTCTTGAAGAAGATATTTTTGCCCGTGTTGCCAGGTTATTGGTTGGTAAAGTTGCTCAATCCGGTCCTGGCCAGTTAAAGGCGGGCACTGAAATTACGCAAACCTATCTGAACGGCTTGAAACATTCAGAGTGGCTGAAAATCCGCATGAAGGATGAAGATATTAATCTTCAACTGGAAACTGTTGTAGCGCAGGTAGAACAGCAAAGAAAAGACTTCGATGAAAAATTTGATGTCAAGCGTAAAAAAATCACCATGGGTGATGATTTGGCGCCGGGTGTCCTGAAAATGGTCAAGGTTTATTTGGCGGTTAAACGACGTATACAGCCAGGCGATAAAATGGCCGGACGTCATGGAAATAAAGGTGTTATTTCCATGATCAGGCCGATTGAGGACATGCCTTATACTGCGGATGGAAATCCTGTTGATATTGTCTTGAATCCATTAGGCGTACCATCGCGAATGAACGTCGGGCAGGTGCTCGAAACACATTTGGGCTGGGCGGCAAAAGGCTTGGGCATCAAGATAGGTAAAATGCTGGAAGCCCAGTATGACCAAGAGAAAGCCAAAGTTACTGCGATCAGGGATTATCTGGATAAAATTTATAACAGCAGCGGCCGTAAAGAAGATTTGGCTTCATTTTCAGATCAGGAAATTTTGGAAATGGCGACCAATCTTGTCGGTGGTGTACCTATGGCGACTCCTGTATTTGATGGCGCCAGCGAAGAAGAAATCCGCACCATGTTGAAGTTGGCGGATTTGCCTGAGCATGGGCAGATTACGCTTTACGATGGCTTGACAGGCGAACCGTTTGAACGTGAAGTTACAGTCGGATATATGTATATGCTGAAGTTGAACCATTTGGTCGATGACAAGATGCATGCACGGTCAACAGGTCCTTATAGTCTGGTTACGCAGCAACCATTAGGCGGTAAAGCGCAATTCGGTGGTCAGCGTTTCGGGGAAATGGAGGTCTGGGCGCTTGAAGCTTATGGGGCCGCCTATACCTTGCAGGAAATGTTGACAGTTAAATCTGATGACGTGACAGGTAGAACGCGTATGTATAAAAACATTGTCGATGGCGATCATAAAATGGAAGCCGGTATGCCGGAATCATTTAACGTTTTAATTAAAGAAATCCGCTCATTGGCTGTCAATATAGAATTGCAGCGGGATTAGGTGTGTAGGTCGGGTTGCCTAAAGCGCCTGCTTTTGGCGGCGTAGCGTAACTCGACAAACCAATGCCGTATCCGTTGGGTTACGGCACAAAAAAAGACGTGTCTAACCCAACCTACAGCCTGTTCTGGCATACACCAGAAAGCATTTAAAGAGGACAAGCTCTTGAAAGATTTAATGAATTTCTTAAAACGTCAAGGTCGTGCCGATGACTTTGACGGAATTAGCATTGGTTTGGCGTCGCCGGATATGATCCGTTCTTGGTCGTATGGCGAAGTAAAAAAACCTGAAACGATTAACTATCGCACCTTCAAACCTGAGCGCGATGGTTTGTTTTGCGCCAAGATTTTTGGGCCGGTCAGCGATTATGAGTGCCTTTGCGGTAAATACAAGAGATTAAAGCATCGCGGCGTTATTTGCGAAAAATGTGGCGTTGAGGTTACGTTATCCAAAGTCCGCCGTGAAAGAATGGGGCATATTGATTTAGCCAGCCCTGTTGCACATATCTGGTTTTTAAAATCGCTGCCTTCCAGAATAGCGTTGTTATTGGATATGACGTTACGCGAAATTGAACGCGTGTTGTATTTTGAATCGTTCGTCGTTTTAGATCCAGGCATGACGCCTTTGGATAAAGGCCAGTTGCTTACCGATGATGATTATCTGGATGCGGTTGAGCTGCATGGCGATGACTTTGTCGCAAAAATGGGTGCAGAAGCGATCTATGATCTGCTTAAATCGATTGATTTAAAAGAACAGGTTGAGATTCTGCGCGAAGAGATTAACTCTACTAATTCAGAAACCAAAATCAAGAAATACTCAAAACGTCTAAAAGTTATGGATGCGTTATTGAGTTCAAAAAATCGTCCGGAATGGATGATTCTGAAAGTGTTGCCGGTATTGCCGCCTGAATTGCGTCCGTTGGTGCCTCTGGATGGCGGTCGGTTCGCAACTTCTGACTTGAATGATCTTTATCGTCGGGTTATCAACAGAAACAATCGTTTAAACCGGTTGCTGGACTTGAATGCACCGGACATTATCGTTCGTAACGAAAAGCGCATGTTGCAGGAGTCTGTTGATGCGTTGCTGGATAACGGTCGTCGTGGCCGTGCGATTACCGGCACAAACAGAAGGCCGCTTAAGTCATTGGCGGATATGATCAAAGGCAAGCAAGGGCGTTTCAGGCAAAACCTTTTAGGCAAGCGCGTTGATTATTCGGGGCGTTCGGTAATTGTTGTAGGGCCAACGTTAAGACTCCATCAATGTGGACTTCCGAAGAAAATGGCGTTGGAGTTGTTCAAGCCGTTTATATTCAGCAAGCTGCAATTTAGAGGTTTGGCGACAACCATTAAAGCAGCGAAGAAAATGGTTGAAAGAGAGGGGGCTGAAGTTTGGGATATTCTTGAAGAAGTTATCCGTGAGCACCCTATTTTGTTAAACCGTGCGCCAACATTGCATAGACTGGGTATTCAAGCATTTGAACCTACTTTGATTGAGGGTAAAGCGATCCAGTTGCATCCGCTGGTTTGTAGTGCGTTTAACGCCGACTTTGACGGCGATCAGATGGCTGTGCATATTCCGTTGTCTATTGAAGCGCAGTTGGAAGCCAGAACATTGATGATGGCGACAAATAACATTTTGTCTCCGGCAAACGGTGAGCCTGTTATCAACCCGTCTCAAGACGTGGTCTTGGGACTTTATTACATTAGCCGCGAAAAAATTAATGCAAGAGGCGACGGTAGTATATTTGTCAGCGTTGGTGAAATTCATAAGGCATTGTTAGCTAAGACAGTCGAGCTGCAATCTAAAATTCAATTGCGCATCACTGAAAAAGTGGTTAATGAAAATGGCGAGACTGAAGATAAAACTCATCGCGTAGAAACGACAGTAGGTCGCGCATTAATCTGGGAAGTGGTTCCAGACCGTACGCCATACGAGCTGGTTAACTGCGATATGACCAAAAAGAACATATCTCGGTTAATTAACTACAGTTATCGGTATTTGGGCAACAAAGATACCGTCATACTTGCCGATCAGTTGATGTATCTGGGCTTTAAATATGCAACGATTTCCGGGATTTCGTTCGGTATCGAAGATATGGTTATCCCTGCTAAAAAAGTCGATATTATTAAGGCTTCTGATGCTGAAGTTAACGAAATTCAAAGCCAATATGCTTCCGGCTTAGTAACTGACGGCGAACGATACAACAAGGTTGTAGATATTTGGTCGCATGCCAATGATCAAATAGCCAAGGTCATGATGGATGGGCTTGGTGAAGAGTCGGTTGTCAATGCTGAAGGTAAGACAGTAAAACAAAAATCGTTCAACTCTATCTTTATGATGGCCGAGTCAGGGGCGCGGGGTTCTGCCGCCCAGATTCGTCAGTTAGCGGGTATGCGTGGTCTGATGGCTAAGCCTGACGGCTCCATTATTGAAACGCCTATTACCGCTAACTTTAGAGAGGGTTTGGACGTATTACAGTACTTTATTTCCACCCATGGTGCTCGTAAAGGTCTGGCGGATACTGCGTTGAAAACTGCGAACTCCGGTTACTTGACGCGTAGGCTTGTCGATGTCGCTCAGGATCTGGTGATTAACGGTGATGATTGCGGAACGACTAACGGGCTGATCATGACTCCAATTATTGAGGGTGGCGACGTTGTTGAGCCTTTATCGGAGCGCGTATTAGGTCGTGTTGCCGTCAATGACATCATGGATCCGGCTGGAGATATTATAGTGGCGCCTAGAGGCACATTATTGGATGAGCATTGGGTGTCTGTGCTTGAATCGCATAGTATTGATCAGGTTTTGGTTCGTTCAATTATTACTTGTGAAAACAGACATGGTGTTTGTGCCGCCTGTTATGGGCGTGACTTAGGTCGCGGTCATTTGGTGAACATTGGTGAAGCGGTAGGTGTTATTGCTGCTCAATCGATCGGTGAGCCAGGTACTCAGTTGACCATGCGTACTTTCCATATCGGTGGTGCGGCATCCCGGTCGGCTGCAATCAGTAATGTTCAGGTTAAATCAGCGGGTACCGTGCGGCTTAATAATCTGAAATCGGTAAGTAATCGTGAAGGTAATCTGGTTGCTGTTTCAAGGTCGGGTGAAGTTGGCGTAGTTGATGATTATGGCCGGGAGAAAGAGCGCTATAAAATCCCTTATGGTGCGGTGCTTTCTGTGCAGGAAGGCTCTCGAATCAATGCCGGCGATATAATTGTCGTTTGGGATCCTCATACTCATCCGGTTATCACCGAGGTTGATGGTGTAGTCGAGTTAATTGATTTTGTCGATGGTGTCACTGTACAAAAGCAATCCGATGAAGTTACCGGCTTGAGTTCATTAGTTGTTACCGATCCAAAGCAAAGGGGAAGTGCGGGTAAAGAATTAAGGCCTATGGTTAAGCTGTTTGGAGCCGATGGTCAGGCAATTTATTTGCCGGGGACGGAAATACCTGCGCAATATTTCTTGCCTGCTGGGGCTATTGCCGGAATCAAGGACGGTGGCGAAGTAAAGGTTGGTGATGTTTTAGCGAGGATTCCGCAAGAGTCTAGTAAAACGAGAGATATTACAGGTGGTTTGCCGCGTGTTGCTGATTTATTTGAAGCGCGAAAAACAAAAGATCCTGCAATTCTTGCAGAGGCCAGTGGAACCATTTCGTTTGGGAAAGAAACAAAAGGTAAGCAACGGGTCATTATTACAGATCCTGCAGGCGAGCAAATTGAAACCTTGATCCCCAAATGGCGTCATATTACGGTTTTTGAAGGCGAGTATGTAGAAAAGGGAGAGACAATAGCAGAAGGTGAATTAACGCCACACGATATCCTTAGATTAAGAGGTATTGAAGAGTTGGCGAACTATCTGGTCAAGGAAATTCAGGATGTGTATCGTTTGCAGGGTGTAAAAATTAACGATAAGCATATTGAGGCTATTATTCGTCAAATGCTCAGAAAAGTTGAAATTACCGCTTCAGGTGATACCGTGTTCTTGAAAGGCGATCAGGTTGAGCGCGCTGCAATGAGAGAAGAAAATGATAAGGTTGAGGCTGAGGGGAAAATTCCGGCAAGTTACAATTCTGTGTTGCTTGGTATTACTAAGGCGTCATTAGCGACAGAATCGTTTATTTCAGCGGCCTCATTTCAGGAAACAACTCGAGTGTTAACTGATGCGGCGGTGCGCGGATTAAGCGACGGTTTGCAAGGCTTAAAAGAGAACGTTATCGTTGGACGGTTAATTCCGGCAGGAACGGGGCTGGCTTATCATGAAAGCAGAAAGAATAGATTTGCTCGGCACGAAATAGTGGAAAATGAAGCTCCTCCGGCAGTGGATGCGGGGGATGTGGAGGAGGCTCTTAAGCAGGCTTTAAATATTTAGGGGTTTATTACATGGTTTATGCCTAAATTCGGCTTGACCTATCGATCATTAACAAGTATTATGCTCTGCTCAAATGAGCTAACGTGCTTGAGTCGGGTCGAATTGCAGTTAACCGTCGGCGTTTAATTATGTGCGGCGGTTCTTTTATCATCTGACAGTTAAATTGTATATCGGAGTAAACAAAGATATGGCCACGATCAACCAATTGGTTCGTAAGCCTCGTGCTAAGAAAATAGAAAAAAGCAACGTTCCTGCATTAGAGGCTTGTCCTCAGCGCAGGGGTGTATGTACTCGCGTTTACACGACAACGCCTAAAAAACCAAACTCTGCGCTTCGGAAGGTGGCTCGGGTTAGGCTGACTAATGGGGCTGAAGTCAGTAGCTACATTGGCGGTGAGGGGCATAATCTTCAGGAGCATTCCGTGGTTCTGATCAGGGGTGGTCGTGTCAAAGATTTGCCGGGTGTGAGGTATCACGTTGTTCGCGGTAGCTTGGATGCATCGGGTGTGACTAACAGGAAGTGTGGTCGCTCTAAGTATGGAACAAAACGCCCTAAAGGCTAAACGTTGGTTGGTGAGATAAATGTCTAGAAGAAGAGTTGCTACAAAAAGAGAAATCATTCCTGATCCAAGATTTGGTAGTGTTATGTTGACCAAGTTTATGAATATGATAATGGAGAGTGGTAAAAAGTCTGTTGCAGAGGGAATTGTCTATGGTGCTTTGGATGTAATCGAAAGTAAGGGGCATAGTGAGCCTCTGGAAGTGCTGTCTAAAGCCTTAGAAAACGTTCAGCCTAGGGTTGAGGTTAAGTCTCGTCGTGTTGGTGGGGCGACATATCAAGTACCGGTTGAGGTGCGCCCTTCAAGGCGCATGGCTTTGGCGATGCGTTGGTTGATTGATGCTTCACGCAAAAGAAATGAAAGAAACATGCCGGCTAAACTGGCTGGCGAGTTGATGGATGCTTTTGAGAGCCGGGGTTCTGCTGCTAAAAAGCGTGAAGATACGCATAGAATGGCGGAAGCGAACAAGGCTTTCTCGCATTACCGCTGGTAATCAAAGAATTACATTGAAGACTGTATAGTTGTGGCGCGTAAAACTCCAATAGGGTTTTATCGAAATATCGGTATCATGGCGCATATTGATGCGGGTAAAACCACAACTACAGAGCGTGTGCTCTACTATACAGGCGTGTCTCACAAAATAGGTGAGGTACATGATGGCGCTGCAACAATGGATTGGATGGAGCAGGAGCAGGAGAGAGGTATTACAATTACTTCGGCTGCAACTACCTGTTTCTGGAGTGGAATGGAAAAGCAATTTCCTCTGCATCGAATAAATATTATTGATACGCCGGGGCATGTTGACTTTACTATAGAGGTAGAGCGTTCGTTACGTGTTTTAGATGGAGCGTGTGCGGTTTTCTGTGCTGTTGGTGGCGTTGAGCCTCAGTCTGAAACAGTTTGGCGTCAGGCGGATAAGTATCGTGTGCCGCGGCTGGTCTTCGTGAATAAAATGGATCGCACGGGTGCTGATTTTTTGCGGGTAATTGAGCAAATCAAGACGCGTTTAGGTGGGAAAGCGGTTCCGATGCAGTTGCCGATTGGCGCTGAAGATGCCTTTGAAGGTGTCGTTGATCTAATCAAAATGAAGGCCATATATTGGGATGAAGCCAATATGGGCATGACTTTTAAGGAAAAGGAAATTCCGGTCCATATGTTAGCGCTCTGTGAGAAATGGAGAGAGCATATGGTTGAGGCGGCCGCTGAGGGAAGTGAAGATTTATTGGAGAAATACCTTGAAGAAGAGTGTTTGTCAGACGAAGAGATTCGGTTTGGGATTCGTTATCGAGCGTTAGCGAACCAAATTGTTCCGGCATTTTGTGGTTCAGCCTTTAAAAACAAGGGTGTTCAGGCTATGTTGGATGCGGTTATCGAGTATCTGCCCGCTCCTACTGATGTTGAAGCCATAAAGGGGCATCTTGAGGATGATGTGACGGAGGCGGTGCGTCCTGCTAGCGATGATGCTCCTTTTTCGGCGTTAGCATTCAAAATCGCAACAGATCCTTTTGTGGGAACCTTGACTTTTTTTAGAGTTTATTCAGGTGTGCTCAATTCGGGAGATAGTATCTATAACCCGGTAAAAAAGAAAAAAGAGCGCATTGGTCGTATAGTGCAGATGCATGCTAATAGTCGTGAAGAAGTAAAAGAGGTCTATGCTGGTGATATAGCGGCTGCGATTGGGCTCAAGGATGTGACGACCGGTGATACGCTTTGCGATCTTAATGAAATTATAATGCTGGAGCGCATGGACTTCCCTGATCCGGTGATTTCTGTTGCGGTGGAGCCGAAAACAAAAGCTGATCAAGAAAAAATGGGTGTGGCGTTGAGCAAGTTGGCTCAGGAGGATCCATCTTTTAGAGTGAATACTGATGAAGAGTCAGGGCAAGTGATTATCTCGGGTATGGGAGAATTACACCTTGAAATTATTGTTGATCGCATGAAGAGGGAGTTCAATGTTGAAGCAAATGTTGGTGCTCCACAGGTCGCATATAGAGAAACAATTCGGAAGACAGTAGAGCAGGAAGGTAAGTTTATAAGGCAGTCCGGTGGGCGTGGACAGTATGGGCATGTCTGGTTGCGTATTGAGCCGCAAGAAATCGGCGCTGGATATGAGTTTATCAATGAGATTGTTGGTGGGGTTGTTCCAAAAGAATTTATACCTGCTGTAGATAAAGGTATCCAAGAGCAGTTGAAGAGTGGTATCCTAGCTGGCTATCCTGTACTGGATGTGAAGGTGTCTTTATTTGATGGTTCGTATCACGATGTGGATTCGAACGAAATGGCTTTCAAAATTGCCGGTTCTATGTGTTTTAGGGAAGGGGCAAGGAAGGCAAGTCCTGTTTTGCTTGAGCCGATAATGAAAGTTGAAATCGCCACGCCTGAAGAGTATATGGGCGACGTTGTCGGTGACATCAATAGGCGGCGTGGAATAATACAGGGTATGGATGATACTCCATCAGGAAAAACACTTAGCTGCGAAGTGCCGTTGGCGGAAATGTTTGGCTATGCAACTGATTTGCGTTCGGCAACGCAGGGGCGGGCTACATACAGTATGCAGTTTGAAAAATATAATGAAGCGCCTGCAAATATTGCGGAAGCGATTATTAAAAAATCTTCATAAATATTGAATATAATTTAAAGGTATTAACTCATGGCCAAAGAAAAATTCTCACGTAGCAAGCCACACGTAAACGTCGGCACAATCGGTCACGTCGATCATGGTAAGACTACTTTAACTGCTGCTTTAACAAAAGTAATGGCTGAGCTTCAGGGCGGAG
>JALNYY010000133.1 GCA_023229605.1 Methylobacter sp.
TTACCACCCACTCTTGGTATTTTCCCGGTATCTACGGTCAAAACTGGATTGAACTTGAGGGTACGCCTTTAATTGATCCTTTGTTGCTGAAAGGCCAATAACCGATTGTATCACTCTTATATGGATGCGCCATTTCAGAAGAAATAGCATCGGGCAACGGGTTTCGCTCTACATAATGTAAGGCCAATAAGTTGCCCATTCCTTAGTCCCGTACAAAAAAGGAAACATCGATAACAACCGACACAGATATAGTCCATCAAGAACTTCTGGAAGAAACTCAAACACATTTGGGTCAGCTGCTTCACTTTGCCGCCCCAAAACCTGATCTTGACTTAAAAGATGAGTTCATAAGCCGAACAGTTCCCCTGCTGCACAACAATATTAAAGATCTGACTACCCAGGAACGCGTCGATTTATGGTCGACCTACAATGAGTTATCAATATTGCTATATCCGGTTACACCGGAAAGTCTGGAAGTGGCCGAAAACTTTGGCCTGGACAAGGATCGAAAAACTAGACTACTCGACGTCAAGAAAGAATTAAACTGGCTGCACCGCTTTTTGATATTTTTTATTATTCTTTTTTGTTTTTGCCCAAGGCTATTCCATAGTCCTGGAAATCGGCAGGACCGAAAAAGCGTCAAGATCCTCCACAGCTGCCGCCGTTCGACGTATCAGCTCCAGATTGCAATCCAAATTCATCATGCCGCCCACAGCAAGCGTGACTATCATTGCCTCAAATGCATATACGACATGAGCCCGGTATCGTTGCATCAGCTGGACATTATCAAAGCCTGCCACCCCATTTTCGGCCAGTGTTTGAACATACCTGGCAAGCAGCTCCGCTTCATGACGTCTACGCATTTCAGGACTGAGCGCAGTTGCCAGAAAATAAGCCACATCGCTGACGCCTTCGCCGGCGCGGACAAGTTGCCAGTCAAGAAAACCAACCATAGACCTGTCCTTGTTCCAGAATAAATTGCCGGGGTGACAATCGTGATGAACCAGCGTTTGGGAATCATCGGTAAGAAAGCGCATCGCAGTTCGGCGATGCAGGGCATAATGAATGGCGGGAACATGCAGAGCCGAAGGTATATTCGCTCCGGCCAGCCTTAAGCCTCGCTTCATCAACGGCACCGCCAAAGCCGTTCCCAGGAAATCTTCCAAAACCCGGACCGGCCCCGCCAGCCAACAATACTTTGGGTCAATATGCACTTTATTCCAAAACCGCGCATGAATGTGGGCAAGCTGTTCGACAACCAAAGCCGCTTCTGCAAGTGTCAATGCATCGCTGGCGGCACTGGGAATGCCATCGAACTCCGCAACATCAGCAAGCACCAGTGTCGAGCCCCTGCCAAACCGGCTGTGCGCCGCCAAACAAATAGGCACGCTAAGAGGCACGCTCTCCGCCACTTCATTATAGAAACGCACTTCGGTATGCAGCAGCCGCGGCAAAGCGGTAATCATCTTCGCCCGCCATGCCAATGACGGCAGTTTTACAAACCACCGGCTCGGCAGGGTGTCCGGGCCATTATGCTCGACAGCAACACAAACCCGCGTAGTCGTGCCTATGTCAACGGCGACAACATCCACTTTGGCAACGACAGTGTTGGCGTCATGCTTGTCTACAATTTGCTGAGCCCAGGCAACCGTTAAATCACTAGGTTGGCTTACGAGAATGGTCTGCTTCATTGTTATTGTTATGTCTGACTTTTGACGCTGTCTGTATACTGATTTGAGTTATGGCGAGGGGTACACAAAAAATTATTGATCCACCGTTAATAATGCGGCGGCACTTCTTCGGCGCCCTCTCCGCCGGCGCCTTCCGCAGACAGGCTTTTAATTCGCTCGTTGAGCATTCTGCAAGTGGCTTCCAGACGGTCTATCTGTTGCTGCTGCCTGCCGACTATTTTATTCAAATCCTGCAGCAAATCTTCCTGATAAGCCGTTTTTATTTCCAGCTCGATTATTCGGTCATCATTCATAAGGCGGGTTAAATCACTTTTGAAAACTGTTGTTGCTTTTGCGCCAGATACTTGTCGAACACCATGCAGATATTGCGGATCAACAACCGGCCTGCAGGCAACACCTGGATGCCCTCCGCCGTCAGCGTCAGCAATCCGTCGGCTTGCATCGGCGCTAACGCCTTTAGCTCCTGGGCAAAGCAACCGGCAAAGTTAATGCCGAATTGCCGTTCGATAACGGCAAAGCTCAAATCGAAATGGCAAATCAACTGGGTGATCACCGCGCGGCGCAGTTTGTCGTCATCATCCAGTTCGACGCCTTTAAATACCGGCAATTTGCCTAGGCTGATCAGCCGGTCGTACTCGTCCAGCTCTTTGACGTTTTGGATGTAGGCGGCGCCCACCCGGCCGATGGAAGTAATCCCCAAACCCACCAAATCGCAATCCGAATGCGTCGAATAGCCTTGGAAGTTGCGGTACAAATGCCCCTCGCGCTGGGCGACGGCAAGCTCGTCATCGGGCTTGGCGAAATGGTCCATGCCGATATAAACATAACCGGCTTCGGTGAGCCGCTGCCCGACCATCTGCAAAATTGCCAATTTGACATCAGGCGTCGGCATATCGGCATCATTGATCTGGCGTTGGGTTTTAAACCGTGCCGGCATGTGCGCGTAGTTAAAAATGGAGAAACGGTCCGGCGACACGGCCAGAATTTTGTCCAGCGTCTTGGCAAATGTGTCCACGGTTTGCAGCGGCAAGCCGTAAATCAGGTCGATATTGGTCGAACGGAAACCCTCGGCGCGGGCGGCTTCCAAAACGCTGAAAGTTTGCTCTTCGCTTTGCAGGCGATTGACGGCTTTTTGCACGGCGGGGTCGAAATCCTGCAGACCTAAACTGACCCGGTTAAAGCCCAGCCCGCGCAGTTGCTTCATCGTCTGGCTGTCGGTTTCCCTTGGATCGACTTCTATCGAATATTCGCCCTTGTCGTCATCCCTTAGATGGAAATGCGCGCGGGTCACCGACATCAGGGTTTTCATCTGCTCGTAGCTTAAAAAAGTCGGCGTGCCGCCGCCCCAGTGCAACTGGTTGACGACCCGGTCGGAATCGAACAAATCGCCCTGCATCGCAATTTCCTTGTACAGGTTTGCTAAGTAAGGTTCCGCATGTTTGCGGTTTTTGGTGATTATTTTGTTGCAGGCGCAGTAAAAGCACACGGTGTCGCAAAACGGGATATGGAAATACAGCGACAGCGGCCCGCCTGCGGCATTGGATTTTGCTATATGGTCGCGATATTCCCGGTCGCCGAAGCCTTCATGCAATTCCAGCGCGGTCGGGTACGAGGTGTAGCGGGGCCCGGCCTTATCGTAACGATTGATAAGGCCCAAATCGAATTTTATAGATTGATCCATCATTTTATTGCGCTGGTGATGACTATTTTGTGAGGGCTTTTATCGGTCAGGGCCGCCTGTTCGATCACGCCGATCAAGTCGCCGGGCTTTTGCATCGCGTCGCCGGATTTGGAAACACGCGCCAGCAATTTGACTTGTTCAAAATTGGATAACTTCATAGTCGGCATCATCGCCATCGCGTCGGTCAGATTGACGGTCAGCGGCAGTTCGGATACTTGTTTGCGCACGATAGCCAGCGGCATTTTCGGCCCGGATAAGGCTTGGGCATAAATGAACACGGTGTCGCCGGGATTGGCTAATTTTTGCAGCTCGGGAGCCAAGCTCACTTGGACTTCAATGCCTGATGCTTGGGCGGATTTGGGCTCGGCTTTCGTAGCGCCTTCCGGTAGCTGGGTCGCAAGCTTAGCCAGCAACCCTTGTATTTCCTGCCGGCCTTCCGAACCCGGCGGCAATTGCGCTTCAAGTTTTTTCCATAATTCCATTGCCGCTGCAAAATCGCCTGTTTGCGCTTTCGCCATGCCTCCCAGCCACAAGCCGGTCACGTTACCAGGCTCCATCGCCAAGGCTTTAAACACCAGCTCTGCGGGCTTTCCGGCCAGTTGTTCATTATTGGCAAAGGCCAAGGCATCCGCGTAAAGCAGCATAATTTCCGGCTGATCGCCTATTAACCTGTAAGCGTGTTCAAAAGCTTCGACGGCTTTAGGATATTGCTGTAAATATTTGTAGGACCGGCCCAGCATAGTCCAGCCCAATGCATCATCCGGTTGTTTTTGCAGGCGTTCGGCTAATCCTGTAACCATGCTGTTAATTTGTTCCTGCCCGGGCGTTGCCGCAGCTTGTTCAGTTTGGCTTAACGACTGATAGTCGCCCAGCGTCCAGTACAGCGAACCCGCAACAAAAGGCATTGCAAAAACCAACACCAACGCCATCCAGCGCCCCTGTGTCGGCGATGCTTTTACATGACAGACTATATCGAGATCATCGCTCAAGGCCAACTCAAGCTCGGCAAGCTGCTCGTTATAAAGCGCCTGGCTCAATGCGCCTGCCTGCAATTGCTCTTTCAGCTCGGCCAAGCGCTGCCGGGCAATGGCGATATTGCGCTGGTCCTGGTCCGACTCGATCGGCGGATATTTTCTCCACAACGGCGGCAGCACAATCAGAAAAGCAATTAACACCATTACGGCGGCGATAAGCAAAAACAGCATACTCAAGACTGGTCACCTTCTTTCAATAAGCTACGGATTTTTTTCTGTTTCTCAGCACTGAATTCGACGGTTGCAGCTGTCTTTTTACGCCGGGCGAATAAGAACACCGCAATCAATCCAATCAACAGGAACACCACCGGCCCTATCCACAGCAAGCCGGTTTTTAGCTTGAACGGCGGATTGTATAAAACGAAATCGCCGTACCGGTCGGTCATGAATTGGACGATGTCCTGCTGCGATTTGCCCTGTTGCAGCATTTCATACACCTGCCTGCGCAAATCCCCGGCCAGTTCCGCATTGGAATCGGCGATAGTCTGGTTTTGACAGACCAGGCAACGCAGTTCCTTGGTCAGGTTTTCATATACGGCTTGTTGCTCGGGATTGGCAAACTCACGGTACTCAACACCGGCGCAAGCCATGCCGGACAGCACCAGCAGAAAAACGATAGATAAATGCTTCATTAGTTTTCGGCCTGTAATTTGTCTATCAAAGGCAGGAACACTTGCTGCACGTCTTCGGGCGTAACCGGGCCGGTATGCTTGTACCGGATCATGCCCTGTTTATCGATGACGAAAGTTTCCGGCACCCCGTAAACGCCCCAGTCTATGCCGATGCGGCCGTCCTGGTCCATGATGCTGACATCGTAAGGATTGCCCAATTGCGCCAGCCAGCCTTTTGCGGCTTCAGGCTCATCCTTGTAATTCAAGCCGACAATAACGGCGGCTTTGGTTTGCGCCAGTTGGTTGAGCACCGGATGCTCGGAACGGCACGAGGTACACCAGGACGCCCAGACATTAAACAACCAGACTTTGCCTTTTAAATCGGCCGGCGTTAATTTCTCTTCCGGCGCTTGCAGCTTGCTTGCTGAAAACGCCGGAGCCGGTTTGTCGATCAGCGGCGAAGGAATCTCGCCGGGATGAAGGTTTAAACCCAACGCCAGGAACACCGCCATCACGATGAATAATATTAAGGGGAGGATGTACTTAAGCATCGGCATTACTCTTTACGGATGTTATCTTATACCGCCGGTCGCAAGCCGCAATCAAACCGCCCGCCGCCATGAACAGCGCGCCGAGCCAAATCCAGCGGATGAATGACTTGTAATAAATCCTCATGCTCCACGCGCCCTGGTCACCGAGCGGCTCGCCTATCGCAACAAACAAATCCCGGAACAAGCCCGCATCGATAGCCGCTTCGGTCATCGGCATTTTTTGCACCCGGTAAACCCGCTTTTGCGGCTCCAGTTTGGCGACCTCTTTGCCTTCGTAACTGACGGTCACAAAAGCCTGCTCGGCCACATAGTTAGGCCCCTGGGTTTGTTTGACGCCGTGGAATTCAAAGATATAGCCGGACATATCCAGTTTATCGTCGGGAGCCATGCGGACGTCTTTTTCGATGCTGTAAACCGAGGTCAGGGTAATGCCGACTACAAATACGGCGATGCCCAAGTGAGCCACGGTCATGCCGTAAAAACCGGCAGGTACGGTTTGCAGCCGTTGCCATGAAAAGCCCTGCGGCCCCATACGGTCAACAAAAGACATCATGGTAATCGCAACCGTCCACAACGCCAGCGTCAAGCCCAATACCGCGCCCCAGGAGTAAAACGGCATCAACAACGGGATCAGCAAACCGCCGGCGACGCAAGCTAAAACAACCCAGCGCACCCGCAAGGCAATCATGTTGATATTATCCCTTTTCCAGCGCAACAACATGCCCAAACCCACTGCAATCGCCAACGGCGCCGTCAGCGGAATGAACACGGCATTAAAGTACGGAGGCCCGACCGAAATCTTGCCCAATCCCAACGCATCGATGACCAGCGGATACAGGGTGCCCAGCAGGATGCTGGAAGCCGTCACCACTAACAATACATTGTTCAGCAAGATTGCCGATTCTTTTGAAACCAGCTCAAAGGTCGCGCTGCTTTTGACATAGGGCGCTCTTATCGCATACAGCAGTAACGAACCGCCGACCACAACGGCCAGGAACACCAGGATGAACAGGCCTCTTGCCGGATCGCTGGCAAACGCATGCACCGAGGTCAATACGCCGGAACGCACCAGGAAGGTGCCGAGCAGGCTTAACGAAAAAGCGAAAATCGCCAGCAATACCGTCCAGGTCTTGAACACGCCGCGTTTTTCGGTGGCGGCCAACGAATGAATCAATGCGGTGCCGACCAGCCAGGGCATGAACGAGGCGTTTTCGACCGGGTCCCAAAACCACCAGCCGCCCCAGCCCAGTTCGTAATAAGCCCACCAGCTGCCCAAGGCGATGCCGATGGTTAAAAACATCCAGGCGATGTTGGTCCAGGGCCTCGACCAGCGCGCCCAGGCCGCATCCAGACGGCCTTCGAGCAACGCGGCAATCGCAAAAGCAAAAGCTACGGAAAACCCGACATAACCCATGTAAAGCATCGGCGGATGTATCGCCAGTCCCGGGTCCTGAAGCAACGGATTTAAGTCGCGTCCTTCGATAGGCGCCGGGAACAGACGCTCGAACGGATTGGACGTCAGCAATAAAAACAGGATAAAACCGATAGACACCAGTCCCATTACGCCCAAAACACGGGCGACGGTGGCTTCGGGAATATTGCGGCTAAACAACGCAACCAAGCCTGTCCAGCAGGACAGCACCAGCGCCCACAGCAATAACGAGCCTTCATGCGCGCCCCAGACGCCGGAAACCAGATACAAAACCGGCAATGCGGTGTTGGAGTTCCTGGCTACATAAGCTACGGAAAAATCATGGGTCAGGAAGCCATAGGTCAGGCAACCGTATGACACAGCCATAAACAACAGCTGCCCGAAGGCGGCGGGCCTTGCCACGGCGATCCAGCCTGAAATAGACCGGAAAGCGCCGATAATCGGCAACATGCCTAAAACAACAGCCATGCATAAGGCGAGAATCAGCGAAAAATGTCCCAATTCTGCAATCATGGTTTTTGGCCTGCAACCGGTGCCGGCTGATTTTTTAAGCTGTCTTTTACTTCCGGAGGCATGTAATTTTCATCGTGCTTGGCCAATACTTCTTCTGCGACAAACACGCCTTGCGCATTCAGCCTGCCGTTCGCAACAATGCCCTGGCCTTCCCTGAACAAATCCGGCAGTATGCCCGTATATTCGACGATCACATCCTTGCTGAAATCGGTCAGTTTAAAGCGCACCGTCAAGCCGTCATTCGGCCTTTCCACTGTGCCTTTAACGACCATGCCGCCCAAGCGGAACAAGGCGTCCTTCGGCGCTTTGCCTTCCACGACATCGGTAGTGGAAAAAAAATACATCAGATTTTCATTAAATGACTTAAGTGCAAATCCCGTTGCCAAACTTGCGCCGAGGACCATCAGGCCGATAAGCATTAATCGCTGTTTTCTGGCTGGTTTCATGATTTACTGCCGTTTTTGCTTGAGCGCCAGGGCGCGTAAAAACTGTCTGCGTTGCGCCACCGGAATAATAATATTGGCAAGCAGCACGATTAAGGTCAGGCCGTAAGACGTCCAGACATAAAAGGCGTAGCCGCCCATTGCGAAAAATTCCTGCATAGTCATTATTTTGACTCCGAAATCATATTTTTAACCCACTGCGCATTGCGTTCACGCTGCAGCAACTCGAAACGCGCCCGCTGCAACATCGCGACCAGGTAATAAAATTTGAACGCTACCGCCATCAGCAACAGCGGTATCAACATGCTGACATGAATAGACGGCTTATCCATTTTTGTTACCGTAGGGCCTTGGTGCAGTGTATTCCACCACTCGACGGAGTAATGAATGATCGGGATATTGACCACCCCGACCAGGGCTAAAATAGCCACGGCCCTGGACGCGGTGCGCTTGTCGTCTATCGCGCCGTAAAGGCCGATGACGCCGAGGTACAAAAACAGCAATATCAATTCGGACGTTAATCGCGCATCCCAGACCCACCAGGTTCCCCACATCGGTTTGCCCCACAAGGAACCGGTCACCAGCGCGATAAAGGTAAAACTTGCGCCGACCGGCGCGCTGCTGATCGCCACGATCTCCGCCAGTTTGATACGCCAGACCAAGCCTATTCCGCCTGCAACCGCCATGACCACATAAATGAATAACGACATCCAGGCGCTGGGCACATGGATATAAATAATCCGATAGCTATCGCCCTGCTGGTAATCCGCGGGTGCCAGATACAGGCCGCCGTATAGTCCGGCGGCTGTCAGCAACAGGAAAATAACCGTCAGCCACGGCATTAACCGCCCGGTTAACGCGTAAAAATGCGGAGGGGACGCCATGCGGTGAAAAAAACGGACTACGGGATCTGGAACTAGAAACATAAGAAATCGGACGAAAGGTTCAAAACTAAAGATACGAGGATAGTCTGTTTTTTAGGCCATGCAGTATGAAGGAATCCAGCTGCGTTCAATCATATATTCCGGCAATTCGTTAAAATCGAATGCAATGCCGTCTTCAATCATTTGCTTGACGTTAAACAACTGTCCAACCTCGGGAATATCGTTAAAGAACAGCGTATAAAAAGGCCTAACCAGTGCTTTTGAAACCTTCATGCCTATCGGCCCGATAAAGTTTCTCCGTTGCCCGACATGCGCCACTTCATCAATGGTGATTTCATCCAGCAATTCTTTTAAACGGTCGCGCACTTCCGGCTCATCGGCCAGCACGTCATCGAACAGGCGATGCAGATGGCAATAAAAAGTCACCCCCATCAATTCGGTGACGAAAGCCGGCGTATCCATTAAAAAACCGGGCAATTTGGGGAACTGCTCGTAGATTTTTTCTTTGATCGGCCCTAACGGCACCCACTCTACCTTGTCCAAACCGCAAGTTTTGAGCATTTCATCAAACAGGCGCACATGGCAAAATTCTTCGGCCAAATGCACACGGCTGATTTTGTCTTCCACGGTATGCGAATTGGCCATATCGGGTACCGCATCCCAAGCGCCTTTAATGCCCACCCACTCATGCCGGGCAAACTTGTAGATGCCGGTCAGCATCAGCGTCATGCGATCCAATGACTCGGGTTTATCCCGCATATCGACATAATTTCGGTAAAAAGCATCGGGATCGGCCAGCGGCTTACGCAGCGTAACCGGGTTATCCTGAAAGTGCTTCAGCCGGTCGCGTTTTTTAGCTAAATTCTTCTCGTCTTCCAACAACTCCCCGCCATGTTGTTGGGTAAACTCCCAGTAATTGTCAAAATTTTCTTTTCTTTCCTGCTTGGTAGCCGATGCAAAAACGGACAAATATTTAGCCGATGCCATAATCATTTATTCCAGGTCGATAATGTGATCGATTATTCTACGAGATATTATCAATTAATACTCATTTTTAATGCCGCCGCTACCGGCAAAGGCGCTAAAACCAAGGCCATCAATAAAATAGAGATCAGAATATTAATTTGCGCATCGACCGGCAGTCCGCCGCTTGCCATCTGAACAGCATTACCGGCAAAAATCAAAACAGGAACGTACAAAGGTAAAACCAGCAGCGACAAAATCATGCCGCCCCGGCGCAGCCCCACGGTTAGCGCAACCCCGATAGCTCCAATTAAACTTAACACCGGCGTTCCCAGCAGCAAGGTCAGCAACAGGATACCCAGCGAATGGTTGGGCAGGCCTAAGAAAACCGCCAGCAAAGGAGCCACCACCAGCAGCGGCAAACCGGTCACCAGCCAGTGGGCTATGATTTTAGCCAATACCAGTACCGACACCGGATGCGGGCTTAATAGAAGCTGCTCCAGCGAGCCGTCATCAAAATCCGAACGGAACAGGCTATCCAATGACAGCATGGCCGCCAGCAATGCGGAAACCCAGATAATCCCCGGCGCGATGGCTTGCAGCAAATGCGGCTGCGCGCCGATCCCCAAAGGGAACAGGGTGATCACCAGAATAAAAAACAGCAGCGGATTGGCTATCTCCGAACGTCGCCGTAAAGCCAAAACCAGATCGCGCCGAATAACGGCAAAAAATGCGTGGGATAAAGACATCAGGATAAATTAATACGCTGGACATCGACATCGGGCAAGTCTATGTCATGATGCGAGGTGAGGACGATCATTCCGCCGTTAGCGCAATGTTCGGTCATTAAGGTTTCGATCAGGGCAATGCCCTGCTTGTCCAATGAGGTGAACGGCTCATCGAGTATCCACAGCACATTTTCGGTAATCAGCAGCCTTGCCAAGGACAACCGTCTTTTCTGGCCTGCGGATAAAGCCTGCACCAGGACATCATCATAGCCCGCCAAATGGACTTTGCTTAAAGCCTCATGAATGGAATATTGCCCTGAACTGCTTAAAGCCAGGGACATTCTTAAGTTTTCCAATACCGTCAGTTCTTTTTTTATACCATCCAAATGACCGACATAAGCCATTTGCGCATAAAACGAACTGTCATTCATCGCGTCGCCGCACCAGCGAATCTCGCCTGCATCAGGCTCCCGGAATCCGCATAAAATGCGTAGCAATGAAGTCTTGCCGCTGCCGTTTTTGCCTTCCAGCAATAAGACCTGCCCGGAAGCCAATTCAAAAGCCAGTTCTTCAAACAGCACCCGGTCATCGCGAATACAGCTTAAACCCGTGCCTTCAAGAGAATGTGTTGTTTGTGTTTGCATTACTTACTGGGTATTACGTGACCATTCAAAATAATTTACCACGAAGGACACGAAGATCGCGAAGAAAAAAGCCCAATAGGCGGTCGGACGCTCACCCTTGATTAATCGGCAAGTGTCCGCTGCCTCAAGGTTTCATAAAGCAGCACGCCGGTTGCAACCGATACATTAAGGCTTTCCACCCGGCCCAGCATCGGCAACTTGACCAATATATCGCATTGTTCCTTGGTCAACCGCCTTAATCCTTTACCCTCGGCGCCCACGACCAAAGCCATGGGCACCGTGAAATCGGTTTGATAAGCGGTCTGCGTTGTTTCGCCCGCCGCACCCATGACCCAGATGCCTTGGTCTTTGAGCCAGCGCAAAGTTCTGGACAAATTGGTCACCTGATAAACCGGCACTGTTTCAGCCGCGCCGCAGGCCACTTTGCAGACCGTCGGGGTAATGCCGGTGGCATTATCCTTGGTGATAATCACGCCATGCACGCCGGTAGCGTCGGCGGTTCTAAGACATGCGCCGAAATTATGCGGGTCCTGAACATTATCCAGCACCAGGA
>JALNYY010000134.1 GCA_023229605.1 Methylobacter sp.
CGCGGCAACCAGCGACACTTCCATGATCATCGGCTTGGCCTGGGTTACGGGTTCGGCGGGTTGCAGCATCCAGACCGCCGCACAAAGATGTGCCGACAACACTAAGGTCAGCAACAAGCCGCCCATTGCGCGCGGGTTTTCTTCACCGGTTAAGCCTTTAAATAACGGGTGCGTTTTTTGCAGGGACGGCAGAGCGACGCCGCCCAAAGACGTTAAAGCCTGAACGGTCAGGCCGTCTTTGTGGTTTTTGAAAAAATACATAGGGAACAATGTCTTCTTATTAGCGCGTCAAAGCGCATGTTCGGGCGGACGACTCAGCAGCGCCATTAATCGCTCAAGTTTTTCATCGACCTTAGCCACATAATCCTTAAGTTGAACCAGTTCGCCCCGAAGGTCTTGTGTATTTTCATGGACATGCTGAAAATGCACCTGAAAATAGCGGGGCAGAGGAAATAGATCGATTAAATCATCATCCGTCTTAACATTGCGATTTTTAGATGTCTTTGCGGAAGACTTTACACCCTTGGATTCTTGTACAAGTTTTAACGTTTTCATAGTTCCTTCCTCATTTCGTTAGTTTATTGCCGCATCAGTCTTTGAATAATAAAGCGCCATAAATCCTCATCAGGATTATTTTCCACACATAAACAGAATATTTTTGTATACACGTCTTCAATCATCATGATCACGTTAAAAAAACCATCCCTGGATAGGTATCGTAGTTGATACAAAATGAGGAAGACAAAAAAAGCCCGGAATTTGCGGCATTTAACTAGACAACCGGTTTGGGGGCGAAAAACAACAAATTACGAGCTTCTACTGTAAGACGTTTCAGGCACAATAAATCCTCACCTGAAAGATAAAAAAATTATAAATAACCGACAGGCGACTGACCGACAACGTATCACTACCTAGAGGAGACTGCATATTCACCACGAACTCGATAATGGCAATCAGGCATAGGGCATAAAAATCCCCGCTTGGAAAACTCCGCGCGAGGATCAAGTTCAAGGCTCCGTTTAGGGGGAGGCGAATCCACCTACGGTTCTAATTACGCTATATAAGGTTGACTTTCAAGACGGCATCTACGGTCCTTTGGTATGCCAAAGCCCTTTATTGATTGAAAATATATTTAATACGTAAGAGTAAAGCCGACAGAAACCGAACGCCCCATGCCGGGGAGGTTGCGGTTGTTTCTATAAGGCCAGTCAGCACTGGTAATACTCATTGCATAGTAGTCTCCTGCATTAACGCCGGCCAGCGGATGATAGTACTGCTTGTCCAATACGTTATCCAAACTAACGCCGATGGTCAGGTTTTTATAGGTGTAGCCGGTTTTAGCGTTTAATAATATGTAGGACGGCGTAGTCAACTCATTGCGGATTTGCTGAACATCGCTTTTACGATCGACAAACTGCATTTCAACAGCGTTGCTCCAGCCTCCTTTTTTATGATCCAGACTCAACTTGGCGTTGAACGGCATCATGTGATAAAGATTGCCGCCATCCATGCGTTCACCGCGGACATACCCTAACACGGTGTGGGTAGCGAATTCGCCAAACGTTTGATCTTTAAATAGATTAGTTCTGGCACTTAAATCCGCACCCCACAGTCTTGCATCATGATTGCCATGGCTCAAGAAATAAAACCCATTGTCCCGGTGTTGTCCTGGCGTAGCGGCATCACCTGGCTGACCGTAATAGCCAAAACCTAACGCACTGTTGCAGATTGGATTGTCCGGCCCGCATCTGTCAGCATCAATGAAATTTTCAACATAGCTGAAATAAGGTGTTGCCTTGATTTCCCAATTGTCATTGTCGGCATCATGATATGCCGCTGTGAAGCTGATGTTATGCGCAGTTTCCGGTTTCAGGTTTATGTTTCCTACATAGCCGTTACCGTCACCGAATGCACCGATCATGCTCATAGTCATAAAATTGGTACTCCAGGGATAAAGTTCGTATATTCCCGGAGCCCGGTTTTTGCGTGCATAGCCAAATTCATATTGGCTGGATTTGTTAGGGGTAAATTGCATTAATGCACTTACATCGAAAGTATCAAAATTCCGTTCATGATTTTTGGCATTGAAAGCCGCCGCTTCGATGATATTCCGACTGGTAGGAGAAAGCACAGGATCTTGATAGGGTTGGACATTTCCGGTATCGGACATTGTATGGTCATAACGAATGCCTAACATGGACTTCCATTCCGGTGACCAGTTGGCTTCCCATTCAGCAAAAGTGCCCAGTCTATCTCGAGAGGCATTATTCAAGTTTACGAATGAATTTGGCCACATGCCGCCTATTGCTGTTCTAGGCGCACCGGCATAGGGAGGTACGGGGGACCACCATTCGTCCAGTGTATTCAAGTGTAATTCGTTGCCGACTCTCAAGGTGTCGCGTTGACCGAACGGAATTTCAGCTTGAACCTTATATCCTAAATTACGGCCTCTGACGTCCATAGGCATTATTGCATGATTGGCGGTATATGGCCTGTCTGCTGTGTGGTATAGCGGGAACAATTTATCATGGCCAATATCCATAAAATGGGTGGTATTTTCCAGGTAGAGTTTGCCATCCAGCTTACCCCAGTCGTAATCGCCCTTGTAATGGATGTTACCGAAGATGCTGTCGTTCTTTAGCATATCCATACGTGCGGTGGGAAAACCTTGAAAAGGGATATGTTGTTGACCGCCTTTAATTTCCAACAAATGATTGTCAAATTTGAAAGCTAATTTAGCGGCGTGATTTTGGTTTTCATACCCAGTCGATTTGATGATGTCACCATTACCGTCCCTGTAATTCATGCTTTGGCTGTGCGAGCCGGTGTAATCCAGCCGCACATGTTCATTGGCGACACCCGCAGCTATACTGCCGCCAAACGCATCGCCGTTGCTGCGGTAAAAGCCGGACAGTTTGCCGTCTAACAGTAGACCTGTACCGGACTCGGCAAACACGGGATCGGGCGATTGAACAACAATGGTCCCGCCTATGCTGTCGCCACCCATGCTAACCGGGGTGACGCCTTGCAATACCTCAATTTTGCCGACATTCGTGCGGTCGATATAGGACAAAGGGGGATTCATGTGGTTGGCGCAGGCCGAAGTAATCGTCATGCCGTCGACTTCCACTTTTACGCGCTCGTCACTCAGACCGCGAATGACGGGCAGTGAAGAAACACCGCCGTTCGCCTGAACAGTCACACCGGGAATATCTTCCAGCAACCGGGCTGTGTCTTGTACTTGCGCCTGCCGTTGAAGCAACTGAGGACCCGCTATCGTTGCTTGACTTAAAGCCCTGTACGACGCGTGCTTGCCCGTCACCGTCACCTTGTCCAACGTCGCCACGCCATCCGGCCGCACCGTAGGCATCTTTTCCAGAATAACGGTGCGGCTGCCGGCCATCCGGTAACTCAAACCGCTATTTCTCAGCAACTGTTGTAATGCGGCTTCCGGGCTGTATGTTCCGCTCAGGCCTTTGCTTTGCAAGCCTTCGGCAATTGCCGTGTCATAGACCAGTTGCAGGCCGCCGGTTTCCGCCAATTTGTTCAGCGCAGTCGCCAGCGATCCCGCGGGAATGTCGTATTGCTGGTTATCGGCCAGCGCGATGCCGGGCATGCAAACCGCACACACCACACCAAGCAGTGCCGCAGATACATGGTTGGCAAGGCGGCGCTTACCGAACGCTGTTGATTTTTTCAATGTCATGAATATCCCTCGATACTGTTGTTTTGTGAATAACCGTTAATGTGACGCATGGACTCTGCAAAACAGGAGGTGTGGGAGATATTTTTTTGTCACGACGCAAGTCGGTTTTAATTTAGCGGTTCATTAGCAAGTCTGTCGAACCGCGAATGAGTTGAGAGACCCTTGCGGCATTCTTAGAGTGAATCGCAATACTGTTGACTTAAGCCGGACAAAGCCCTCTCCAGAGGGAGAGAGTTGGTATGAAGGAAAATCAAAATAAGGAAAAATTATTTCTACCCCTCTCATGCCCTCCTTCTCTGAGGGAGGGCATGTCAGTCATTGGGGGTGAAAGAGGCGCTAACGATGCAGCAAAATAAAATAATCGTTGATTCGAGTCGAATGAACCGATAAAGAACTTTCCAGCGCATCGAGCACAGCCAGCGGCTGATCGGTGCGGAACACGCCGTTGACGTGCCGCAGGGCAATGCTGTCATCCGTAACCAGCAGATAGCCGTGATAATAACGGTTAAGCTCGGCAATCACCTCGCCCAGCGGCTGATCCTGAAACACCAGCTTGCCGCGCTGCCAGGCGGTCACCGTCCGGCTATCGATAGCTTTAACGCTGCCCAGCCTTGCTTTCTGATTGTAAACAAGCTGCTGCCCTTCGCTAACCACCGCATGCAGCGCCTGACCGTCAGCTTGCTCAGCATCGACTGCAACACTGTGTTGGGTAACGCTGACTTCGGTTTGGCTACGCTGCAAGCGGATATTAAAGGCCGTACCCAGTGCGGTAACGGTACCGTGTTCGGCATGCACCTGAAAAGGCCGGGTCGGATCGGGACTGACTTCAAACCAGGCTTCGCCCTGTAGCAGAGTCAGTTGCCGCTGGTTGCCGTCGATATGCACCGCCAGCGCGCTATTGCTGTTGAGGTGCGCGATGGAACCGTCGCTCAAACGGATGTCGCGCATTTCGCCGTACCCGGTATGGAAGTCGGCGCGCAACAACGCCGGTAACGGGCTGAACAGCCACAGCGCCAGACAACACATTGCCAAAGCCGGCGCAGCCCATAACCTACGGAACATCGATGTTCCGGACGCAATGGTCTCGGGTTTGGCAATCCGTTGTTTAACTGCATCCAGCTCGTTCCATAACGCACAAATTGCATCAAAAGCCTGCCGGTGTTGCGGATCGGCAGCCAGCCAGCGTGCAAATTCGTCACGTTCCCCGGCGCTGACTTGATCGCTATCCAACCTGATCCACCAGGCATTGGCGGCGGCTTTGATCGCAGCGTTATCGGTAGCGTTTGTTGTTGGTTTCATCGGAACGAGTCCAGAGTTTAAGCGCTTGTCATTATAAGACGAATGATCCTGTAAAAACAGTAACTTATTCGTTTACAAATCGTCAACTTGTTGCAGCTTCTGCATGGCGTTGCGTAAATGCTTTTCTACCATATTACGGGATATACCCAGACGTTCGGCGATTTCGGCATGGCTCAGATCCTCAAACTTGCGTAACACAAATACAATTCGGCATTTGGGCGGCAGCAGGTTTACAGCCTCGACCAGCTTATCCAGACGTTGACGGGCAGCAATAGTTTGTTCAGGATCGATATCGTCGTTGGACTGTAGTTCTTCGTCAATGAAATCGACGTTATCGACATAGTGATTGCGAACTTTGTGCCGACGCTCATAGTCGGTTGCTAAATTGGCCGCGATACGGTGCATCAGGGCGCGGGGATTTTCCGCTTGCTGCCAAAGATTACTCGTCATCATGCGTTGATAGGTTTCCTGAACAATGTCGGCAGCGGTTTCAATACAACCGCAGCGCCTGTACATTACACGGCGCAACTCCTGGTCATAGCATTTGATAAGTTGGGTGATGGCAGCAACGTTGCTCATAGTGTAAAAGAAGGCAGTTAAGCTTTTTGTAATCAAGATTAACCGCAAACTTTATGCCATTAGCGTTGAAGCCAGTACTGTCAGGACTTAAGGTCGACCATCAAATCCAATAGGCCTGGGTAATTGTGTTATATACCTAGTCACTACTGTGTCATATCACACGATTTAGGCATAGGTATCTACCACAACTTATGGTTAGGGAGAAAACCGAATTTTGATCTTACAAACTACATATGACGATGTAATTTATCCCGGCGTTTTTGCAGCCAGCGAATCAGGCCGGTTAATACTGAAAACAACAATATGATAGCCATGATGCCGACAGCCGCAGACTGAATTTCTGCAAGCGAATGGAAAGCCGCCTCGCCTTGCGCCGGTGCTTGCACGATCCTTAAATCGGCGTTCAAAATATTATCGATTTCGTCATAGAGCACTAAAACACTGCCGGTGGCTCCAAACACCGCCAGGAAAAATCCCAACAGCAAGCCCAATCATAAATGCACGCTTAGCCAAGATTTACGGTGTTTTTTTAATCGCGCCAGGCGTTGCTGTCCGACATCCGGGCCATTTAATTGTGGGACTAAACAACTAAGACGCTTGAAGATGTAAAAAACACCTTTAAATTGAAATTAATTTTCCCGAACCGAAGGCTTATATACGCCCCTTTCAAAATTATTGACCGCAATTTTACCGCCCGACATAACCAGATCGGGGTATTCCAGAATTTTTGGCGTCTCAATAGGATTTCCTTTCACGGCAATCATGTCCGCAGGCGCTCCCGCTTGCAAAGTTCCGAGCAGAGGGATATTGAGCTGCCGCCCCGCTTTCGATGTTGCAGCGCGTAAGACGTCCAGCGCTTGCATTTTTGCGAGCGACATCATATAGAGCAGCTCCTGCGCATCGATGCCCCAGGGAATGTCGGGATGAGCGATTTCAGCGCCGTATAAGAATTCAGCTCCCAGTCCGGCAAGCGCTTGCACATTGAGGTCAACGCCGGGGCATTTAGATAAGGTATCGATCGTCGTGACGATTTTGACCTGTTGCGCGACCGCTTTTTTTAACAGCGTTTCCGGAATGCTTGCGCAAGGTACATGCGCCCATTCGTCGATGCGGGCATCGAGGGCCAGTTCCGCGCCCTTGGATTCGCCGATATGAGCCGTCACTTTTCGCCCTAACCGATGGGCTTCTTCGACTATCGCTTTTAACGTCTGTTCCGGCAACAAAGGCCATTGCCGCTGCAATCCGGTATTTTGGTGATTGGACTCGTGATGCGCGGTTGGATGGCCGTGACTATACCCCGATGTCCAGGGCGCCCCCGCTTCCCCGCCCGGCTCCAACGCGACCTTGATCACCACCGCGCCGTTTTCAACCAGATTGCGAACGGTTTCCCGCGCGGCTTCAACAGTCGCAACAGGAATGGCAATACCGGTTTCGCCAAGGCCGGGTATGGGGTAGCCGCCGGGAGCGGTGATAATCGGCCCGGAAGTCAGCACTCTCAAACTGCCGTCTCCGCCGTAGGGTTGATGTATCGGTCCGCCGACATCGCGTACCGTGGTAATTCCGTGTTTAAGGACAATATCGGCAGGAATATGGCGATAGCTTAGGTGCGCATGCAGCTCAATAAATCCCGGCAACAGCGTTGCGTCGCCCAAATCGATTTCTTTTGCAGTACCTGACGGGAATGATTCGCGGCTATCGACACGTGCGATTTTGCCGTTTTCGATTAAGACCGATGTGTTGGTTTTGATGGTGTTGCCGTCAAACAGCCTGGCTGAGTGCAACAGAATGACGTTTGCATCCGTTTTTTGAACCGGGGATTGACTGGCCACGCACCCGTTGAGCGCCAACAGCAATAGAGGCAGACATTTTTTATAGAACTGTTTACTAAAAATATTTATCGGCATGGTTGGAAACCCTTGTTGCACTGTGATAAGAATTGCTTTTCCCCCGGCGCTACAAACATCCGCCGCCTCCTGCTTGGAACGCAGGCTTCGCCTTCAAGCGCAAGCAAAGCTTGCACTCCGCTTGCAATAAGGCGTCGTCTATATGTGGTAATGGACACAATCTTGCGCCGGAACCTTATTCATATACCGGACGGGCCAACATGCCCCGTCCGGCTTTGGAATACGACAACACCTCTGAAACAAGGTAAAGCTGGTGAGCGATTAATAAGTGATTTCTATACCGCCATAGAACGACAGCGGCGCACCGGCGTTTAACATCGCATCGGTTGCCGTCGCGGTGTTCATAATATTGGTATTGGCCACGTATTTGGTGTCCAGCAAGTTCCGGCCCTCGAGAAACACTTTATAATTTTTATTGGACCAACCGGTGCGCATGCCCAGCAAGCCGTATGAATCAATTTTATAAGTATTCGCGTAGTCTCCCCAGCGCTTCCCAACCACATCGAAAGTAGGCCCGATAAAATATCCGCTCGCATGGTGGTATATGGCCTCGCCTTTTAAGAAGTATTTGGGCGCAGCCGGTAACGCATTGTTGGCGTAAGTGCGGTCATTATCAAAGCTGAAATGGTTGATAGTGTAGGTCAGCATGGGTTTGATCGTATGGGTACCCTTGCCGTCCAGGGCAAAGCTGCCGCCGATTAAACCTTCAACGCCTGCATGGATGGTATTATCAAAATTCGCCGCCTTGGCAGACCCGCCTGGAGGGGTAGTGGATAGAATTTCGTTGTTAAGCCATGAATAATACAGCGACAAATCCCAGTTCACATCGTTTAAGTTGCCGACTTTTTGATTGCCGCGTGTGCCTATTTCGACGGAAGTGCCTTCCATCGCTTTCAGGTTGGTAGTGGTTAATCCGGCGGTGATGTTATCCGATATATTATAGTTAGTCGGCGGCGCGTATAAACGGCTGACATTGCCGTAAAGACTGGATCTTTTGGTCAGGTTATACATCAAGCCTAAACTGGGATTAATACCGCTATAGTTCTTGCTGGGGTTGCCGCCTTGAGAATAGACATTGAAGTTGGCGTCCTGAGGAATGGGCAACCGGGTATTGTTGACTTCACGGTGCGCAAACACGCCTTGCAAGGCAGGCGTCAGCGTCCATTTATCGGTAATATGCCAGTGATCCTGGGCAAAAATCTCGACGTTATCGGCTTCCTTGGTGATTTGATTGGTCATAGGCCCGCGTGTGCCGCCGACATTCGTGTAGTTGCCGCCTTTATCCGAGTTGGTGCCGTAATTCACACCCAGCAATAAGTCATGACTGTCCAGACTCAGGTTGTAGCGGGCTGTCGTACCCCAGTCCTGTTGGACGGAATCGACCAGCAGACTGAACCGGTCCGCGGTATCGCCGGGGAAAAAATGCACCGTGTCCACGATCGGATGATAAAGATGCTGGTTTTCAAAGGAAAAACCGACATCGAGCGAGCTTTTATCGTCAATAGTCCAGGTTGTTTTGTTGGCGACACGTTCGGTCTCGGTATTCAACTGATAATTACCGCCGATAGCCTGAGTGCTGGCCTGATAGGGGTTGGCGTCAAGTTGCGCCCGAGTCAACTGCCCCGGTAACTGTTGATTATTTTTAATGTAGCTGACAAACGTACGGTTAACGATGGAGTCGGAGATTTGCCAGCCGAAGTTGCTGTAAACGCCAAAGCGATCCTGTTTGTTATGGTCGCGGAAACCGTCCCATTCTTTTCCTTCAAGAGTCAGCAAGCCGTCGAAGCTGTCATTGAAAACCTTGCTGACCGTGCCGCGTCCGAGGAACTGGCCGAAACTGCCGCCGCTAAGGGCAAGCCTCGCGGTAGCACTGTCATGGGCTGTCGGCGAGGTAAAATCGATCGCGCCGCCCAGGGTGCTGGCGCCGTACTTAAACGCGTTGCCTCCGCGCGCAACGGTTGCAAAACTCGAAGCCAGCGGATCGATCATGCGGTTGTGGTTGTTGCCGTCAGCGGCAGTGACCGGCAGGCCGTCTTGCAGCAACTTAACGCCGCTCCCGGCAAAGTTGTTGGCATCCAGATTCGAACCGCGGCTGGTGATAAACACTTCGTCGTTGCCGCTTTGGCTGGTCGCCCAAACGCCGGGCACATAACGGAAAAAATCCGCAATACTGGATATGTTACGGTCATGCAAATCATTGATGTCAACCAAGCTGACCCCGCCTGGAGAAAGCGCAACTTCCGCACTGGCAGCGGCAAGTTTTTGGTCGCTCTTTTCCGTCACCACCATTGTTTCAAGCACGGTGCTTGGCTGTTTTTTCGCTATTTTTTGCTTTGTTTGAACTGTTTTCGGCTGCTCTTTCGCCATCGCTGCAGGAGTCAGTAAAAAGGGGAGACATAACAAGGGACCGCTTAACTGTAAAAGCGTAACAGCCCGATTGGAGCGTAAGCACTTCATAATAATTCCAACTTAAGTAATGCTATTAACTAGCAGAAAATACGACTCAGCATGGGCTGAGAACTTTTTTATTCAACATTGAAATCAATGTTTGCCATTGACTCGCCTGTTCAGTCGCAAAAAGTTTACCCAATAATGGCGACAACGCCTGAGCCCATTCATATGGCAAAAGTAATATTTTGTATGGCAAACGTAGCGGGCAAAAAAAGCGTGTGATATGACTTATTTTCGGTCTGTTTATGCGGGATATGGCCTGATTTCTTGAAACACCCTTCCGTCTTTTGCCGGACTTTGCGGGCTAAGGCGTTAAAAGCACTGAGGAATATGCTTAGGGCGCGGTTTGTGCTTTGTATTCCCGATGCTGTTCACAACTTGATAGGAAAAAAACCGAAGATGCCGCCGCTTAGTATCAAAAACGAGGAGCTGTTAACCGAATTCCTGCCGGGAGAGCAGTGTCTGCAACAATTTTTACCCGGTACCTTAGGCCTCGGTTATTCAAAAGCTTACCAGCTGGAGCAGGATTTTAGTTATATAGAAACCCGTTACACGCCGCTGAAAAATGTCGCCGTGTTAAGCAGCATCGAACAGCAGGAACCGCGTTTGGTGGTAACGCTCGGCATAAAAGGCCGTTCCCGTTTTATCAACAACCAGGGCTCCGAACTCTTGTTTAAGCAGGGGTACGCGTCGATAACAACGTTCGGCTCAATCACGGGAGAGCGTCAGTATGAAGCGGAGAAAGACATGTTTCAGCTGCGCTTTTCGATGGGCAAAAGCTGGCTGGACCGCGTTTTCGGCAAGACCAAAACGGCCGGGTTGTTTAATCGCATGGACATGCGTTTGTTAAGTTGCCGGCCTATCTCGGCAGAAGGCGTTTCGGCCGTGCAGTTGTTAACGGCCTGCAATGTCGCCGATGAAGTTAAGCCGGTTTTCAGGCGCGGGCTGGCGATGACTGTTTTAGCCGCTGAATTGAGTCATCTTTTCCGGGATGCGCGGCAAGACTCTGCAAAATTCTCGCCGCAAGACCAAGCCAAAGCGATGCTGGCTCGCGATATTTTGTTTAATGAATTCAGGCATCCCCCTTCGGTAGCGGATTTGTCCAAGCGCGCCGGAACCAATCAGCTTAAATTAAAGCAGTTGTTTCATCGGTTTTTTAACAACACACCCTATGGCTTATTGCTGGAAATCAGAATGAACCATGCTTATCAGCTGCTGAAAACCGGGCAATGTCATGTCAGTATTGCGGCCGACTTGGTCGGTTATCAGCATGCCAGCAACTTCAGCGCGGCATTTGCCAAATATTTTGGCGTTTCTCCTAAAGAAATCGCTAAACATCACTAAGGCTTGATATTTCTGCGCCGCCGTAGGGGCGACCGGACATAAAACGCCCCGCGTTGAAAAGTCCGAGTTAAGATTCAGGTTCAAGGCTCCATTCATAGCGGCTTACACCTTAGCGCGCCATGCACTGCTTCGCCTTGCGTTTTTGCAGCCAGCGTATCACCCCGGTCACATACAAAACCGGGCAGGCCAGTCCGGAAACGCATCGCCGACACTGCCGGTACCCGCATCGTAGATTCAAATAACTGTCGCGTTAGCGACTCCTTAAATTCAGTGTAAATTCGATCAATTGCGTAACATCAGTTTTATGTTCAAGATTATAGAGCGCGAACAGT
>JALNYY010000135.1 GCA_023229605.1 Methylobacter sp.
ATTTTTCCAGAGAAAAAATCCTATCTTAGCCCTACTTAAGTCTTAATTGGATAAAATGCACCAAATAATTTATTGTTTTATATCGATATTTTTTGGGGATACCTCAGGGTCTGACTCGATTGATTGTGTTGATTAGAGTATTTTTTTGAAACATCAAGCACGAAAATATCAATCAGTTTTTGTTCCTGCGGGGTCATTGTATCTTTAAGCATTGCGGCTAACTGTTCCGCTGACTCTGGCGGAGGCAGGCCTTGAGGATGGGTACGCATTTTTTTATGATTAAACCAGATGACCAAAAATAGGCCTCGGCCTTCGGTTTCCGGTGCAATGGTGTATAGCGGTATCAGTTGTTCGTGAATGGTTTTCCATAATTTATCGTTATAATCGCATTTAATTTCGATAGGCAGGTGGAATGTTTTTCCTTCGCTAGTAAAGGATATTTTCAGGTCTACACGCTTATCCTTTGCTTGGTGCGCTTCCAAGTCAATCTGAATATTATACTTAGCCAGAAAAGCCTTTAGCCTCTCGAATAAATAATTACGGCATGTATTTTCAATCCTATAAGTTGTGGGTTTGCCATAGCTGTCGACATTCCAAAACTGTTTATAGCTATCGCTACTGCTGCCATGCATTTCTGCTGCAAGTTGCTCCAAGCAATCAACAGTAAGCGCCGCTAAATCAGCGACATTAGCCGGCTTTAAATTGCTGAGCGTGTTGATTACTTGAGATGCATTGGGATGTTTGAACAATGCTTCTCTGCGGCTTAGCTGTTGGGTTTGTTGGGCGCTCTGTATTTGTGTATGCCAAGCACTTAATTTTGGCTGGCTCAGTAAATCGGCCAGAATTGCCGCACTATCTTCGCTGGGATTATAGGCAAGGCTATTGAGTAGAAACCGAACATAGTCTCTTTCTTCCATTGCGCGTGTCACAATGCCGCCGCCTCTAGGCCATACCGGATTGCAACGTGGTGCGAATAATTCGATCAACATTCCTCTAGTTGAGGCAGGAAAGTCGTATTTGTCATATTCAGATCGGGAACCCGGAATCAGAAAGCCAGATAAGCGATTGATACGTTCGCTTTTACCGGTAACAGTTTGTTTGACCTGAGTCTCATATACTTTGGGCTCTATGACCAAACCGGTAGCAAGCCAACAAATATGTTGCGCTAAATCCATGCCCTTACAAGTCAGTTTTTTTTCAACCATCGCCAGTAAGTCGACTTTATCAATGTCTGTAATAGCGGCTTCAAGCAAGTATTCGAGGTTGTTAACATGGTTTTTATAACCTCTAACCGGATATTTATTGAGCAATGGCATAACCGTCAGTTTGGTAATTTTCTGGAAATCTTGGTCATAAGCCAGATTATGCAGTCCATGAATAAATTGACTTTTAGCAGCTAAAAGCGCGACGACATAATCGATAAATAAGCGTGAGACTAATTCCGGCTTCGACTGACAAAGCGATTTAAGCCAAGCTTCATGAGAATTACCTTCCGCATAACAAAAAGCCACGGCTTTGCTAAGTAACTCATCACTTAGTGTTTCGAGCATGGCAGGATTTTCCTGATAAAGCATATCCATACAAACCAGAAAAGGCAGGCGGATGTAATGGTACTCACCACTTTTGGCCGACATGTATATCTCATTAGGCGTTGGCAAGTCGGTTCGTTGCAGTATTTTTCGCAAACCTGTTTTTGCTGAATTTATAAGGATTTCATCGCCGTTCAGAAATTCAGCTAAACGTTCTTCGCGTGATTTACCCTTGGTTCGGACAAGGTGATTAAACGCTATCGCCAGCTGATGAAAGATATGCGGAGGTGCGCTGCCGTCGGCAATTTGCGCTTGATGTTCATGTAAGTAGCTCAGCTTTTTACGTTGTTCTTCATCACGTTGGTTCGCCCATTTGTGTGTTGAGTTAGCACGTTTAAGTCGCCACTCCGGAATAACGTAATAAGTCAAGTTCTGATAAGTTTCACGAAATTCTGGATGATCTTCTAACCAATTAATAAAATAATCCAGAGATAAGCCACTATCATTCTGTTGGTCGTACAGTGTTACAAACGCCTGTTCAAAATAACTACAGCTCAATTTGATGTCGATTTCCGAGAGTGCTTGATTAAGCCACCACTGCGCAAGGTTATTGGGTGGAGTGGCGCCGTGTAATCGTGAAAATATTTTATGAATTTCCCAATTGATATTTTCAAAGTCTTTTATTTGCTTTAATCCTTCACGGATAACTGTTAGGTAACAATCAGGATGGGAGTCAATCCAGCTAGCGATTTTCTGGCGCTGTTCTAGTGTGAGCCTACAACTATCATGCTGATCTATGCCGATGGACAGCCAGCTATAGAGTCGCTCAGCACTAATGTTTAGTCCATGAACCTGCAAACCACGTAATAATAATTGCCCCGCAGTATCGACGATAACATCGTGAGGCATGAGTTCCAGAAAATCTGAGCCCAGTTCAAAAAGCTGATCCAAGACTGCGGCAAGATCAATATCTGTTAAACGTTCTGATAGAACCGTCCGCCAAAAATAATGATAAAGAATGACGCGATTATTTTTTGGCGGTATTACGTATTTGAGTATGTTGGAAGCGGCAATTTTTGATGGAAATAACCTGTCCAGCAATGTTTCCATAAGGCCATTTTCTGTTTCCTCAACTTTGCCTTGTCGAATATCCTCGGCCAATAGCAACAAGCTATCCAGGTCTTCGGGATATTGATGAAAAAAAGCGTGCAGCGCATAACTACGTGTTGATTCCCAATAAGAATTATCACGAGTAATTATTAGCAACGAAGCTTTAATTTCCGCTATTGATTCTGAGCAAGATAAACCTCTTAGTAAACAATGCAATAGAAATTGCTCGCCATCGCTACGACTCGGTCTGTTGAGTATCTCGCTTAATTCATCCGCCATGTCTTTAGTGGTAATCGCGGAAAATGCGGTGGTATGCCAGTCCCGATTGGGAAAGCCTGTAGATTTTGCTTCCCTAATCAAGGCGCGGAACAGTTGGGATTTAGCTTGTCTGGGAAAAAGCAACGCATCGCCATTGACGATGATGCCTACAGGATCAATCTGAATTAAACGTTCCCGCGGTTGCTCGGAATGCACACTCAACCAAGCCATTAATCCGCGCAAGGCAGCGACTATGCCGCCGTCAAAACCACTGGTTAATGCCAGTACCCTGTTAATAATCAATAAGCGTTGATTGATTTTTCCGGCTATGAATTGTGCCGCCAGATATTCCGCCACACTGCGATGTAGGTAGCTGAATTCATTATTTCCGGTCTTGTTAAACAACCGCGTTTTTAAGGCAGCGTGTATTTGTAAGTCATTCGGAATGGTCAAGTCTTTTAGGCTAATTCGGCCTTCGCCGGCTTTGCCTTCTGTAAAGCCGGAAATATTAGCGACAAGTTGTACCGCACACAAAAAACCTGCCGCTTCCATTAATTGTGGAATCGTAGCTGTTTGCGTTACGGCATGGTCGTCATTAAATTCGGATGCCAGTTGTTTACAGGCCAATTCGTAAACTTCCTGTTTGCTGCTTGGCCACGCATGACCACCTTTGACCGCATTAATCAGCATATCCAAGGTTTGCGGGTTGTTTAGCAAACCGGACAAGCCGAATTGTTCGGCTTTTTCAATAAAGCTGTTTGGATCGGGTACTCGCTGATCGTTGCTGAGTATCCGCTCAATGTCGTCGCTGCTAAGGGGGTTTAAATGCAGAATGGTTATGGCCTGGTCAGGGCTGATTCGGGCTAAATCATTGGCATCGGGTGAGCCCAACCAGTCGGCTTCCCGGCAGGAAATACGGAAACATTTACAGCCTAATTGACTGAGTCTGCCGCGAATTGCGCCTAACGGTGTGCGGGCATCGTCTTTGCCCGCTCTTGCTTCATCCAGGCCATCGATAAATAAGGTTTTATCCCGCCATTCGTTAGGGTCAAGATCGATAAAGTCGCGAGCGGAAAGGTAAAGGCCGTTGTCGCTGTTTTTCGCTTCTTCTTCGAACAGGGTTGATTTCCCCGCGCCGGGTTCGCCCAGCAAGACGTAGGCTGCCCGCCCCCTAAAGTCGGTAATTGGACGACTCTCGACTCCATCATTAATTTTTTCGGTGCAGGTGCGCGGTACGTGATACATGAGTTTAATCTAACCAATAATCGGCAGGCTGAGATAAAAATTCCGCCAGTGCTACGCCGCCATTCCCCACTAAAATCTTTCTGGCATGGCTATACTTTTGGCCGAATACGTCAAGGCCTTTTGACAACACCGGATTTGACGCGCTTTTCACTTCTATTGCGGCCAATTTTCTCCCTTTAGCCAATATGAAATCGACTTCCTGATTCCCTTCACGCCAGTAATAAAGTTTGGTATCTTCATCGCTGGTATTAAGCAGATGTGCGCCGACGCAGCTTTCCACCAATCTGCCCCAATAGCTTCTATCAGCCTGCGCTTCGGCAAAGCTGTAATCCTGAATTGCCGACATCAAGGCTGTATTAAAGACGTGAAGCTTTGGGGCTGAGTTGCGTTTACGGACTTCTTGCGCTGCATATTTGTGTAATCCTGTCAGCAACTTTGCTTCAGCTAATAAATGCAGATAATCTGCCAGTGTCTCGGTGTGTTTTGCTTCGTTGATAGCGTCAATCATTTTGGTTAGTGACAATTCTTGGCCTGAATAATGACATCCCAATTCGAAAAGTTGTTTCAGCAGCATAGGATTTTTGATGCGCACCATTTGCAAAATATCTTTTTCAATATTGGGTTGGATCAAGCTTTCCCTCACATAGTGCCGCCAACGGGTTTCATCTTTGATTAGCCACGCGCTACCGGGATACCCCCCAAAATAGATGTATTGTTCCAAGCTAAAACCAAAAGCTTGCTGCATTTCAGTGAATCCCCAGTGACTGACAGAAATTACTTCATAGCGCCCGGCCAAGCTTTCGGACAAACCTTTTTGCATGAGCAGTGGCGCAGAACCCAGCAACACAACGTGCATGGGAACACCATTGGCCCTATCGGCATCCCATAGGCCTTTTACTATGTCTGACCACTGTTCGATTTTCTGGACTTCGTCGATAGCAAAAATGAAGGCAGCAATTTGTTCGTTCTTGCCGGTATTTTGCCTTGACTTTAGCCATCGGGCTGTGCGGTTTCTGGCTTCTTGCCACTGAAATTGCAACCAAGCGGCATCCTTTTTTTGTGGCGGCGAAACAGTAGAAGGGATAATGTCCAAGCTATAAATATCATTAGCCTTGGCCGGTTCTTCATCAACCGAGATGTAGTAACCTTGAGTTAGGATTTGCGAGATAAGATCTCGAATGATTGTGGTTTTTCCAACTTGTCTGGGGCCAGCCAGCAGATTAATAAAATGAACGGATTCGCTAAGACGCGATTTAAGCAAATCTTCTTGCGGTCTTTGGTAATTCATAATGTTACGTTACTGAGTAAATTTACTCAGTAACGTAACACAGGGAAATAATATTGTCTATTTCTGCATAGTGATAGGTACAGGCTATTAATGCGGTATTCGGCGGTGCAGCCTGTTTTGCATGTGATTGGTTGAATAGGATGCGGTGAACGGCTGCTTTATAGATAGTATTTACCTAATATTTTTCAAGATCTCGTATGTCGGTTGTTGGCCGATTGCAGCCAGTCTAGGTGGTCTTGCCGATGCCGTAATATAGAACAAAGCCGTTGCTCGAGACAGGACTTTAAGCCAAGCGCTGAGCCTAGCGAGCGATGGCAATTTGCAACACCACGTTTCGGGTATTGTTGCTCCAGGTGAGTTCATGGATGTCGAACTCATTAGCGCTCCGCCTGTCGTCGGCATCCAACTTGATGCCCAGTTTGCTGAGCTTGAAATGGGTTTTATCAATGCCCAACAGCTTGTCCGGGACTTCGAGATGCCCGATCAGTGCGTTCAGATAGACATCCGGATTGGCCATACTCTTTACCCGCGACTCGTAAGAATCATCGTCAGGCTTGGAAGGCGGAGTAGGCATGCGGGACATCATCTCCTGTTTGACTAGCGTCACGACGCGACTAAACAGATACTCCTTCAGCGCCGTGCTTAACTCTGCACTGCTCGCGCAGGGCGCATGGATTTTGTGCGCAGAGAAATTGACCGCTTGCTGCGGCACTTCGCGAATGAGCATATCGCCTTGCATGTCTATGCCCAGTATCCCTTTTTCGCTCTTGCTGGCGGTTAACAGTCCATACAATACCGGGACTTGATATTTACTATGGGCGCGTAAAAAGACGTCCACCTCGGGATCGGTGTTAAACAGCCTGTCGATGTCGTTGCTGTTGACGAACAGGGCGTTGATCAGCGGGTCAGTCCTAAATGCATCCAGGTTCAAGTCGACGGGCGGCGGAATCTGATCGGCGACCTGAAGCACATGGTCGTATAGCGCCCGCACATGTTCCCTCAACTTATGGGAGTAGCCGTGTACGGCTCGCATCTTGCTGTTTGATGCATTGACGAAACTTTCGATGATCAGTTTGTCTTCCCTCGTCTGCTGTCTCTGGTCATGAATATGGCTAATCAGACTGCTGAGGAGATTTTGCAGATGGTGTAATTGCTCGTCGAAAAATATTCTAAGACTCAAGGATCCGTGTGATCGTCTATCGTCGTTCATGACCGCCGCTTTCCGCAAAAATGTGAGGTTGAGAGTGTGTAAATCCGCTTAGCATAGCGTAACCCGGCATTTTTTGTCACCCCTAGTTGGGTTGCGCTAGGCTACGAGGCCAAACCGATTTAGCCACGCTTGCATAATCCTCAAAACTGCAGTTGAGTCTTCCAAAATACCGTTCGCCTGTCGAAGGGTGAGCGTGTGGAAACCGCCCATGCTTCGACAAGCTCAGCACGAACGGTTTCCACACGCTACGACTGATTTTTTTAGTAATGCAAACCATTGCAACTTCCCGGAACCGGTTAACAGGCCCATGTCTTTAAGCTTCTGTTCATCCGCCTGTAATGTTATAGTCTGAGAAAATTCACACGATATTTGATCATGATCGGATTTATTCTTTGCAGCTTGTCGCTGGCGGCTCTGGTACAGAACCCCAACCATTTTTTGGAACTACTCGGCACTCCTGTTGCCCTGGGTATCGGCCTGACGCTGATGGCTGTCAGCCTGCTGCTCGGTTATTTGAAAAAAATTCCTACCGTGACCTGGCACGACGGCTTTGCAACCAGCTGCCTGCTGGTCTGGTATGCCTACTGGACGCCGCAGTTCAACGCCGATGCGCCAATGTTCTTTTTCTTCCCGCTGTATTTCGCGCTGTTAACCTCGATCGTGACGCTGACGCTGATCAACAAAAGCCAATATTTCGACCGGGAATCCATCATGCACCTGCGTTACCTGGAAAAGAACACGCACTTCAACACCGGCGTGATTGTGGGGTTTGTGCTGATTAGCCTGCTGGTAACCCGCCATTACGCGCTTTACCCGATAGCGATGACTTTTTTCATAGTCCGCCATACGATGACCGCCTGCCTTGAAACCATCGACAGCTGATTTGTGCCCGTCATGCGGCGGCATGACCGAGCAAAAACTCCGGTATTCGTCGTTCCAGCCAATACTCCGGTCTAAATGGAATTGATCCCGAGATGAAGCCTACATGCCCCCCGTGCTTAGTAAATTCCAATTGCACTTGCGGCGATACTTCATTACGGCCGGGCAAGACTTCCTGGGTCATAAACGGATCGTCAATCGCCTGAATCACCAGCGTGGGCACCGTAATCGATTTGAGATATTGCCTGGAACTGGAGCGCCGGTAATAATCATGCACATCGTTAAAACCGTGCAGTTTGGCCACGACCCGATCGTCGTATTGCCAGAACGATCCGATTGCCGATAAATCGCCCAATGCCCTGATCTTCACCGCTTCTTGCGCTTGGCCTATGCTGTCCAAATGTTGCAGTTTGGTATGCATATAGGCTTTTAACTCATTCAATAAGTTACCGCGATAGAGCTTTGAAAAACCCTTATCCAGCTTTGTTGCGCAAATCCCCAACAGCAAAGGCACGGAAACTGCGACAGCCGCAAACAAGTCCAACCGGCTGCCTTGTTCGCCCAACCACTTTAAAACAACATTGCCGCCTAGTGAAAAACCGACGACGGCTAAAGGCGTGTCGGGCTCGCGCAGTCGCAAGGTTTGATAGAGAAATTGAATGTCCTCCGTCTCGCCTGAATGATAACTGCGCGCCCTGTTATTGGGTGATCCGCTGCAACCGCGAAAATTCAGCGCGACACTGCGCAATCCCTGTTTGAGCAAAGCGCTTTGCAGGCCTTTGATATAACCCGATTGCGAGCTTCCGGTTAAACCGTGTATCAGCATAACCAGAGGCTGCTTGCCCGTTCCGCAATAATCAATATCGATAAAATCATGATCGGGAGTCCCTAACCTTTCGCGGCGATAATCGGGCGGATTGGGCGTTTTTCTGAATAAGGCCGGATAAATAGTCTGCAAATGGCTGTTGCCCAGCCACCAGGCGGGCTTGAATGTTGTTTTGGTCTGCATGGTTTATAGATTTTAGTAACAAGAATGCCTGATTGTAATACCATTCGGGAACAATCAATCTCTTGGGTTACCGATATGAAAAAATCAGTCATTTACAATCACGGCAAAGACAGCATACCTTGGGGCGAAAAAACTATTCAATTTGCCGAGGTTGCCAAGCGCTGCGGCTATTCGTTTGAAAGCCCCGATTACCGGGAACGGTCAGACCCCGATCAACGTGTCGAACAACTGCTGGCGATGGATTTATCCGGCTACGATGAAATCGTGTTAATCGGCTCCAGCATGGGCGCTTATGTTGCAACGGCGGCATCGGAATCGATTAAACCCAAGGGGCTTTTTCTGCTGGCGCCTGCATTTTACCTGCCCGGCTACCGGCAAACCGAGTTCAAGCCGACCGCTGAGGATATTCGGGTATGCCATGGCTGGCAGGACGAGATTGTTCCGCCTGAAAATGCCTGGCGGTTTTGCCAAACATACCGCGTCCGCTTGAATATGTACGATACCGACCACCGGATGCTAAGCGTGATGCCGCAGTTAACCGATGAATTCGGCCGTTTTCTGGCGGGTTTGGGAGGATAGATCATTTTAAAGTTGAGTTTTAGAGTCGACGGCCTCATATTCTTCACAACTAAACTTTAATACTAGAGTCGCCTTATGAGCACATTGCACATCGTCTGTCCCCACTGCGATACGATCAATCGCATACCCTCCGAGCGCAAGTTCCAGCATCCCCGATGCGGTCAATGCAAGAAGGCTTTGTTTACCGGGCATCCGCTGGAATTAACCGGCCAAAATTTTCAACGGCACATTTCCCGCAATGATATTCCTGTTGTTGTCGATTTCTGGGCCGGCTGGTGCGGGCCATGCAAGATGATGGCTCCAGCCTATGCCCAGGCAGCGGTTACACTCGAGCCGCAGGTGCGTTTAGCCAAGGTCAACACCGAACAGGAACAGGGTATTGCCGGTCAATTTATCATTCGCAGCATTCCTACCCTGGTCATATTCAAATCAGGGCATGAAATAACCCGCAAATCCGGCGCCATGAGCGCTACGGATATTGTCCGCTGGGTCAACAGCAGTATTTGAGCCGGCGCAATTCGGCAGCCGGCAAAATTGCCGGGCTATGCGTCCTGAACGGACGCTTTTCCAAAAATAAGGCATTATTTTTTATTAGGAGATCAGATGATGAATATGACTGCCGCCGAAAAACGCCTTAACAACACACAACAGTGGGTCTGCCTGCAATGCGGTTACAACATGATCGGCGAAATGCCCGATATTTGTCCGTTTTGCGGGGCCAGTCATGACCGCTTCATGGCTTGGGATCAGGCCGAAAAGACCTATCGCGTCACAACCCGCGCCGTGAACGATGCGGTCAGCCAACTGCTTTCGGTGCCCAAACTGGGCCTGGAGCATGCGGCTTATCGCGTCGAAACCGGGCAAGGCGCGGTATGGATTGATTCGCCATCGGCATTCAACCGTGATCTGCCGCCGGTTGACGCCATTTTATTCACACACCATCACTTCATGGGGGCATCCAATCAATATCGCCGCATCTGGAATTCGGAAGTGTGGCTGCATGATCTGGATGCCAAACACCGCTTGTCCGCATTATTCGATATTGACCGGCGGTTTTCCGATGATTTTATCGCCTATGGTATAGAGGCTTACCACACCGGCGGACATACGCCAGGATTTACCTTTTATATACACCGGGACGTGTTGTTTATCTGTGATTATGTATTTCTGAGCGGCGCGGATATGCGCTTTAACCCCTACGGGCCGGAACAGGAAACCATAAAACGGGCACACCGGATATATGAAATCATCAAGGGTAAACCGTTAAAAACGGTCTGCGGCTATAACTATATCGCTGATTTTACCGATTGGCTGGCCGGATTCGAACGTCTTATCCGGAACTAATGATAGCCTTCACCGGTCCCCAATCTCCTGATTGGGAACCGGTGAAGGCGACTTTTACATTTGCGATTGCAAATAATTTTGTAAGCCCACTTTTTCAATCAACTCCAACTGCGTTTCCAGCCAGTCGATATGCTCTTCTTCAGACTCCAGAATGTGGGCAAAAATTTCACGCGAAACAAAATCGCTCACTTTCTCGCAATAGACAATCGCTTCCCTGAGCAAAGGTACGGCGATTTGCTCAAGCTTTAAGTCGCAGCCGAGCATTTCCTGGGTATTTTCGCCGATCATTACTTTGCCGATATTCTGCACGTTGGGCAACCCCTCAAGGAACAGAATCCGCTCGATAATTTGGTCGGCATGTTTCATTTCGTCAATGGATTCGTGATATTCCTTTTCGTTAAGCTTTATAAATCCCCAGTTTTTGTACATTCTGGCATGGAGAAAATACTGATTGATCGCTGTCAGTTCATTTTCCAACGCTTTATTGAGGAATTCGATAACTTTTGTGTCGCCTTTCATGGTGGTTTCCCTTTATATAATCGTTACGGGTTGATTTGCTGCAGGAGGTAATGGTTGAATGGGCGCCATTCTTTGTTCGAGCAATGCGATGACGTCTTTATTGCATTTTCCGCAATCTTTGCCTATCCCGAAACAATGGGTTAATTTTTTTCGCGTACAC
>JALNYY010000136.1 GCA_023229605.1 Methylobacter sp.
TGAATTTACGTGTGGCGGTGGAAAAATAACGATAGGCCACATCAATGGTGATGCCCTGCTCGCGTTCTGCTTGCAGGCCGTCGACCAACAACGCCAAGTCGATCTTGCCAGCGCCGGTGGTGCCTGATTTGACGCTGTCGGCCTGAACCGCGGCCAGTTGATCTTCATAGATCATTTTGGAATCGTGCAGCAGGCGGCCGATCAACGTGCTTTTGCCATCGTCGACATTGCCGCAGGTTAAAAAGCGCAATAATTCCTTGCGTTCGTGTTGCGCCAAATAGGCATCTATATCGGTGCTGATTAAATCGGATTGGTGGGACATATGTTAGGTTAAAGGTAAAAGGTAAAAGGTAAAGGTAAAGGTAAAAGGTTCGGTGTTCAAGATATGCGGGCTTTGATCAGGCCTGATAGCATCTTTGATATTTCTTGGGCTTCTTGTATCCAGTTTAATCCGGCTTGTTTATGGATATATCCAATTCCCATGCCGATATAAATCTGTGTGCGTAGCTCGCCCGCTGAGCCTTTAGCGTAATAGAAAAATTTAGTTGCATCTTTGTTTGTATTTCGTTCATAACCTTCGGCAATATTGCTGGGTATGGATAACGCACTACGGGTAATTTGGTCTTTAAAACCAGCGTCTCTGCATTCTTTAAGGGTTTTATAAATTTCCACGCACAACCTGCATGCGCGTTTCCATACGTCCAAATCTTCAAATCGCATACCGTTTCAAACCTTGAACCTTGCCCCCTTGAACCTTTTACCTGCTCTTAAAAATACCCTTCGCGCTTTTTCTGCTCCATGGAACCGGATTGGTCGTGGTCTATCAAGCGTCCCTGGCGTTCGGAGGTCGTGGTCAACAGCATTTCCTGGATGATTTCCGGCAGCGTCGTGGCGGTCGATTCAACTGCGCCGGTCAACGGATAACAGCCCAAGGTGCGGAATCTCACCATTTTCATTTCAACTTTTTCGTCGGGGCCGATCGGCATGCGCTGATCGTCAACCATGATCAGCATGCCTTCGCGGTTGACGACAGGACGTTCCTTGGCAAAATACAAAGGCACGATGGGGATGTTTTCCAAATGGATGTATTGCCAGATGTCCAGCTCCGTCCAGTTGGACAGCGGGAATACCCGGATGCTTTCGCCTTTGTCTATTTTGCCGTTGTAGATGTTCCACAATTCGGGGCGCTGGTTTTTGGGGTCCCAGCGGTGATTCTTGTCGCGGAACGAATACACCCGCTCCTTGGCGCGCGATTTTTCCTCGTCGCGCCGCGCGCCGCCGAATGCCGCATCGAACTGGTATTTATCCAGCGCCTGCTTGAGACCGTCGGTTTTCATCACGTCGGTATGTATTTTACTGCCGTGCGTAAAAGGCCCTATACCCTGATCTACGCCGTCCTGATTGACATGAATCAGCAACTCAAGCCCCAGTTGCTTGACCATCTGGTCGCGAAACTCGATCATTTCCTTGAACTTCCAGGTAGTATCCACATGCAGCAGCGGGAAAGGCGGCTTGCCGGGATAAAAGGCTTTCATGGTCAAGTGCAACATCACGGCGGAGTCTTTGCCGACGGAATACAACATCACCGGGCGTTCAAATTCGGCTGCGACTTCACGAATAATATGAATACTCTCAGCTTCCAGTTGTTTAAGGTGGGTCAGTTTATAATCAGTCATTAAAAGTCCGTCAGGTTTAAAGGTCACGCTATGTTTGTTGAATGCGCTTAATTAAGAAGAGGGTTATTTTAATTTGAACGGACTTTTAATGCCAGATTTGCTTGGGATTTATTGAGGGGCGAACGGGTTGCGAGGTTCGCGTGAACTCTGAAAAAGTCAAGAAGGTTATTCGGGCGGCTTGCCGATAGTTGTCCGCAGTATTAGTGAGGCTAAATTTTAGTTAATAGCAGCTTGATGATATTATCTTAAGCTAATGCTTATACAAATAGAGGATACATGAGCAATTTTGATTTTAATGCCGTTTCAATAAAGGATATTACCCAAACATCCTTGTTGACCTGCTTACCCCATGAGACGATGCATGACGCAGCAGTCAAAATGGCGGAGCGGAATTGTAGCGCTATTTTGATTGTGGCAGGCGATGAAATCATTGGTATCTGGACGGAACGGGATGTGTTGAAATTCGATTTTTCATCCCCTGAGGCGCGATCTACGCCTGTTTCAGAAGGCATGAGCAGCCCGGTTATCTGTGTTAATGAAAATGTGAGTTTGGAGGAAGTTTCACTTAAATTTAAGAAGGATGGCGTACGCCATTATGTGGTAACCGACGATTACGGCAAACAGAAAGGCATCATTTCCCAAACGGATGTAATTAAGAAACACAATTTTGAGTTTTTCCTGGTTTTAAAAACGGCTGGCAGCGTATTAAAACCCAGTCCGCCGGTTATCAGCTCAACGCAGAGCATGGCGCAAGCGAGCAGGCTTATGCATTCTTCGCATTCAGATGCGATTAGGGTTGAGTTTCCCGATGAAGCGGTTGGAATCTTGACTGAGCGGGATGTGGTCAAGGCGCTGGCCTCTTTATCACCGAATCCAATCGTGGCGGATTATGCAAGCAGCAATCTGGTTACGGTTAATGAACACGAAAGCCTCTATCAAGCCAAGAAAATCATGCTCAAAAATGGTTTTCGCCATCTCGGCGTAACCGATAATAAAAATAATTTAATCGGGATTATCAATTTGACCGACATATTGGCCGGATTTCGCAGCACTTATGTTGAAGAGCTTAAAGAATCCCTGGCGCATAGGGATGCATTGCTAAAAGACTCGCTAAAGAATCTCTGTTTGGCGAAAAAGATTATCGATAATACCCAGGAAGGCGTTATCACCACCGATAAATATGTAGTTATTCAGTCATGTAACGCCGGCTTCACCCGAATTACCGGTTACACGGAAGAGGAAGTCATCGGTAAAACACCCGCTATTATCAGTTCCGGGCGGCATGATAAAAAGTTTTATTACGCCATGTGGGAAAAAATCAACAAATACGGTTTCTGGCAAGGCGAAATATGGAACCGGCGTAAAAATGGCGAGGTTTACCCTGAACTGCTGACCATTACCGAAATCCGGGATGATGAAACCAATGAAATAAGCAATTACGCCGCCATCTTCAGCGATATTAGCCAGTTAAAAAGTGATGAAGAGGAAATCAAGCGGCTGGCTTTTTATGACCCTTTAACTGAATTGCCCAACCGGCGGTTGTTAAACGATCGTTTGGCCCAGGAGCTGGCGATTGCCGGAAGGTCAGGAAAGAACGGCGCGCTTTTTTTTATTGATCTCGATCATTTCAAGAATATTAATGAAACCTTGGGGCATTCGGCCGGGGACAGGGTGCTTATGGACGTTGCCTATCGGTTAAGGCTCTGCGTTAGGGATTGCGATACGGTCGCCCGCATCAGCAGCGACGAGTTTGTTGTCGTTCTGACCGAACTCAGCGAGCAAATGGACCAGGCATGCAACGAAGCCCGGCATATTGCGGAAGAGCTGCAACAGACTATTTGCCGGGTTTATTCGGTAATGAACCACAAATTATATATTTCTTCCAGTATCGGCATTGCGATGTTCTCGGAGAACTCCGGCACGACTGACGATTTGCTTAAACAGGCTGGAACAGCGATGTATCGGGCTAAGGAAAGCGGCCGTAATATGTTGCAGTTTTTTCAGCACAGCATGCAGGAAGCTGTGATGGAAAGAATGCTGATTGAAAAAGAGTTGCGTCAGGCTCTGGATGAAAACCAACTGTCTTTGTATTATCAGCCCCAGGTTGATTATCACGGCAATCTGGTGGGGGCCGAGGTCCTTATTCGCTGGAAACATCCCCAGAAAGGTTTTATTCCTCCCGATAAATTTATCCCTATAGCCGAAGAATGCGGGTTAATCCAGGCGGTTGGGACCTGGGTGCTTGAGCAGTCATTCATCCACCTTAGGCAGTGGGACAGGCAGCAGGTGCATTTACCCCATTTAGCAATCAACATCAGTCCAAGGCAGTTCTATCATGATGATTTTATGGACATACTTGCAAGCCTTGTTAAGCAGTACCAGATAAGTCCGTCAAGAATCATGCTGGAGTTTACCGAAGGGTTGTTGATGAATGATGTCGACGCCGCGATTGAAAAAATCAAACAGCTGAAAAAACTGGGTTATACCTTTTCAATAGATGATTTCGGCACCGGATACTCGTCATTGAGCTATCTGAAGCATTTGCCGGTGGATCAGCTGAAAATCGACAAGTCCTTTGTCGAGGATATTACTAAAAATGAAGACGACGCGGTTTTTGTAGGCACCATTATTGCAATAGCCCAACACATGAATTTGGATGTCGTTGCGGAAGGCGTTGAATCGAAAATGGAACTGGAGTTTTTAAAGGAAAATGGATGTCCCTGTTACCAAGGCTATTATTTCAGCAAGCCCTTGCCTGACGACCAGTTTTTTGAGCATTGGCTGAAAAAGGCGAGGCAGTAAGTTATTAGATATTAATGGTTTTTAAACAGATGGCGGGTAAAAATGAAAATTGAATTTTTAAGTTCGTCCTGAGCTTGTCGAAGGGTGGACGGCAAAATTTTACCCAACCCATATCGTGAAGTTATTAAGGACCGTATCCTAAGCCGTTCTTTGAATACGCTTCCTCGCCCGCCTTTTGCCTGCTGTTTTTAATCTGTCTATGATAACGAGTCGCGGTATCGGCCTATCCAATCCGCACTCCGTAGCCGAATCGGTATCGCTTCCGGCTATGGCTGTTTCAATCTATACTGCCGGTCAATGCGTAATTCCAAGTCTTTAATTCTATCTGCGGGGTAGGGCGGTTACGCTTCTTTTGTTCATCACAGGGGCTGTCTCATGCAAAATCAGCAAACGCTTACAATCGATGGAAATCAGGCTGCCGCGACAGTAGCGCATAAGCTCAACGAAGTCATCGCGATTTACCCGATAACGCCGTCGTCCAATATGGGCGAATGGGCCGACGAATGGTCGTCCCGCGGGCAGGTCAATTTATGGGGAACGGTGCCGCAAGTTACGGAAATGCAAAGCGAGGCGGGCGCCGCCGGAGCCATCCACGGCGCGTTGCAGGCCGGATCGATGGCGACCACCTTTACCGCCTCCCAGGGCTTGCTGTTGATGATACCCAATATGTACAAAATCGCCGGAGAATTATCGCCGACGGTGTTCCATATCGCGGCCCGTTCGCTGGCTTGCCAGGGCTTGTCGATTTTCGGCGACCACAGCGACGTGATGTCGGCGCGGATGACCGGTTTTGGCATGCTCTGTTCCAATTCGCCTCAGGAAGTCATGGATTTTGCGCTGATCGCTCACGCTGCGGCGCTGGAAGGCCGCATTCCGCTGATGCATTTTTTCGACGGGTTCAGAACCTCGCATGAAGTCGCCAAGATCAAAACGCTGGATGACGAGGTGATGCGGGCCATGATTAACGACGAGTGGGTTTTGGCGCACCGTAGCCGGGGCTTGACGCCCGATAAGCCGGTGCTGCGCGGCACGGCCCAGAATCCCGATGTGTATTTCCAGGCCAGGGAATCGGTCAATGCCTATTATCAGGCGATGCCGGGAATTGTGCAGGGCGCAATGGACCGGTTCGCCAAACTGACCGGCCGCAGTTACCGGCTGTTCGAATATCTGGGTTCGCCGGACGCCGAACGCGTCATTGTAATCATGGGATCGGGCGCTGAGGCGGTAGAGGAGACGCTCGATTATCTGAACCGTCAGGGCGAATCGGTGGGCTTGCTGAAAGTGCGCTTATACAGGCCCTTCGATGCGGCCAGTTTGTTAGCGGCGCTGCCTGCCTCCTGCCGCAAAGTCGCGGTGCTGGATCGCACCAAGGAACCGGGCGCGGACGGCGAGCCGCTGTATAAGGATGTGCTCGGCGCGCTGGCCCAGGATTTTATCGGCGGTTCGGCCAAATTTTCGGTGCTGCCGAAAGTGGTAGGCGGCCGTTACGGCCTGTCTTCCAAAGAATTCACGCCCGGCATGATCAAGGCGGTTTTCGACGAATTGAAACAGGCGCAGCCGAAAAATAATTTCACGATCGGCATCCGCGACGACGTCACCCACACCAGCCTGGACTGGGATGCGGCTTACCGAACCGACGCCCACGCCGAAACATTCCAGGCGATGTTTTACGGCCTGGGCAGCGACGGCACGGTCAGCGCCAACAAAAACACCATCAAGATTATCGGCGAAGCGACCGATTTGCACGCCCAGGGCTATTTTGTTTACGACTCGAAAAAATCCGGCGCGATTACCGTCTCGCATTTGCGCTTCGGTCCCAAACCGATCCGTTCCAGCTACCTTATCGGCGAAAACGACGCCGGTTTCATCGGCTGCCATCAGACGATTTTCCTGGAACGCTACGACATGCTCGCCAATGCGGCGGACAACGCGGTGTTTTTGCTGAACTCGCCGGAGCCGGTTGACCGGGTTTGGGCATCGCTGCCCGCCAAGATGCAGCGGCAGATGATAGACAAGAAAATCCGCTTTTATGTGATCGACGGCTATGAAGTGGCCGAAAAAAGCGGCATGGGCAAGCGCATCAACACCATCATGCAAACCTGCTTCTTTGCGATCTCCGGCGTGTTGCCGGAGGAACAGGCGATTGCCTCGATTAAACACGCGGTCGAAAAAACTTACGGCAAAAAAGGCCGTCATATCGTCGAACTGAATTTCAAAGCCATCGATGAAACGCTGGCCTGCTTACATGAAGTTCCGCTGCCGACAGAGGTCAGCAGCCAATTCGACATTCAATCCAGGATCAGCGATGCCGCGCCCGATTTTGTCAAACGGGTGACCGGCGAAATCATCGCCGGCAGGGGCGATGCGTTGCCGGTCAGCGCAATGCCGGTTGACGGCACGTTTCCAACCGGCACGGCGGCTTATGAAAAACGCAATTTGGCGCTGGAAATTCCGGTTTGGGAAACCGATTTATGCACCCAATGCGGCAAATGCGTGATGGTCTGTCCGCATTCGGTCATACGCAGCAAGATTTTCCCGACCGAGGCTGTGGCCAACGCGCCCGAAACCTTCAAACATGCGCCGATGCTGGGCAAGGATTTTCCGGCTGGTTTGGAAATCAGCTACCAGGTCTCGCCGGAAGATTGCACCGGCTGTACGCTGTGCGTCGATATTTGCCCGATCCGGGACAAATCCAACGCCAGCCGCAAAGCCATCAATATGCAGCCCCAGCCGCCGCTGCGCGAAACGGAGCGCGACAATTGGGATTTCTTTTTGGCTATCCCCGAGTACGACCGCAAGCTTTTGAAAACCAACACCATCAAAGGCTCGATGGTATTGCAGCCGTTGTTCGAGTTTTCCGGCGCTTGCGTGGGCTGCGGCGAAACGCCGTACATAAAACTGGCGTCGCAGTTGTTCGGAGACCGCATGGTGGTTGCCAATGCGACCGGTTGTTCGTCGATTTACGGCGGCAACCTGCCGACTACGCCGTGGGCCAAAAACGCCGAAGGCCGGGGGCCCGCATGGAGCAATTCCTTGTTCGAAGACAATGCGGAATTCGGCTTAGGGATGCGGATCGCCCTCGACAAGCAAAACGAACACGCCAGGGAATTGCTGGCCTCGTTACGCGGTCATTTAAGCGGCGAACTGGTCGATGCGATACTGAACGCCGACCAGTCCGATGAAGCCGGGATTTACGAGCAGCGCGAGCGGGTTGCCGCGCTCAAACAACACTTGCAAACATTGACCGATCAGGCGGCCCAAACATTGCTCCAGTCAGCGGACAGCCTGTGCAAAAAAAGCGTCTGGATTATCGGCGGCGACGGCTGGGCTTACGACATCGGTTACGGCGGTCTCGACCATGTCCTGGCCAGCGGGCGCAATGTCAATATCCTGGTTTTGGATACCGAAGTTTATTCCAATACCGGCGGGCAAACGTCCAAAGCCACACCGTTAGGCGCGGTGGCGAAATTCTCCGCCGGCGGGAAGGCGACGGCTAAAAAAGACTTGGCGTTGCTGGCGATGGATTACATCAACGTCTATGTCGCCCATGTCGCTTATGCGGGTAAAGACACCCAAACCCTGAATGCGTTTTTGGAGGCCGAAGCCCACGACGGCCCGTCGATCATCATCGCTTACGCGCCGTGCATCGCGCACGGCGTGGATCTATCCAACAATCACCGGCAGCAAAACCTGGCGGTCAAAAGCGGGCATTGGCCGTTGTTCAGGTTCGATCCCGGCAAAATAAAACAGGGCAAGAACCCTATGCATCTGGATTCGCCTGAACCGTCGATTCCCTACCGCGATTTCGTCAAAACCGAAACCCGCTTCAGCATGTTGTGGCAGACGCATCCCGAAGACGCGGAGCGGTTTCTGGAGCAGGCGCAGCAGGATGTTAAAAACCGCTATCACTATTACAAACAACTGTCTGAGCTGGCCTGGAACGAATCGACCAGCGTTTCAGCGGTGAAAGCCCAACTCAAAAGCGAAACTGCCAAGGAGACCGACAATGGTTGATTTAACGACTGAATACTTAGGCTTGAAACTGGCTAACCCGTTGGTGCCGTCGGCGTCGCCGTTGAGCAGGGAAACGGACAGCGCGCGCAGGCTCGAAGACGCAGGCGCATCGGCGCTGGTGATGTATTCGCTGTTCGAGGAAAAAATCGAAGCCGAAGCGCAGCAAATGGAGCGGTTTTTTTATCAGCAAGCCATAGGCCATGGCGAAGCGGACTCGTTTCATCCGGTGCCGGAGAACATCCAGACTTATCAGGAACAGTATCTGGAGCATCTGCAACAGCTCAAGTCTGCACTGGCGATTCCGGTCATCGCCAGTTTGAACGGAACGTCATTGAGCGGCTGGGTCGAGTATGGCAAGCAATTGCAACAGGCGGGCGCCGACGCGCTGGAGCTGAATATCTATCATCTGGCGGCCAATAGCGATGAAAGCGGCGACGCGGTCGAACAACGTTACCTGGACATATTGCAGGAATTGAAAAGGCAGGTCAGCGTGCCGATCGTCATGAAGCTCTCGTCCCAGTTCAGCTCGCCGATCCATTTCGCCAAACGCCTGGAGGCCGCCGGAGCCGACGGCATTGCGCTGTTCAACCGCTTTTACCAGCCCGATATTGACCTGGAAACACTGGAAGTAGTGCCGAAACTGGAGCTGTCATCCTCGGCGGAAGCGTTGTTGCGGATACGCTGGACCGCGTTGCTGTATGGCCGGACCAAACTGTCGCTGGCGGTAACCGGCGGTTTTCACCAGACGCCCGATGTGCTGAAAGCGCTGTTGGCCGGAGCCGATGTGGTGCATCTTTGCAGCGTATTGCTAAAGCATGGCGCAGGCCGATTAAGCGATATCCTGAGTGAGCTGGAACAGTGGCTGGGCGAGCATGAATACGAGTCGGTCAAGCAACTAAAAGGCAGTGTCAGCCGGCAACACGCGATCGATCCCAGCGCTTATGAACGAGCCAATTACGTGCAGGTATTGGATAGTTATTCCAGTCCGGCGGGGGTGTTGCGGTAGTCGAGCGAAATTGTGAGAAAATTCAATTATTAATGTCCGTATCATCGGTTAAGATAGGACTCCTGATATTTAAATAACGGAGAGCAAAATATGAAAAAATTACGGTTTTATGTCTTGGCGGTTTTAATGCTTTTGTCGTTTTCTAATGCATATGCATACGACTCGGCGCAGAAATTCGGCAGGGGCTTGGCGGGAATGACGACCGGTTTTCTCGAGATACCGGGCAATATTGTTAAGGAAACCAAGGCTAAAGGTGCTATTGGTATTCCTATCGGCCTTGCTACCGGTCTGGGGATGACGGTGACTCGCGAGCTGGTCGGCGTTTATGAGTTTATTTCTGCGCCTTTTCCGGTTCCTGCTGGCTTTAAGCCGATTTTGACTCCGCTGTATCCTTGGAGTTATTTTGAGTAAATCCCTTTAGGGGAGGATACAAGCTTTGCCGGGCATGCCCTTTATGCCCGGTATTCTCATGCTTCCTGTGCCTCGTATTCCGTTGTGCTTCATACGGGCTACCCGCTTCAACACGGCTATAAAGTGGAGCCATTTTGAACACGACTGAAATAATGCCACACCCGCCAAGGCCGGAGCTTGATTCGGAGTTGCCTGTTTTATACCAGGACGAATTCCTGGTGGCAATCAACAAACCGGCAGGATTATTGGTGCATAGGTCGAATATAGACCGCCATGAAACGCGTTTTGCGGTGCAATTGTTGCGCGACCAACTGGGACAAAGAGTATTTCCGCTGCATCGTCTGGACAAACCCACTGCCGGCGTATTGGTGTTTGCGTTAAATCCGGAGATTGCCCGGAAAATGATGGCAATCTTTATGGCCGATAGCGTGGAAAAAACCTATCTGGCCGTAGTGCGCGGTTACAGCGCCGAGCGGGCGATTATCGATTATCCGTTACAGGAGCAACTGGATAAAATGACCGACCGTCTGGCGCAACAGGATAAAGCCCCCCAGTCCGCAATTACCCATTATCGACGTCTTGCCACAGTGGAATTACCGTTTGCGGTGGGACGTTACCCGACCAGCCGTTATTCCTTATTACAGCTTTCGCCAAAAACGGGTCGCAAACATCAACTGCGCCGGCATTTAAAGCATATTTTTCATCCGATTATCGGCGACACCACGCATGGGGACGGTAAGCACAACGATTTTTTCCGGCAACAATTAAATTGCCGGCAACTGTTGCTTGCCTCGACCCGGTTCAGTTTTCCACATCCTGTCACAGAACAACGGCTGGAAATTCAAGCGCCGTTGGATGCTTGTTTCAGCCGAATTGTTACGGAACTTGACTGGAATGTAGACAGCGCATATTCCGCAGTCCCATTATCTTCCTTAGCAACACTCAACAAATGGAGTTAGCAAAATGACAAAACAGCGTCCGGTAAGGCAATTTTGCACCGCTCATGACACGGCGTATCGGTTGTCGGAATTGGAACCGATAGCGTTCGAATCTGCCACGAATTTTTCCGATCCCTCGGTGTTCATAGACACAACCGTTAAGTTTCAAGAAATTCAGGGCTTCGGCGGGGCTTTCACCGAAGCGGCTGCGGTAACCTTAGACAAAATGCCGGTCCACTTGCGGCAG
>JALNYY010000137.1 GCA_023229605.1 Methylobacter sp.
TTATTGAGGAATTCGATAACTTTTGTGTCGCCTTTCATGGTGGTTTCCCTTTATATAATCGTTACGGATTGGTTTGCTGCAGGAGGTAATGGTTGAATGGGCGCCATTCTTTGTTCGAGCAATGCGATGACGTCTTTATTGCATTTTCCGCAATCTTTGCCTATCCCGAAACAATGGGTTAATTTTTTTCGCGTACACACGCCATTTTCAATGGCCGTCAAAATCTGCGAGTCGGTAACGGCTTTACAAACGCATATATACATTGCCGCTCCTTTAACGCCTTCGCCGTTGCACCGTCTGGGGGTCGGCGGTGATCTGCCGGTAAATTTCCACCCTGTCCCCATCTTTTACCAGGGTGTCCAGCGCGGCAATTTTCCCGAATATGCCTACTTTCTGGCTGGCCAGATTTATTTCAGGATAGAGCGTTAATACACCGGACAGGTTAATGGTTTCTTCTATGGTGCTGCTGTCCGGCACTTCCAGACGCATCCATAGTTGTCTATCGACTTCTGCGTAACAAACTCCGACGTTCATGATTACTCCTCAGCGATGGCTGTGGTTAATACGGTTACCGATACTTTTTTCTGTGCGAATTTTTGGTCTATCAGGCGCTTACCGACAATCAGGAAAGCCAGCATGATGAATCCTCCGGGCGGCAGCGCCATCAACAAAAAACCTTTGTAATTGGGAATAACGGTGACTTCCAGGAACCTGAACGACTCGCCGAGCAACACCGACGCATTGGCGAACAGCGTGCCCGATGCGCTTATTTCCCTTGCCGCTCCGAGCGCGACCAGCACGAGGGTAAATCCCAGGCCCATCATCAACCCGTCCCACAGGGCATGCTTGACCGGCTGCTTGGAGGCGAAGGTTTCGGCGCGGCCCAACAACGCGCAATTGGTGACGATCAATGCAATGAACAAGCCCAGCACTTTATAGAGCTCGTGCGCCCAGGCATTCATTAAAATATCGACTAGCGTCACCAGCGCGGCGATCAGCAGCACGAAAATCGGGATGCGGATTTCGCCGGGGATCAAATGCCGCGTCACTGAAATAAGGCCGTTCGACGCGATGATGACCACCAGCGTGGCGAGGCCCATGCCCAAGCCGTTGGTTGCCGTCCCGGTCACCGCCAGTAACGGGCATAGCGCCAGGTTTTGCCCGAACACGATGTTGTTGTTCCAAATGCCGTCGGCGGCGATTTTGCGGTAGGTTTCCGATAAAAACATGGGCGTACTCCTCAAGGATTGATCAGTTGTTCTCGATGCGCTTTGAATAGCTGCAAGCCGCGATAAATGGCCTGCACCGACTTGCGCGGGGTGATCGTTGCGCCGGCAAATTGGTCGAATTCGCCGCCGTCTTTTTTAACCGCCCATTTTGCAGGCGCCAAGTTGTCCAGAGAGCGACCGACAAAGTTCAATATCCAATCCGACTTTGCGACTTCAATCTTATCGCCCAGGCCCGGCGTTTCCTTGTGGCTGAGCACGCGCACACCCAGAATATTGCCGTCGCGGTCTATGCCCATGATCATGTTGATTGCGCCGGAATAGCCGTCGGGTGCGGTAAACTTAAAACACACGGCGGTGACTTTGCCGGACTTTTTAGCGATATAAACAGTGGTTTCGTTCGCGCCGATGTTGTATTCGGCGGACGGAATGTTCAGCGTGTCTTGCAGCATGTCGTTATCGTAAAGAGCGGCAGGCACGACTTCTTCCAGCGATTTTTTCAAGTCTTCATCGAGTCGCCGTTGAATAGTCCCTTCAGTGCTGCAATTGGTCACGCCCAGCAGTACGCTGGCAATCAAAGCGAATCCTGCCAAGACGCCGGTTTGAAATTCCAGTTTGGGTCTGAGCTGAGCCAGATTTGATGGCTCCAGCCAGTTTTTCAGGAATTCCCGGTAAACGGCGATTTTTTGTTTCAGGCGTTCGATGGTTGCTGGGTCAAATTTCATGGCTTACGCTCAGTTCAAACAATATTAAGAACATACGCTCCTTCTCCCTCAGGGAGAAGGCTGGGATGAGGGGATTCAAATAAGCTCTCTTCCCCTTATTTTGATTCCCCCTCACCCAACCCTCTCCCTCTGGAGAGGGCTTTGTTTACGCTTTCGGTATTTCAAGCGGCTTGCCTTTGCGGTCGCGTCCGTAGATTCGGGGTTTAATGTAATGATCGATCAGCGGCGTCGCCGAGTTCATCAATAACACAGCAAAACCCGCGCCTTCCGGATACGCGCCCCAGGTACGGATAACGAAAATCAGCAACCCGCAACCCGCACCGAACACCAGCTGCCCCGTAGGCGTATTCGGCGAGGTGACATAATCGGTGGCTATGAAAAACGCCACGCACATCAACGCGCCCGAATTCCAATGCAGCAGCGGACCGGCAAAATGCTCGCTATCCACGGTATGAAAAACACCGGCCAGCAGCGCAACCGTCAGCAATAAAGACACCGGAATCTGCCATTGAATGACGTTTTGGCGAATCAGCCACACGCCGCCCAAGCCCAGCAGCAGCGTCGAAGTTTCGCCCAAACTGCCGCGCGACCAACCGATAAAGCTAAGAAAACCGGAGTAATCCTTGAGGATGTCGCTCAATAAACGGTTCTGGGAAAACTCGGTTTTGATAAAACCCAGCGTGGTCGCGCCGGTGCTGGCGTCGATATTTTCCAGCCCTGAAAAAGTGATATGCCAGCTTTCGGCCAGCCCCGGCGAATGCGAAAAAAACAACGGCGACACATTCGCCCAAGTCGTCATTTCGATGGGAAAGGAAATCAGCAGCGCGACCCTGGCCAGCATGGCCGGATTGAACAGGTTTTGCCCCAAACCGCCGTAAACCTGCTTACCCAAAATAATCGCCAGCCCGGAACCGACCACGCCTATCCACCACGGAGCCCAGGGCGGCAGCGTCATGGCCAGCAGCCAACCGGTCAGTACCGCGGAGCCGTCCATAATGACCGGCTTGGCCTCCCTGCCCCCGAGCTTTATACATACGGCTTCAAAAAAAACCGCCGACGCCACGGTAATGATAAACAGGTTCAGCGCGGGCCAGCCGAAACAAAAGAGTCCGAAAGCTGTCGCAGGCGATAGCGCCAGCATCACTTGCCACATAATCTGGCTGACGCTGGTTTTAGCCCCTACATGCGCACCGCTGCTGGGTTTTATGTGCGCAATCATACCAATGCCTCCTGCTCGGCTTTCAGCCGTTCCCGTTCTGCCTTGGCCGCTATCCGGGCCAGTTCGTCTTCGCGTTGTTGCTGGGCTATGCGTTCCATGCGGGCATTGCGCGCATCGATCAGGCGTTTGGTTTGTTCGGCTTTGTGCTGCGCCTGCTGTCTGGCGATGACTTCGCCCGACGCATATTTAAAATACTGCACCAGCGGGATATTCGACGGGCAAATATAAGAGCAGCAACCGCAACTGATACAGTCTTTCAAGCCTAAATCCACCGCCGCATCCAGTTGATTGATGCGGATGTTGTTCGCCATATCCAGCGGCCGTAATCCCGCCGGACAGACGCTGACGCAACTTGCGCAACGTATGCAGGGCTGTTCGCCGGTGTCTTTAAGTTCGCTTTGGGTTAACGCCAAAATGCCGCTGGTGGCTTTAACGGTCGGCAAGCCGGCATGAGGCAGAGAATCGCCCATCATCGGGCCGCCCATAATGATGCGCGCGGTTTCATCCGAGTTCACCCCGCAAAAACTGAACAGCTCGGAGATTAACGTGCCGAAAGGAACTTCCACATTCATCGGACGTTTCACTGCACCGCCCGCTACCGTGATAACACGGCTAAGCAAAGGCTGACCATGCCGAATGGCTTTATGAACCGCAAAAGCGGTGCCGACGTTATGAATGGTCACGCCGATTTCCGACGAACGGCAGCCGACCGGGACTTCCCGGCCGGTGACATAACGGATCAATTGCCGGTCCCAACCCATCGGGTAGCGGGTGGGGATTTGGATGACGTTAACCATCTGATAAGGCGCGGCTGCCGCCTGCATTGCAAGATAAGCCTGCGGCTTGTTGTCTTCAATCGCCACCACGGCAAGTTCGGTTTCCATGCCGTGCAGCATCAAGCGCACGCCGTCGATAATCTGCGCGGCGCATTCCTGCATCAGCCGGTCGTCGCAGCATAAATAAGGCTCGCATTCCGCCCCGTTTATAATCAGGGTATCGATACGGTTTTCACGGCCCATGTTGAGCTTGACCGCCGTCGGAAAGGTTGCGCCGCCCAAGCCGACTATGCCCGCCGCACCGACCCGCAGACTGATTTCTTCAGGCGTCAGCAGGAAAGGATCGTCAGCGGCCGGTGTTGCGGCCCATTCCTCTTTGCCGTCGGTTTCCAGCACGATAGTGCGAATAGGCAATGCGGACGGGTGCGGTGCCGGATAATCGTTAACATCAAGAATGATGCCGGAACTTGGCGCATGCACGGGTGCGGAGATCAGCCCCTGGCTATGGGCTAACAGCTGCCCTTTCAGCACTTTTTCGCCGACCCTGATCACCGGCTCTGCGGGTTTGCCGACGTGCTGCTGCAACGGAATATATAGTTTGTCCGGCAACGGAAAGTTGTCGGCTATCGGCAATGCAGCAGTCGCGGCCTTATGCTCCTCTGCATGTACGCCGCCACGGATACGCGGTTTTTTAAAAAAACTTAACATACGGCATTACTCCTTGTTCCTATAAGCTGCGCCGGAGCATTCAGCGGCTTGGCCCACCGCCAGTTGCGCAAGGTGATCTCGACAGGATGCATTTGCAGACATTCGGTCGGACATACCTCTACGCATTTCTTGCAGGCTATGCAGGCATCGGCGACTACCGCGTGAATTTGCTTGGGCGCACCGACAATAGCGTCGGTAGGGCAGACCTTAAAACAGCGGGTGCAGCCGGTGCAGGTGTCTTCGCTGACTCTGGCAACCAGCAGTTCGGGCTCTTTTACATCGCTTAAATCCAGGTCCAGCCCCAATAAAGCTGCGATTTGTTCGGCCAAAGCGCTGCCGCCGGGCGGGCATATCGTAGCGGGCGCATTGCCCTCGGCCAATGCTTCGGCGGCCGGCCTGCACCCCGGAAAACCGCATTGGCCGCATTGCGAACCGGGCAGCAGGGATTCCAACTCATCGACAATCGGGCTGCTTTCAACTTTTAAATACTTGGCGGCAATACCCAGCAACAGACCTAGAAACAGCCCTAACAAGGTTAAACTTACAATGGCGGATAAAACATACATAGTTTCTTTCCTGTAACTATTTGCTGTAAAGCCCTGCAAAGCCCATAAATGCCAGCGATAAAATACCGGCGGTAATAAACGCAATCGGCGTGCCTGCAAATAACACGGGAACCGACATTAACGCCAAGCGCTCCCGCAAACCTGCAAACAGCACCATCACCAACGTAAAGCCGAGCGCAGAACCGAAACCGAAAATCATGCTTTGCATAAAACCGTATTGCTCCTGCACATTGAGCAAGGCTACGCCCAACACCGCGCAATTGGTCGTGATCAGCGGCAGGAAAATACCCAGTATCTGATACAGCACCGGACTGGTTTTATGCACCACCATTTCGGTAAACTGCACCACGGCGGCAATCACCAGGATAAAAGCGAGTATGCGTAAAAACTGGATATGAAACGGCACCAAAATAAAGTGTTCCAGCATCCAACTGGTCATCGCGGCCAGGGTCAGTACAAAGGTTGTCGCCAAACCCATGCTCAATGCCGAATCCAGTTTTTTCGAGACGCCCATAAACGGACACAGCCCGAGAAATTTAACCAGAACCACGTTATTGACCAGAGCCGTGCCTAATAAAAGAAGAAGATATTCACTCACTGTTTTTTCCAGGCTGTTTTAAGGGCTGTTTATTAAGATCAAAGCATCAATTATGCCAATCCGGAAAATGCGTTGACACAACAAGTTTGTCAGCCGGGCGCCCCACAAAAAACACCCCAAATCAGTGCAGCAAAACTGTTGCAAGTAATACATATCGACATTGATAAAAATGCGTGTGTCGTAAACCTTACAAAATCTTCTGGCCCATGAACCCGCTTGCCCTATACTGTTGCATTACAAGCAAGGGTAACAACATGACGACTGGAGTTATGCGAAAAACATCTGCATTAATGTTGGCGCTATATTTGCTTAATAATTTTACAAAGCATTTTTAAAGACCCATCACACCCGGCTATAACATATGAAAAAGAATTCATTGCGATTTTTACAGACGCATACCAACATGACAAACGTCATCGACGAACTGGCGCCTGATTTATTTGGCAACGGGTATCAGGACAATGGCGACAGATTGCTTTACAACTTGTTTGTTGAAGCGGTTGAACAGGCGCCGATAGCCATTTCCATAACCGATAAAAAAGCCAAAATCCTTTATGTTAATGAAGAGTTTTCCAGGGTTACGGGTTATCAGCCTGTAGATATTCTGGGCGAAAACGAATCCATATTATCCGACAAACGCACGCCTAGAGAGGTGTATTACGACTTATGGCGCACCATCAGCAGCAAGAAAATATGGCGCGGAACCTTATGCAACCGGCATAAATCCGGCGAGCGCTACCTTTCCGACCTGACCATTGCGCCTATGCTGAATGAATCCGGAGTGATCACTCACTACATAGGCATGCACAGGGATATTACCAAGCCGTATGAATCCGAGAAAAGGGTCGTCAACCAAAAATTATTGATCGAGTCGGTCATTAATTCATCGCCTATCGCCATGGTTGTGCTTGATGATCAGGACAAGGTTATTTTAGATAACCATAACTATAAAGCCCTGGTCAGCGACCTTGATAAAGGCGAGCCCGCCACTTATTTTCTACGATTGCTACGGGAGGAGATGGGCGATTTATGGTCGCAATTGCAAAGCAAAGAGCAGGGTTTTAATAACCGCGAATTCAAAGTTGAAAGCAAGGGTAGCCAGAGAATCCGCTGGTTTTCCTGCGCCGGAAACTGGTTTATAGAAAACGAAGTCAATGCCGACGCCTTTTTTGAGAACGCGTCCAAGCAATATCTGATACTGACGCTGACAGACATCACCCGGCAACGCAGACAGATGGAAGAGTTGCATATTCAGACATTAAAAACCATCATGGCTGAAGATGAGCGGGTGCGAGGCATCAGGGAAACGTTACTGGGCGCTATGCACCAAATTCAGATGCCGATGAACCAAATTAGGGCGGCCGAGCAAATCTTACGGCACAAGCAGGATGATCAACACGCCGGCCTGTTGCAGATATTGCAGCAGATTCAACAATCAGGGGACGAGACCGTTGCGACCATGCAGAAATGTATTCCGGAGATTCTGCAAACCGCGGTTATCCCGGTTAACCTGAACCAGATTCTGCATGAAGTGCTGTTACTCAATAACCAACGGATCTGGAGTCACGGCATAGAAGTGCATTGGCAGCCGCTGCAGCAATTGCCGACCCTGCTGGGCTCTGAAAACCGCCTGCGCATATTATTCAAGCAATTGATCGACAATGCGATTGACTCCATTTGCGAGTCGAATGACGAGGAGCAGCGGCTTAAGATCACCACCCATACGGATGCCGATTTGATTTATGTCTGTATTGAAGACAGCGGACCGGGTATTCCGGTTGAAAAACGCGCCAAAGTATTCGAGCCTTTTTACACCACGCGTCCGATGGGCGGCAATCAGGCCGGCATGGGGCTGGTCATGGCAAAGGAGATAGTAAACCAGCATCATGGATTTATTGAAATAGACCCGGATTGCGACCGGGGATGCCGGTTTAAAATCAGCTTTCCCGTGCATAGACAGCCGCTTAAGGGGGTGGAGTGATGGTAGAGCGCATACAGCTGATCGAAGCCGAACTTGATACCCTGTATATCATCAGCCAGGTGTTAAACAGCACCCACGATTTGCACGCAAAACTACAGGCGGTTTTGGAAATACTGCACAAACGGTCGGGCATGCGTTCCGGCATGATAACGCTGCGGGAAATCGAAAGTAACAGCATGATTGTCAGCGTTGTCCACACCAACGGCGCAGATAAACTGACCGAGCCGGTCCGGTACAATCCCGGAGAAGGCCTGATGGGCGCCATACTTGACGAGGGCAGCACCATTGTCATCGAAAAAGTATCCGAAGAACCGCGTTTTTTAGGCCGTCTGGGTTTGTATGACCCCGAGCTGCCTTTTATCGGCTCGCCGATCTACATAGAAGAAGGCGACACCATCGGCGTGCTGGCCGCCCAGCCGGACAACAGCCTGTTCCTGGGCGAACGCGCCCGGTTTATGGAGATGATTGCCAACCTGATTGCGCAAAGCGTCAAAATGCTGCGCGTAATCGAACGCAAACAGCGCAATCTGGTCAGCGAACGGGATCAACTCAAGCAGGCGTTGATCAAGAACTACAGCTTTGAGAACATCATCGGCCATTCGCCGCCGATGCTGAAAGTGTTCGATTTGATACGTCAGGTTGCAAAATGGAACACCACGGTATTAATCCGGGGCGAATCGGGCACCGGTAAAGAAGTTGTCGCCAATGCGATACACTTTAACTCGGGCTGCGCCGGCGGACCTTTTTTAAAACTGAATTGCGCCGCCCTGCCCGACACCTTATTGGAGTCCGAATTATTCGGGCACGAAAAAGGCGCGTTCAGCGGCGCGATCAGCCAGCGCAAAGGCCGTTTCGAACTGGCCGATAACGGCACCCTGTTCCTCGATGAAATCGGTGAAATTTCCGCCTCGTTCCAGGCCAAACTGCTGCGCGTATTGCAGGAGGGCGAATTCGAGCGGGTGGGCGGCGCCCAAACCATTAAAGTTAATGTGCGCATCATTGCCGCAACCAACCGCGATCTTGAAGAGGAAGTGACGAAAGGCGAGTTTCGGGAAGACTTGTATTACCGCCTTAATGTCATGCCCGTCCATATGCCCGCATTGCGCGACAGGACCGAGGATATTCCGGAGTTATCCGAATTCCTGCTCGGCAGGATTTCTCAACAGCAAGGCGGGCGGCCTCTGGAAATCAAGGAAAGCGCGATACGCATATTGATGAAACACAACTGGCCCGGCAACGTCCGCGAACTGGCAAACCGGCTGGAGCGCGCCGCAATCATGAGCCCAAACGGCATCATCGACCGCGACGTGATGGTCAGCACCGGCCTGGAAGATGAAATCGGCACAGCCATCAGCCTAAAACCGCAAAAAACACCCGCGGTTGATTTTAATGATGAAAACATGGATGACCGGGAACGGGTCATTGCAGCCTTGGAGCAAAGCGGCTGGGTGCAAGCCAAAGCCGCCCGCCTGCTGAATATGACGCCAAGGCAAATCGCTTACCGGATTTTGACCCTGGATATAACCATGAAGCAGATTTAAAGACACTTTACCCCTCCCCTGCTGGACGACTTGCAGGGATGCAGGAGGTAGAGCAACGCAGGAGCGGTTGCCGAGAGGGTTGGGGTGAGGAGATCAAAATCAACCATTTACATTCCCCTCATCCCAGCCTTCTCCCTCTGGAGAAGGAGCACATCTCACCCGTGTAGGCACCTATGCTCATCAATAGGGTCTATAGATAAAAACAGACAATCAGCTTGTTTAAATATTCCCAAAGCATTTGGAGCAAAAATGACCATTTTATATGTACAACACGATTACGCCGTGTTCGGCTTCGGCGAAACCCGTGCAGACGCCATCGCCATGGCCGCGCAATGGTTAAAAGATGAAACCGGCAAACAAGGCTGTTCAGTCGATTATGCAGAAAGCTTATTGGTAACCTCGCCAAAACCCGGCCAAATGACGCTATACCAAACCGATGAACACATCCCCGGCGATGCTGAAAACTGGGGCGGGGAAGAGCTTCTGGATTGGTATTATGATGTGGCTTGAGGTTGGTTGTTATAACGCTGTGACTTACTTTTTAGCGCTTAACCATGTATCGCGGTCAATGTCGGCTTGTCTTAACAGCCTTTTCAATAAATCGACACTGATTTCCTGCTTGTGTGGATTTGGTAAAGTTAATACCAAATCGCCTTTTATCATGTAAGGGTGCTTGCCGCCTTCGTAAGGGCCGATAAAGCCAAGAGCTTTTAATGTGGAGACTAATTCGCGCCATGAAATCGGGCTTAATTTAGGCAACTTTCATTTCCTTGGGCGTTGTTACCTTGTAACCGTTTATTGCCGGTATATCCATGCCTTGGCTATTGCGGACAAGTATCCAGCCCTCCAGATTCTCGGTTAAATTGTCCCTGCATTCTTCCAATGTTTTACCCGTTGCCCAAACACCTTTTAGTTCGGTTATTTCGCCATAGTACGGCTCTTCGTCTTCGATTATTTCATAGTGCGCGTTTTTCATGGCGGCGGTTATGTATTCTCTGATCATGGCTTTTCTTTGAATTATTGTTACAACAAGTCGAAATTATTATAGCTGATTGCGCAAGGTTTACGATAAAGTTCTGGATAATGATTGGGAGGCAGAATTGCCGTAGAGTTAGACTTGCTTTGATCCCAAATTTTTTCGTAAGACTTTAAAGTTATTCTTGTTGAACAATCGTGCCTAGCGTATAAGTTATGTCGATTTAAATAAGAATCTATTAGCAGTTAATACGAATAATTAAGGGAAATAGCAAATGTTTATACTCAATATTTTGCGCACATGTCTTTTTGTAGCATGTGTTGCATTAATAAGTGGTTGTGGAATGTCCCGTTTCGCATATAGGGATACAAATCCTGTTGTTAAAGATACTACACTCAATACCAATTTTTGGAGCAAATTATTTGGTGACTCAACGTCATTTAGCACTTTCTCCACTACAGCAAGTCGAAGAATGGTTGTTGTTCTAGAAAAAAATGATACGGCAACAAAGAGTAGAACAACAGAAGTGTGTTCAGAACCATCACCCGATGTTGGTGAAGCCTTTGCATCAGCTGTTGCCAATGCAATCAACTTAAAAGCGCCAATAGAAGGAGCGCCGGTAGAACTGTCAAACCAGTATGCGCGAGCAGTATCAACACAAATC
>JALNYY010000005.1 GCA_023229605.1 Methylobacter sp.
ACCTGATGGTATCACCGGCGGCGTATGTCGGCATGACGCAGGCCGGCATGCTGTCGCCGGATGGAAAATGCTATGTTTTTGACCAGCGCGCCAATGGCATGGTGCCCGGCGAGGCGGTTGCGGTGGTCGTGCTCAAACGCCTGTCCAGAGCGCTTGCCGATGGCGATCCGATTCATGGCGTGATCCGCGGCAGCGGTATTAATTATGACGGCAAAACCAACGGCATCACTGCGCCCAGCGGCGCGTCGCAAACCGAATTGCTGGCCGATGTTTATCAAAAAGCCCGCCTGCAACCGGAGGATATTGACTACGTCGTTACCCACGGCACCGGCACCCAGCTGGGCGATCCGGTCGAGATCAACGCGCTGTATGATGCGTTTAAGGGTTGCACGGACAAGCAGGGGTTTTGCGCGCTGACCTCGACCAAAAGCAATTTCGGCCATACCTTTGCGGCGTCCGGGCTGGTCAGCCTGATCAGCCTTGTCCAGGCGCTAAAATATGAAACGATTCCGGCCAGCCTGCATTGCGAGCAGGAGAACGATTATATCCGCTGGCGGGAAAGCCCGTTCTATGTCAACAAACGGAAAAAAGCCTGGACTAAACAGCCGGGACAGCTGCGTATCGGCGCGGTCAGCGCTTTCGGCATGAGCGGCACCAATGCGCATATGGTGCTGCAAAATCATGTCGCCGAACCCGCGCAGGCGTCGGCATCCTCGCCGTATTACCTGCTGGCGGTTTCGGCCAAAACCGAGTCTGCGTTACAGGAACAAATCCGGCAAATGGTCGCGTATCTGCAAAAGCCTGAATCGGCTCGGCAGGGACTGGATAGCATCAGCTACACCTTGCTGCAAGGGCGGCATCACTTCCAGCACCGGTGCGCGATCGTGGTTTCCGATGCTCAGCATGCGGTTGAAATCTGGAACCGGGCGGTTAATCAGGAGATCGGCGGCGATTGTTGCCGCGGCGTCGTCAGCCGCGAATTTACCGGCCAGAAAGCGATAAGCCATTACATCACGGACCTTACCGGTCAGGGCCGCGATTTGTTGGACAAGGCGAACGAATACCGGGAAATGCTGCTGGCGCTGGCGGATTTTTATTGCCAGGGTTACGACATCCCGTGGCAAAACCTGTACCCGGCAACACCCCGGCGCGTCAGTTTGCCGGGCTATCCTTTTGCCAGAGAGCATTACTGGATTGATGAGGAGCCTGAGCAGGAGCCGGTTGCAGTCGAAGTGCCTGAAGCCAGGCTGCATCCACTGGTGCACCGAAATATTTCCAGCCTGCAAAAACAGCAGTTTGCCTCTACATTTACCGGCGATGAGCGTTATATGGTGCGCTATCAGCAGGCGCAACAGCAGTTCATCCCGGCGTTGTTTTATCCTGAAATGGCCCGCTTTGCGGCCGAACAGGCAACGGGGCAGCCGGTTGCCGGGCTGAAAAACATGGTTTGGGGAACGCCGCTGGTTTATCGGCAGGGCAGTGAACACACATTAACCGTCGGCCTGCACAAACAGGATGGCGATATTCTTTATTCGATCGACACGGACGGGCAGCAAGAAGCCTGCAACCACTTCGGCGAAGTCATCATCGACAGTTCCTCTATACAGTTGCCTGAATCGGTTGATTTTTCAAGGCTGCGGGCCGGATTGCAGCGGATGGAGCCGGATAGTGTTCTTGCGGATCAGGCTGCCGCAGCTATAGCCGATATTTACTGTAGCGGAACGGAGCTGCTGGCGACGCTGAATCTGCCTGGAAATGCCAACGATCAAATCAGGGGCGTGCTGTTCCAGCCTCTGTTCATCAATGCGGCATGGCGGCTGCTTCAGTTTTTTGCCCGGAACGGGGCGGCATTATTGCCGTTTTCGCTGCAACGGATAGCGGCGTCCGGCGCGCTGCCGGATCAGCTTGTGCTGCATCTGGTGCACAAAGGCGGTACTATTGAGCATCAGCAAAAATACGATATAACGTTCTACGATGCGAATGGAAAGGCATGTCTGCAGTTGCAGGAGCTGACGCTCACCACGCAAGACAGGCTATTTAACATTTCGATTTAAGACCAGACACAGATGGAGCAACGCGAAACACAGCGGGTAAAGCGCCCTCATCGAAGCATTGTAAGGGTAAATTCGTTCGTCATGAGCTTGTCGAATGGGATGAACGAATTTACGGCACCTCAAGTACGATATCAATCTATTTCTTATTTGTAACTGATGTTACGCAGACATCACTAAATTCGGTTATTCTGTGGGAATGAAAAAAGCAGAATTAGAGTCATACACAGATTATTTGATAAGCACGTTTGGAGCAGCGACAGCCACTCGTCGATGGTAGATATAGTAAGCCATGACCGAGTGACGCGTTTTTTGTCAGAACGCGAATATACATGGAAAGTCGAAGTGTTTCACAAGTCTTTGAAATCCAACGCCGCATTGGCAAAGTCGCCGACCCGCAGGGTCACAACGCAAAACAATCATGTATTCATGTCGATTTACGCGGTATTCAAGTTGGAATGCCTGAAGTTAAAACACAAATCCAACCATTTTGCGTTGAGGGCGAAGCTTTTTATTAAAGCAACCCGTCAAGCCTATGCCGAACCTCAGGCTCTACAGGCTGCGTAACATCAGTTAGAAGAACAAAATCACTGTTTTGTTTAAGAAATGGATCTGTTCGATAAAAATATACGGTCAGTGACGCGCAGGCTAAAACAATTGTCACAATTGTCACAATTGTCACAATTATTGCACCAAGCAAGTAGAATAAACGGCCGTATATTTTGTGTTTATAATCCAGTATATTTTACAGTACGACACTTATGAGTTATTGGGAGCTATTATGAAGCGGACAGCCTTATTTACACTACTGCCGGTGATCTTGAGCGGCTTTGCCACGGGTTGCGAACAAGGCCAGAAAACGGCAAAAGTGAGTCAATCCGTGATCAAAAAATACACGCAAGCGACTATATTGGAGGGGACGGTCAGCAATGACAAAGGCGTGGTTAAAGCCGGCACGGTGGAAGCGAGTGATGAAGACGGTCATCTTCTTACCCGTGTGGCTGTGGACAATGGTCATTACAGTGTGGAAATCCCAGCCAATACGATTTTACCGATTCTGTTGACGTTTTCTTCCGAGCCTGGCGCAGAGAAATTAGTCGCCGCAGTCGTCCATGACTCGATTACGAAATATGAGATTAATCCATTAACGACGGCGATTGCAGCAGCTGCAAAAACGATGGGCGGCTATACCCACGCCAATATGATCCGCGCGGCGGAAGCCGCCGCACATGTTCCCGACGCCAACAAAACCACAACCGGTTGGCGCGGCGACCCGACTACCCAATACGGTGGGTGGCATTAATTGAGTTCCATTAAGTTCTTCGGTCATTCGATAAGATAAGAAGGCAGGGCGGTGGAATAGCGTTCTCAGTTTTTCCTGACCCCCAGGACCATTGCAATATGCGCCAGTTCGGCGACGGATGACACGTTAAGCTTGTTTCTTATTTGCGTGCCGTAATTGGCGACGGTTTTATAGCCCAAGCAAAGTTCGTCGGCGATTTTATGTGCGGTCAGGCCTTTTGCCAGCAGCAGGAATACGTCGAACTCTCTGGCGGACAGGCTATCAACAATGGTTTTGTAATCGGCTTCGTTATTTTGCATGGGCGTGTTTTTCATCAAGCCCTGTTCTATATAAATCTCGCCCGCGGCTATTTTCTGTATCGCTTCTACCAGTATTCCGGGGGCGCTGTTTTTGGTGATATAGCCTTTTGCACCGGCATTCATGGCCCTATCCACATATACCATTTCATCGTGAACGCTAAATACCAATATCCTGGCGTTACTATCGCGGTTGCAGATGCGGCGTATGCTTTCCAGTCCACCGATGCCGGGCATCGATAAGTCCAGCACCATGACATCCGGCTGCTGTTCCAGATACAGCTGGCAGGCCGCTTCGCCCCGTTCGGCTTCGGCGATCACATCAATATCGGCCGCTGTCGATAACAGCATCCTGAAACCTGCGCGCACCACAGCATGGTCGTCAACCAGAATGACTTTTATTTTCCCTTTCATGGCAGCGGAATAGTCGCAATGACGCTCATACCTAGCTGCGGCCGGGTTTGTATAGTGAATTCGCCGCCCAGGCTGTTGATTCTTTCTTTCATGCCCAATAAGCCAAAACCGGTTTTAATCGTGTCAGTTGCACAGCCTTGCCCATCGTCGGTTACCTGTAATCGTAGCGCCTTTCCGGTTTTTGCCTGATGATCTATTTCCAGGCTGATGGCTGCTTGCTTGGCCTGTGCATGACGAACAATATTGGTTAAGCATTCCTGTACGACCCTGAATATTTGAATGGTGATTTTTTGCTCCAGGTCATCGACTTCGTCTGGGCAGTCGATAGTGAGTTTTAACTCAGGATTTCTAATCGCCCAGTGATTTAACAGGTCCTCCATGGTGGCTTTCAATCCCAGTTCGGTTAATACCAGAGGATGCAGTTGATGCATCATGGAGCGCACCACGGTCATTAAATGGTCGCAGATACTGATAATGGAGTCGGTAGACTGTTTAATATCGGCCCTCATGTCTTCAGCTTGGGAGCGCCCGGCAGTTACCGCCATGACTTTAATGGCAGTCAGCGATTGCCCCAGTTCGTCATGCAATTCCTGCGACAGCCGTTGCCGTTCATCTTCCTGTATCTCCAGGGTATGCTGGGTTAATGCCCGGTTTTTCTGTTGGCTGGCATTCAACTCCCCGGTCATGTGATTGATAGCTTTAGCGATACTGTCATATTCCTGAATCGAAAAGTCGGGTAGTTTTTGGCTGTACTGTCCGGTTTCTATGACTTTTAGCGCATCGACAATGACGGCGATGGATTTAAGGGCTTTGTTAAAAGCCAGATTGACGGCCAAAAAGGTAAAGAGTGTCAGCAAAAAAATCGAGCCAAAAAAACCAATGCTTTCTTGCCAGACTTCGGTGATTTCATCCAGCGGGTTGGCCTGAATAATCAGGGTGATTTGCTCGCCGTTAAAGCTGGTGATTTGATGCTCAACCTTGGGGTAGTCAGCTGAAACCAGATTGATGAACCACTGCGGCGGCTTTTCGCCGTCACTGGTTAGCCGGTTTTTATGGGCAAAACTGATGACCCGCCCTGAAGGTTCTTTTAATTGAATGCTCAAATGCCGGGTCTGGTTCAGCGAATTGAACTTCGGCAGCCACTTGGTTTCATTAAACGGAGTTTGCGACGCCTGCGAAAAGCCGAAAGTTATCAGTTGTACGGCCAAGTTGATGGACGAATCGATTTCTTTATTCACCGCATCGCGCGCCTGCCAGATAGCTATCGAACTGCCCAGTATCAGGATACACAGGGAAGAGATCAAGATTCGTATGTTAATTTGGTAGCGCAGACTCATTTGCATGGGTATGAAAAATTCCGGCAAATAGCGATATTATTCATTCATAGGCATTTATTCGCTATAGGAAAAATTCTTTTTCTCGTAATGCTGTTCTTAACGCTATTGTTATAACAGGATTTTCATCAGTGATTACCTCTAATTAAGGGTAATCCAGTAACCTTGGAATATCCTTTTTATCCTGATACTTGAAAAGCCGATCAAATTTAGAGTTGACAGAAGGAGGAGTAAAAAGCATAATACGCGTCTCAGTACGGCGCCCGTAGCTCAGCTGGATAGAGTACTCGGCTACGAACCGAGCGGTCGGGAGTTCGAATCTCTCCGGGCGCGCCACACTGAAAAAAGTTTAATCCCCTGTAGCTCAGTCGGTAGAGCGGATGACTGTTAATCATTAGGTCGGCGGTTCGAGCCCGTCCGGGGGAGCCAAAAAATTAAAGCCCTTGCAGCAATGTAAGGGCTTTTTTTTGCCTGTTCTCCGGTCATGTTCCGGTTCGAGGCCGATTTTTCTCAATTAGGTCCAACCAATTTGTTCCAAGCGGCATCCCAAAATTCGCCTTGTTTTTCGGTAGGACGAATGACTTTATTGCCCGCTTCGATTATTGGAAGAGAAATCGCCCCTTTGATTTACCATCCAGAATAACCAAAGTATCCATAATCGAATTGGTTCATGTCTCTAGCGTTGTCATACATAGCTTCTTCCTGTCGTATCTGGTATTTTATGGCTTCGTCATACTGACTGATTTGTTGGGCCTCTCTAAAATCGCCTTCCCTCAATTCATGCATGACATCCGCTTGCTCTTGAGCGTTAATGTCGGCTATTTCCCTATAGGCCATTTCGTCAACGTAATCGTAGCCATAGGCCAGTGCTGTGCTGCTGGCGCAAATCATCATAAAGCCTATTATTACTTCTTTTTTCATAGGTAAAAATCCTCGCTCAAAAGTTAACTTCGGAAAGCTATTTAAGTTGGAGCTACTTTCCTATAAATAGGCTGAACAGCTGCTTAATACAAGACCCACCATTCAAAATTGATGATTACGCATGATCTGATGTAATCAGTAAAATCGTTTTTTACACATATCGCCATCTTGTCCAGCATAGATAAACTACGTCTTAATAATTAGGTTAAAATAGGGCGTTGAATAAATCAGTTTTTCAGCATACAAGTAAATGCCTGATTTGGTTGAAACATTAAATATTTCACCAATATTCTCATGATAGTGATTTTGCCCTTCCGGAACGGGAAGATTAAAAGCCGTTTATTGTTTTTTATTGATGCACCTGTAAGTTGGAGTTTTAAATGATTGAGTTGAAAAAGAGTAAGAGTTTTACGGGTCCGGAAGGTCCGGTGGTGTTGGTGATTATGGACGGGGTCGGAATTGGTAAAAATCCGGAAAGCGATTTTGTGAAACAGGCAAATACTCCGAATCTGACTTGGTTGCATGAGAATGCTCTGTATACTGAGTTGCGCGCGCACGGCGTTGCAGTGGGGCTGCCGGACGACGGGGATATGGGCAATTCGGAAGTGGGTCATAACGCCATCGGCTGCGGCCGTATTTTTGAGCAGGGCGCGGCGTTGGTTGGAAAGGCGATTGCCTCGGGCGCGATGTATGCTCCCGGTTCGGTTTGGCAGGAGCTTATTTCCAATGTCAATGACAGATCGTCGACGCTGCACTTTATAGGCCTGTTTTCGGATGGAAATGTACACTCCAACCTGAATCATTTGGAATCGATGTTGCGGAAGGCGAAGGAGCAGGGCGTAAAGAAGGCTCGGGTTCATGCGTTGATTGACGGGCGCGATGTGCCGCCGACGTCGGCATTGGACTATGTCGAGCGCTTCGACGCCTTCTTGAAAGAAATCAATGCAGACGGCTCGGTCGATTATTGCGTGGCATCGGGCGGCGGGCGCATGAATATTACGATGGATCGTTATGACGCCAATTGGGATATGGTGAAGCGCGGCTGGGCGACGCATGTGAAAGCGGAAGGCCGGACCTTTGCTTCGATGAAAGAAGCTGTGGAAACTTTCCGTGTTGAAAATCCGGGTATTTTGGACCAGGATTTACCCGCGTTTGTCATTGAGCGCGACGGCGCGCCTGTGGGGCCGATTGTGGACGGCGACAGCGTCATCTTCTTTAACTTCCGCGGCGACCGGTCGTTGGAAATTACCAAAGCCTTTGAAGCGGATGAATTGAGGGAATTCGATCGCGGCCCGAAACCGGACGTGTTGTATGCGGGCATGATGCAATATGACGGCGACCTTGGGGTGCCGGCGCGGTATCTGGTGACGCCTCCGGCGATTGACCGTACGATGAGCGAGTATCTCTCGAATGCGGGGGTCAAACAGCTGGCTATTTCGGAAACGCAGAAATATGGCCACATGACCTATTTTTTCAATGGCAATAATTCGGGCAGGTTCCCGACCGAGACCTGGAAAGAGATTCCGTCGGATGTATGCCCGTTCGAGGATGCGCCGCGGATGAAAGCGGATGAAATTACCGATGTTGTGGTGCAGGCGATTGAGAGCGGGGAATATAAGTTTATCCGCCTGAATTTCCCGAACGGCGACATGGTGGGGCATACGGGCGTGGTCAGCGCAGTAAAAGTGGCTGTCGAAGCCGTGGATGAAAATGTCGGCAGGATTATGGACGCACTGAAGAAGGCCAACGGAATTATGGTTTGCACGGCCGATCACGGCAATGCGGACGACATGTGCGAACTTGATAAAAAGACCGGCGCGTTGGTGTTGGATGAGCAGGGGCGGTGTAAACCGAAGACCGCTCATTCGTTGAATCCGGTGCCTGGGATTGTGTACGATCCGTCCGGGGCCGCCAATGCTCGTCTGGCTGATGTGCCGGGAGCCGGCATTGCAAATCTGGCGGCGACGTGTATCACGCTGTTGGGCTTTGAGCCGCCGGAAGATTATGCCGCAAGCATAGTGAAAGTCGGCTAAGTTTGGTTATAACTCCAATTAACCTAGAAAAATCAGTTGAGCATTTCAAATGGGTGGAGCGTGAAATCCGCTCATACTTCGACAAGGCTCTCCTGAGCGCAGCCGAAGGGCTCAGCACGAACGGATTTCACGCGTTCCAACTGATTTTTAGGATTAATGAGTGCTCGCTTATGACAGGCCTCGGGCATTAGGAATATGGTTTGATATTTGCCCCCGGTGGACTGGAGAAGGCTTTCTGGAGCGATTTGGTAGCGGGGTGGGCGGTGTGAATGTACTGCCTTCTGGGTTCATGGCGGCGCCTGGGGCGTTTCCTGCTCATGGCTAGACGCCAGAGCGAGTAACGGCACGGCTAAAAAATTACAAGTTACCGCCAAGGAGTGATATTCGGTTTTAGCGGTTCTGTTAATCATTAGGTCGGCGGTTCGATCCCTTCTCCCAGGGGAGCCAAAAAATAAAGGCCTGTAGCGGTTTCGTTACAGGCCTTTATTTACGCCTGGAATAAAAGATGTCGGCAATTATCTTGCAGTTGAGAGTCGCTCACCACGACAGTCGGCATTAGATACACTACTCACAAATAGCAGGGCCAGACCTGAAAGAATGTCCTGTTTTTGCGTAATGAGTCAGGCTGACCATTTTTGTGAACATATCGGGCATGACCAGATTTGCCTCCCGCTTGTGCAGCTTAACTTTTGGGAAAGCTGTAGACCGAGATACAGTCCGGGCTCAAATCGCCCAATTATTTGTCAACACGAGTTACTGAACGCAACGGCCAACGATCAACAGCGTGTAAAAATAATCAGTTAATCCTGAAAACATCATTGCAAGTGGTCAAAATAAAAATTTAACCTGACGGTCTATTGAAGCACCTATCAGGTTAAATTCAGCCGGTCAGTTTTTTATTCCAAGCGGCTTCTTGAATAAACAAAGCGCGAGGTGCGCAACAGGTTAAATGCCGTTGGGATAGTCGTAGCTGTAATGCTTGCGCAATGGCTTGATCACTTCCCATTGACTTTCCAATCCTGCGTGGAACGATACCAAATCGCCCGGTAGAATGCGTACCGGCTCGCCCTCGGCTGGAGTTACCAAAATTTCGCCATCCAGTACATAAGCGCATTCGGTTTCGTCAAAATCTATCGGAAATTTTGAGATTTCTTTTTCCCAGATTTCCCAGCTGGAAACGCCCAACTCTTTTAACCGCTCTTCGCTAGGGTTGTGTTCGATGGTAATTTTACTCATGTTCTTCCTAAAAAATTAAAATTATTGGAGCGATGATTCTAGCATCCGGCCTGCCTTTGTACCATCGGCATAGCGGCTTCGATAATTTTGTTGGGTGCAATCTATTTGGGTAGCGGGAATAAATGAGGTGAAAAACCTTTGGCTCGAGAGATTCGTCTGCGCAGCGGCCGAAGCAAAATCAAAGCACTTGATAACAAGCTGTACTCAGTTTGAAGTTGTATATTATTATGCAGACCGTAATTTTGCTTTCCCGCTGGGCTGCCCGATTCCTTATAAACCTTGCAATGCCGCGAAGTAAGGCGGCGATTAGCGCAATCTGTGAGGCTTTTTATTGGCCCATAATGTTAAGTTTTCCGCGAAGAGGATTTTCATGCCTGAACAAACTCATCTTTCTGACCCGATTTATCCTCTTTCAGAAAATCCTTCTTCTTTGGCGGTTTGGCTGACCTCCGCCGACCAAACCGTTTTGTTTCAACGGCAATCGAAAGACCTTCGCTTTGCCGACCACGCCAATGATTCCCCTGTGATAACCGTGGATACCGAACGGAAGTATCAGGTCATGGAGGGGTTCGGATTTTCGTTGACCGGAGGCAGCGCCATGCTGATCAGTCGCTTGCCTGCCCCTGACAGGAGCGCATTATTGCGGGAATTGTTCTTGCCCGAGGGCGACGGCATCGGCGTTAGTTTTCTGCGTCTGAGCATAGGCGCGTCGGATCTGAGCGAGCGCTGTTTTACCTATAACGACAGGCCTGCCGGACAATCGGACTTTGAGCTTGTCCATTTCGACATCGAGGCCGGCGACCGTGAAGTCATTCCGCTGTTGCGGGAGATTTTGGCTATCAACCCAGAGATCAGGATCATGTCCACAGCTTGGTCGGCGCCGACCTGGATGAAGACCAACCAGAGTTTTGTCGGCGGCAAACTAAGGCCGGATTGCTACGCTGTTTACGCCGCTTATCTGGTTAAATACCTCAAAGCGATGCGGGACAGAGGCATCACCGTCCATGCCATCACCCCGCAAAACGAACCCTTGAATCAAAAAAACGACCCCAGCATGCTCATGGAAGCGGCTGAACAGGCCGAGTTCATCAAGAACCATCTGGGGCCGGCTTTGCAGGCGGCTGAATTGTCCGATGTGGAACTGTTTTGCTGGGATCACAATTGCGATGTCCCGGAGTACCCTTTGGAAGTTTTCGCCGATGCCGACGCGCGCCGTTATCTGGCCGGATCGGCTTGGCATCTGTACGGGGGCGATATTTCGGCTCTTTCCGAGGTGCACCAGCTTTACCCGGAAATGAAACTGTATTTTACCGAGCAGTGGGTAGGCTCGGACGGCCAGTTCGGGGGCGATTTAATGTGGCACGTGAAAAATGTCCTGATTGGTTCAATGCGCAATTGGAGCCGGGTGGTGCTGGAATGGAACCTGGCCTCCGACCCGTTCTGCCGCCCCCATACGCCCGGCGGGGAGGCCCGTTGCGTCGGCGCTTTGACCATAGGCGAAGATGTTGCCCGCAACGTCGCCTACTATGTGATCGCCCATGCCGCGAAATTCGTACGCCCCGGTTCGGTGAGGATTTATTCCGATGAGCACGAGTCCTTACCGAACGTGGCTTTTCTTACGCCTGCGGGTTATATCGTTCTGATCGCGCTCAATGAGAACGCTGAATCCCGACCCTTTACTATCCAATTTCAAGAGGAAAATGTAGTCGCCACTCTGCCGGCAAACGCGGTAGCTACTTATGTTTGGTGGGCGGCGTAAAAGTTTATATATCGTTCCCACGCTGGAGCGCGGGAACAATAAAAACTCTATTTTTGGCTCAGTTTTTTTCTTGTCCATGCCGGGTGTCTTCGGCAATCAAGAACGGCATAGACTCGTGCGGTTTGATTTTCAACCCGATAATAAACGGCAAACGGAAATCGTTTTGATAATAAGCGATGATATTTCCCGAAATAGACCTGATGAACTCCGGCGTTAATCATCAATGAGTCAATGTCTGAAAAAAGCGTGTCTATAAAATAACTTCCCAAGCCTTCTGCCTGCTGCTCATAAAACCGGTAACCGTCGATTAAATCACGTTGCGCAGAGCGCTGTATTTGGATTTTCATGGAAGCTGGTTGCGAATGTCCTTTTTTGCATCATTCCAATCGATAAAGGTATCGGTTCCATTTCCAAGCATTTCTTCCCTTTGTTGTAATACCTCGGAATGCCAAGCCGGAGAGTTGATGTTATCTGCATGAGTACATAAGCTGTCCCAAAGAGATTCCATAACTTGTATTTTTTCTGTGACGGACAATTTTTCTATTTGAATGACTGTCATGGTGATTTCCTAGGTAGAGATAGCGAAGGCAAGCTCATGTGATTGTACTACGATTTCCGACCGAAAGTAGCGTCCTCCAAGCCGGATGGGGCATGTTGCCCCGTTCGAAACGTTTTGCGGCGGTTAAAATGTGGTTGTTTAGCTAGGCATTGCAGAACGATCAGCGTTAAGTGCATCTAATCGTGTTGAAGGTTCAATTGCATGCGTCCAAGTAAAGCATGGCGGTTGCAAAGTCGCTTTCGTCATCGGGGTTTTTCATCATGGCGGATTTTAAAATTGTTAATTTGTCTTCCGTCGGTTTGAGGCGTTTGTTAATGGCATCAAGTTCGGGGCCTAAGGCTTTTAATTTGGCTTGATCGTGATGCTGATGGGCTATCAGAAGTTCCTTCTTGATTTTTATTTTTTGGCATTGATCCGTGTGCGATTGCTTCATCAAATCAATGGCGGCTTCCACCTCCGCGCTGTTGGCGGCAACAGATGCGGAGAAAAAAATTCCAACGGCGACTGCCAAAGTAAAAAACAACTGTTTGTGCAACACAGGATCTTGCAAATCTTTACTGTGTTGAAAAACAAACACTTTAGGTTCGGCATTTTTATCTTTCATAGTGGTTTCCCTTGTTCAACATTAAAGCTGAGTTGAGCAGCTTGTCTGCTCAAACGAAACTTATGCCCTTTGGGCATAAGGATTTTTTCATGATCGCCTGCCCAGATTGGCTAGTGGCTAACGATAATGACCTGTCCGCTAGGAGCGGTACTACGCCACGGCAATTGTGGGCCTTTAAAATTAAGAGAACTGCCGCTGTTTTCCAAATCATAACTTTCATTAAGTTCCGCATCCTTTTCAACTGGGCGTGACACATTGTATTCGCCCATGTCGGTTTTAACCCCATTTGGATGTAAAATCAACACGGCGACTTGCTGCCGATAGAGTCCATAGAATGTGCTGACAACAGATCGTAGCTTCGAAGCCCCGGATTCCGCTACGCAACCCAGCCGGACGGGGCATGCTGCCCCGTTCGAAACGTTTTATGGATATTAAATGTAGTTGTTTAGCCCGGACATTGCAGAAATGTTAGGGACGGGGTTGCAAACCCCGTCCCGCTCGGAGGCACCATACCTATGTATTGATGAATTTCATTCACATAGATCGCATATTTCCATAGGACAAACAGAAGCCCCATTCCGGCGACAACTAATATCCCGCCACCTTCTTCTGAATCACTTCTTCGGCCGCGGCGTTCAATTACTCGGGTAATATATATTTCACGAGTTTGGATAACCGTTACCGGAACCAGTGTCGTTGGGCGCTCTGTTAACCCGGCAAAAAGAACAGCAAAAATAACTCCCATGATTGGACCAAAAATCATGCTTTGCATGATGGGGTCATTAAATAGTTCTGATATAAGTTCCATTTTCGATTCTTAGTGGTAGGGCCATTTCGCGTCAGCAAACCGCCAATCAAAGCGCAATATTCAATACAATCGATATAAAAAATCCCCGCGTGGAAAGTCCAAGCAAGATCAACTTAGGTCATCCCGATCATGGCGGATTACTAGCGCGAATCCGCCTTACAGCATTACAACGTTAACTGCCGATCAGTGCCGGGGGATTTAGTAACCACACAAGCACAAATATAGCTATAGCTCCAGTCGCCTTAATTGAAAACTTCTGAAATCTTGATTCAACATTTAACAACCCAGGTATTATTGCCGCTGTTGCCGCGAGAGCAGTAGCAAACAAGCCTCTAAAAATAAAGAATTGGGCTTGCGTAGGATTAGGAATAAAAACAACTAACAATAAAATCGCAATCGCAAATAAAATACCAACAATCAATCCTGCAACCAACTGCCATTGTGGAGTTTTGTTCAAATCATTTGCTCCGGTATATTCAAATCCTGCTACAGGAAGTGAATTGTTTCTAAAAGTGCTTTCTAATTGCTGCCATTTATTTTTAGGGAGATACTCTTTTGTCATCCTCTGCATGTTTGCATATGCATTTATATCAGGTTTAGGTAGCATCCCTTTTAATACGCTAGAGTAGCTTTTTAGGAAATTTTCATGCACTACAAAAGCACTAAGTACACTATGACAAGTCTCAGCAAAACCAGTAACCCACTTCCCGTTTGCATGAGCACCCAATAACCCGCTACTGCCAACAAAGCCTTCAATGAAATTAAAATATTCCGCCCCCAATTGCTGGCATTTAAGTAGCTCTTCTATTGTTGGCTCACCACCTTCATTCTGCAAACGAAGGACGACGGGGGTTAAGTATGATACATAAGCCTTTTTAAGTATTTCAATTTTTGCCTCTGCCTCAATAACGGATTGTTCATTAGTCATCGCTAGAAGCCGACTTCGTTGCAAGTAAAAGCAATGTAGTTAAATCAGAATTGTCAACTCCCTCCAAGGACATTGCTTCATATGTGCCAACAACCTCAAGAACAACTTTTGCAATGTTGGCTTTTGAAGGCTCTCCCCGAAACTCCTTCAGTCGTTTGGCAACCTCTCTCAGTTCACTATCCGTTGGTGACCAATTAGTAATTAGAAGAGCAGATTCAAGTTCTTTTTTTAAGTTATTCAAACTCATGGATGATATTTTCCTATTTCTTGGTAGCTAGTTGTAGAAGTGTGATTAAATCCGAAGTATCAGCCCCTGCATATCCATAGCTTCCTGCTTCAGGGCAATATTTCTTTACAATCAGAACCCAATCTTTTTCGGATGGGGTAATTCCCTTGTCAACAAGCGCTTGAATGTCTCGTTTGATCCCATCTAACTGAATCTCAGTAGGGTTATTTGGTGCTGTGCCAAATTTTATTTTTATTCTATGAGCTAATTCCTGATCATTCATATTCATCTGTTTGCCTAATGCGTTATAAACATTATTGCTTTTTCATCCAATGGAATGAATTTAGCACTTCCTAAAATAAATACAGGTGGCTTCATTAAAAACAAGAAAAAGCCAACCCATAAATATTCACGACGAAAGATACTAACCATAAATACTAGACTACGCAAATATACTTACCCCTCAGCTACGGCGAAAGTATTTCGCATTGTGATAAACAAGCATTCAGTTAAGTTTTCTATGCAGAAGGTTCATCGCGAAAGCACCACATCCACCTGCCGGAATTGGCCAAGGCGTAGCGCTTCAGCGGCTTGGCCCTCCAGATGCCGGCCTACCACGGTCTGCATGCCACCATCCCGCCCATATAACTGATAGCGATAAGGCATTACGGCAGAGTCACCGAAGGTATCTTGGCGCTCGGGGTTGATGTAGACCAACAAAGTGGCCCCCAATAAAGCACAAGCCGCACTATCCGCCGGCAATGTTTCTTCAAAACCGAACGGATTAACACATTGCTCGTTCGCGGAGAAAAATGACTTCGACAAGACCGGCGCGGGCCTGAACAGCAACCTGCCTTCTTCGAACACAAAGGGAGCAGCCCCCAGGAAAAGATGAGTCCAAAGGTGCAAAAACTCTACCGTGGAACCGGAAAGACGCGCTACGCAGCCCCGTCCGTGTTGCCTCGGATCGACAGCGAAACCGCTGCTGACCAGGAAGCTGGAGTTTTCGACCGGGTTGCGTCCGTATTCCATCGGATCGCGAAAAGCCACCAGCAGCTGTTCGATTTGGCCGTAAAACTCCTCGATTAATCCGGCCCGAACCATTTCCAGCACGAACTTGTAATGCATGTGCAGGAAGATGGAACCGTTCTCCAGCCAGCCGTAGTTGAAAACCCCGATCCGTCCCAAGTCCAGCGCATTTTCACCCAGCGGTTCATTGACGCGGTACATGCCCAGCTTTTTGTCGAACAGTTCGGAGTTACGCACGGCATCATACAAGCGCCGGACTTCCGCAGGTGCCGCGATGCGCAGGGCATGAACGAAGCCCTCCAGAAACAGCGGCAGCGGTTTTTGCTTGAAGCGGGTTACCGCCGCCTTCCCATCCCCGGTTTCCTGATACTGCTCGGCCTCATAGGAGAAATAGGTGACGATGCCTTCCGGCGTCCGGGCTTTGTCGATTGCAGCATCCAGATAGCTCGAAACCGTCGCCAGGAAGTTTTGCACTGCGGCAATGGAGAGCGCGTGTTCGGCACCGTCAAAACCCATGAACACCTTGTCCCGATAGGCTTCTTTTTGGGCTCCGCTTTCCTGCCAGAATAGTTCTGGCGTCAGGTTGGGGCGATTTAACAGCGCTGCCAATCCCGCTATAAAGTCCGCCAACTCCGACGGCAGGGAAAAGTCCCCCTCGACATCGGCCAGGGCTTTCAAGGTAAAGTCCGCCAGACGCTTGAGCTCGATGGTTTCATTGACCGAAGACCCGAAAATGCCGGGCAGGCCGTTCAACGCATCGCACCAGCCTGGGCGGTCGGCCTCCATTTCTATGCCTACTCCGAACGGGTCCAGGGTGGACAGCTTGTTGGCTACCAGGGTCAGGATTTTTCCGAGCAGCGTGGTGTAAACGATCTCGCCGTGACCGCGTTGCGAGCGGACTTGGTGGCGGCGACGTGTACGGGAATTGATCAGGGATTCTTTCTCTGGACTGCCCTGCACCGCGCCGTATTGGCGAACGCCGTTGGGCGTCACCACGTATTTTTGGCAGCGCGGGACGACAAAATGGGTGGAATCGAAGAAGGTGTAGGTCTTTTCCTTGAACAAGCCGGGCAACCGATCCGGGAAAATGGCCGCGTAGCTAATCAACAAGTCCACCAGATATGTCCAGTGGTCCGACCAATAGCCGCGGTCGAATTCGGCATCTTCCACTTCCTGCGCTTGCGCCAGAATTTCCTTGATGACCGGCTCCGGGTTTTCCGCTCCTTCAAGCACCTGCCATAGTTCCGCGTATTTAAACTCGCGGGACAACAGTTGTTCGAGGCCTGCAAACCGGGCGAAATGATGGGCAAGGGTTAGCGGCGCATCCACGACAAAACGCGAGTTCCGCAACGAACAGGGATTGCAGCCGTCCGCCTGGATCAGATTGAAGAAATAATGGATGTTTTTGGCATCCAGCGCGGGATTGAAAAACAAGTCCATCCGGCGATTTTGCAATACATCGCGGAAATCGCCGTTGCCTTCGGAAAACGGCGTATCCTGCAACAGGAAGTCGTTGTAATCCCTTTCCAGATCGCCGTGCTTGCGGCCGAACAAATACAGTTGCGCGCCGCCCGGCACTTCCCTCGGAAAGCCGCCGCGCAAACCGTTGTCCAGATAACACTGCCGGGCATGCGCATCGAACAGCGGCTGGGCTGTCGCGGTGAAGATCCGTTGCGTGATGCCGTCGATCAAGCGGCGGTTCGTCTCCCGTTTGGCCTCGAAGTAATCTTTTTTATCAGCCTCCGCTATGAATTGCTCAAACACTTGCTGCGATTCTGCATGGCCGTAAAAGCCGTAAAATACTTGGCTTTGCCCCGGCTGGAGTTCTAGGGTCAACGCCTGGAAAGCCGACGGCGTTTGGTTGCCCGCCACCTGATGATCGAAATTCAGGCCGTCATCGGCAAAAAACCGTTCCGGCTTGGAGAAATCCCCGGCCAAGCCGAAAATCCTCTCCGCGTCCACGACCACGCGGGTGCGTCCGCCGTTCAAAAATCCGGCGAAGAAATTGCAGGCTATCACCGGCTCCACTTGCGGGGAGTCGGTAGGCCATACTTTCAGCCGGTAAAAAGGCAGGTTTTCCTCGACGCCCTCGACCCGCATGAAGGCTTCCGAAGTCCGGCTCATGAACTTGAGTATCCATTGGTTCATGCCAAAGGGCAGCACTTGCGGCAAACCGTCGACGATCTCTATCTTTCTGGCCTGCCCGGAAGTATTCGTTATCTCGACCCGCCGCAGCAAGCCGGCCACGGGTGCTTCGGGCAAGGTGAACATATCTGCTCGGATGCTGAAGCCCAACTGCGGATTGATCTCTTCGACACCGACTTCATGGGGCGTGACGTAAAGGCGTTGCTTGACCTCCGGCCCCGCCCCGCGCTGGAAAGGCTCGTGGGTCAGGATTCGGTCGCCATCGGCAATCTTCAGGAAAGTCCTGAAACCCCGGGACGGCGTCAGTTGATAAGCCTTGTCGGCAGGAAAAAACTCCAGAAAGGCCCCGTCTTTGTTGCGTACCCCGAAACTGGCCACGGCCTGACCCCGGTTGACATAAAATGCCCAGGCCGGACGGCCCAGAGTGCCTGATATGCCGGGCAAAAAACTGGCGAAAGGGGCAAGGTCGTTGTACTGGTCAATAATGAAGCGGTCATCGCCATCTAGGGTATAGCGGGTCTGGGTCATGGGCTTGTACGATTAGAGTTGTGGGTGAGCCGGCGGTTTTGAGCGTAAGGCAAAGCCTATGGCATAGAAAAATTCCCGGCCAGCATCGATCGGTAAATTACCATCAGCCGAATGGCGACATACTAAATACAAGTTTGTTGATGTCAACTTCTGATGTGTCGACGCTTTTCCAGGATACAAGGTTAGGCGGGTTGAATTGATTTCAACGGCTATTTAATACTGTCCTTTATAATGTTGGTTCTTTCTCGGATATTTCTTGAGTCATGGCCAAAAATGCACCTTTACAACGCGCAGCAGACGCGCCTTCTTTACCCACCGGCACCGTCAAATTTATTTTGTACTGTCTAGCCGGTTTTCGGGGCTGGATTGTTTTGATGTTGATCATGGAGACTGGGCAGGCGGCAGCCAGTATTCTGGTGCCTTATGCGATTAAAGCCATTATGGATGGCGTGGCGCATGTGTCCGGCACATCGGTGCTGGAAAGTTTACGCGGGCCCCTGCTGCTGTTGGCTGGTTTGAATGTAGCGGAAATCCTGTTTAGCCGGGCCAGCGGCGCGGTATTGATTATTATGGGGCCACGCTTGCGCCAGCGCACTACGAGAGCGCTGTACGCCTATTTGCAATATCATGCGCCGCGTTATTTCGGCAGCCATTTTGCGGGCGCTTTAGCCCATCGTATCAGTGAAACGGCGATGAGCGTCAATCATACGACATGGTCGGCGTTGTGCGATTTTTGGCCCATTCTGGTGACTTTCGGGGTTTCTGTCGCGCTGTTATTAAATGTGCATCAAGGTTTAGGCTTGTTGGTGGCAGGCTGGGTGTTTGCGTATGTGAGCCTTTCGTATTGGCTGGCAACGCGCTGCCAGCCTTATGCGCAGAGTTACGCGGCGACGCGCAGCCTGGTGAACGGCAAGATTGTTGATGCGGTGACCAATATCCTGAATGCCAAGCTGTTTGCACGGTTGCATTTTGAACGGGAGTATCTGGACGGTTTTTTGGAAACGGAAGTCCGGGCCGGACGCCGCACTTTCTGGTATATGGAACGGGTGCGCTGGTTCCAGTTTATTGCCGCCGCGGCGCTCAAAATCGGCACGGTGTACTATGCGTTGACTTTGTGGGATGGCGGCGTAATCGGGGTAGGGGATTTCACGATGAGCGTCGGTCTGGCATTGTTGATCATCAGCGATGCGCGTAACTTGACCCGGCGTTTTTTGGAGTTTTTCGAATATGTGGGCAATGTCGCTAATGGCGTGGATACTATCGTTCAAGCGCATGAGATTGTCGATGTGCCCGATGCGCAGCCGCTAAAAATTACCCAAGGCAGGATTGAATTTCGTAATGTGCGTTTCGGTTATGAGCCGAATCAAGCTGTGTTCGACGGCTTGAATGTAGTCATTGAACCGGGGCAGCGGGTCGGGCTGGTCGGATTTTCCGGTTCCGGCAAATCGACTTTCGTTGGGCTGATGTTGCGTAATTATGAACCGCAAAGCGGCCGGATTCTGATTGATGGCATGGATATTCAGCAAGTGTTGCTGGATTCGCTGCACGAACAGGTTAGTCTGATCCCGCAGGACCCCAGCTTGTTTCATCGCAGTCTGAAAGAAAACATCGGTTATGGCCGCTTGGCGGCGGACGATGAAGACATCCAAGAGGCGGCGCGTATGGCGCATGCCGATGAATTTATCCGGGTAATGCCTGAAGGCTATGACTCTTTGGTCGGCGAGCGGGGGGTGAAATTATCCGGCGGCCAGCGCCAGCGGATAGCGATTGCGCGGGTGATGTTGAAAGACGCGCCGATTTTGATTTTGGATGAAGCGACGTCCAGTCTGGATTCGGTAACCGAAAAAACCATTCAGGAAAACCTGGATCGCGCTATGGGCCGCAAGACGGTTATCGCCATTGCGCACCGTTTGTCGACGATTGCGCATCTGGACCGGATTCTGGTGTTCGACCAAGGCCGTATCGTCGAAGATGGAGGGCATGATCAACTCTTGGCTAGGCAAGGCGTTTATTACCGGTTGTGGAATATGCAGGCAGGCGGATTCTTGCCGGAATACGCAACAAAACACGATCACTGAAATCGGCTAACCATGCCGGTTTTAGTGAATTGAATGGATTACAAAATGACAGCGGTTAACCTAAAAAAATCAGTTGGAACGCGTGAAATCCGTTCGTGCCGAGCCCAGTCGAAGCATGAGCGGATTTTACGCTCCACATCATGCCGTCGCTAACAGGTGCATGAAAAATCATGACGAATAATATTTCAACTCAAGAGGATCGCCAATAATGTTCACCTTACCTTCCACATGGAACCTGGTCATATCAACTATGGTATTTTTTATCGCAGCCGGGTATCTCCACCGTTATCTTGATAATCAGGGGATACCCAAGGGCATGACACGCGGCTTGACGGTATTTTCGCTTGCCTCCTTGATGTCATGGGGGGCAGGAGAGATGGTGGACTGGGTTCAAGAAAAGATAGAGGGGCCGCAACCGCCGGTAGCGCAGACTTCTTCGGATGATCTTTCGCAACTGCTGAAAGCGCTCGGTCAAGCGCAGTCTTCAGCAGAATTAAAAGGATCGAATTAGAGGATCTGTGTGCGCCTCATCGTGGGTAGTTCATGTGATGTAGCTATTGCTCCGCCGCTTTACGGTACCAATATGCCGCCTTGGTATCGTCCTGCGTTACCCCTTGGCCGGTTTTGTACTTGATGGCTACATTGTATTGGGCATTCGCATCGTCTTGTTCCGCAGCTTTGAGATACCAATCAAACGCTTGGGTATAGTCCTGCGGCACGGATTGGCCCAGTTCGTACATAAGGCCTAATTTGAACTGGGCTTTTGCATAGCCTTGTTCCGCCAAGTGCCGATAAAGCGATAAAGCTTCTGCGTACCGGCCTTGGTCGTGCAAATCATAGGCGCGTTGAAATATAACCTTAGCATCCTCAGTGCCTGATGGCGGCGGTTGCTGCGTGTATTCGCGCTGTGTCTGTTGTTTTTGGTCGTCCGGTTGTTCGGCTGTTTTGGCGGTTTCGTCAAACTGCGTATTGTCAGTCTGCTGTCCGGCGCCGGCCTCTTGTTCTTGAATCCAGGCATTATGCGCCGCGCGCTTAACCGGATCGATTAATACTGCGTAGGAAGCATTCACAAGTTTTATGATTCTTTCTGCTTCCTCATTGCTGCCCTGGAATTTGTCGGGATGAAAAGTTTGGCAAAGGGCTTTATAAGCCGCTCTGATAACACTGATGGGGGCGTCTCTTGTGACTTTCAGGTTGTCGTAATGGGTACGTATGTTAGCCATAGAACTAATTCTTTATTATTATTTTATTGTGAACAAATATCTGACAATTATAACTGTTTTCTGTTGTCGTATTAACCGCAAAAATGCATTGCGGACGGTATCCGGGATTTGGAGGGCGGGTTCGCTTTAACTGTTATTAATCAACAGTCCATTGCACCAGGCCGCTGTATGACGTGGCGAGAACAATCAAGCCGAAGGCTATGCGGTACCAGGCGAAAACAATGAAATCATGATGGCTGATATAACGCAATAACGCCTTGATTGCCAACAGCGCGCTGAGGAATGCGGCGATCAGTCCTGCGGCAAAATAGGGGGCGTCGGTCGCCAGTTCTAATAAGTCGCGGTGTTTATACACATCGTAAATGCTGGCGGCGATCAATGTGGGAATCGCCAAAAAAAACGAGAATTCAGTTGCGGCTTTGCGCGACAGTCCGAACAGCAAACCGCCGATGATGGTCGAACCGGAGCGCGATGTTCCGGGAATCAGCGCGAAAGCCTGCGCGATGCCGAGTTTTAGCGCATCCAATGGATTCAAGTCTTCGACCTCAAGGATGCGGATTTTATGCTCCCGTTTTTCCGCCCAGATAATCACGAAAGCGCCGACGATAAACGCCAGCGCTACCGGAATCGGCTTGAACAACACGGCTTTGATGTATTTGCCGAACAGCAGGCCCAGGATCGCTAACGGCATGAAGGCTATCATCAGGTTAAGGGTGAATTTTTGCGCCTGTTTCCGGTTGGGCAGGCCGATAATAACGGCCGCGATTTTGGCGCGATATTCCCAGCACACCGCCAGGATGGCGCCGACCTGAATCACAACTTCAAACAGCTTGCCCTTGTCGTCATTAAAACTCAGCAAGTCGCCAACCAGGATTAAGTGTCCGGTACTGGAAATCGGCAGAAATTCGGTCAGGCCCTCGACAATGCCGAGAATGATGGTTTTAAGCGTTAATATAAGATCCATGTATTATCAATAATGTGGTGATTCGTTGGATAAATAATCCGAAAGCTCCGGTTTCGGAGTTGCTTTATTCATAATAAACCGCGATGTCGTAAAAAAACAAACATCCGGCGAACAAAACCCGAATCCGTCATCCCGCTTTCGGCGTCGAAATGACTAAAACGGGTGCATTGCTCCCCCTGCATTGTTTATACTATGTTCAATAACCAGAGCGTTTCTGGCCTTATTTTGATTATTTCATTAAAATGCCGGGTTACGCTACGCTTGTGCCCTATGGGTAAACCAACCTAGAATTTTTAATCCATGCATACCCGCCGTAACAGGATCAATCAATGACCAACAGTTTAATCTCAAAAATCACCGGACAGAATGACATCGATCCAGCAGAAACCAGAGAGTGGATGGAAGCGCTGCAAGCCGTGCTGGAACACGATGGCAGCGAGCGTGTACATTTCCTGATTGAGCGGTTGGTTGAAGTAACCCGGCATGCGGGATTCGATATCCCTTTCAGCGCCAATACCGCCTACATCAATACTATTCCCGTTGAACAACAGGCGCAGTTTCCCGGTGACATCGATATAGAACACAACATTCGTGCTTATGTACGCTGGAATGCGATGATGATGGTGTTAAGAGCGAATAAGCACACCAACGTCGGCGGACATATCGCCAGTTTCGCTTCTGCGGCTACTTTATACGATATTGGTTATAACCACTTCTGGCATGCGCCTTCGGATCAGCATGGCGGAGACCTGATTTTTACTCAAGGCCATTTAACTCCCGGCGATTATGCGCGCGCTTTTTTACTGGGACGGTTAACGCTGGAACAGATGGATAACTTTCGTCAGGAAGTGAACGGTAACGGCTTGCCGTCTTATCCTCATCCCTGGCTGATGTCGGATTTCTGGCAGTTCCCGACGGTTTCCATGGGGCTTGGGCCGATTATGGCTATTTATCAGGCGCGTTTTATGCACTATTTGCAGGACCGCGGTTTTGCCGACACTTCAAACCGCAAGGTTTGGAGCTTTCTTGGCGATGGTGAAACCGACGAGCCCGAATCTTTGGGCGCTATCGGCATGGCCGGACGGGAAAAACTGGACAATCTTATTTTTGTGATCAACTGTAATCTGCAACGCCTTGATGGGCCGGTCCGAGGCAACGGCAAGATTATTCAGGAGCTGGAAAGCGAGTTCCGCGGCGCCGGTTGGAATGTGATCAAGCTGGTTTGGGGCCAACGCTGGGATGCGCTGCTGGCCCGCGATAAAGACGGGCTGCTGGCGGCTCGTATGATGTCCTGTGTCGATGGCGATTACCAAACCTTTAAGGCTAAAGACGGCGCCTATGTGCGCGAACATTTCTTTAATACCCCGGAATTGAAAGCCATGGTTTCCGACTGGTCGGACCGCGACATCTATGAACTTAATCGCGGCGGACATGATTCGGTTAAAGTTTTTGCCGCTTTCCATGCGGCGGTGCATCATAAAGGGCAACCCACCGTCATTCTGGCTAAAACCATTAAAGGATACGGCATGGGCGATTCGGGAGAAGCCCAGAACATCTCTCATCAACAGAAAAAAATGAGCCCCAGTTCGTTAAGTAACTTTCGCAGTCGTTATGCGCTGCCGGTGACTGATGAAGAGTTGATCGACCTGCCTTATCTGAGCTTTCCTGAAGGCTCAAAAGAGCTGGTTTATATGCGGAAGCGCCGCGCCGAACTAGGCGGTCATTTGCCTGCCAGAAGGGCAAAATCCTATGCGTTGGATGTTCCTGTATTGAACGATTTCAAGCCTTTGCTGGAAGCCAGCGGCGAAGGCCGAGAAATTTCCACGACCATGGCTTTCGTACGGTTGCTTAACATTCTGGTTAAAGATAAAAACATCGGCAAGCGCGTCGTGCCGATTGTTCCCGACGAATCGAGAACGTTCGGTATGGAAGGCATGTTCCGACAATTGGGCATCTGGTCGCAGGTCGGGCAGCTGTACACGCCGCAAGACGCCGATCAGCTGATGTTCTATAAGGAAGACAAGCACGGACAGGTCATGCAGGAAGGCATCAATGAAGCGGGCGGTTTGTGCGACTGGATTGCGGCCGGCACCTCGTATTCAACCCATAACGTGCCGATGATTCCGTTTTTTATTTACTACTCAATGTTCGGTTTCCAACGGGTTGGGGATTTAATCTGGGCCGCCGCCGATCAACGCACCCGGGGTTTCCTAATGGGCGGCACGGCGGGCAGAACCACGCTGAACGGCGAAGGTCTGCAACATGAAGACGGACACAGCCACTTGATGGCGGCGACCGTACCCAACTGCGTGTCCTACGATCCGACTTATGCCTATGAGCTGGCGGTAATTATCCAAGACGGTTTGCGACGCATGTATGTCGAGCAGGAAGATGTTTTCTATTACATCACCGTCATGAACGAAAACTATGAGCATCCAGCGATGCCTAAAGGCGTGGAGCTGGATATACTCAAAGGCATGTACAGCTTCAGCAAAGGTGCTAAAAAGAAAGGTCCTCGCGTACAGTTATTGGGTTCGGGAACGATTTTCCGCGAAGTCGAGGCTGCAGCTCAGTTGCTGCGCGACGATTGGGGCGTGGAAGCCGATTTATGGAGCTGCACCAGCTTTACCGAGCTGGCCAGAAACGGTCAATTCTGTGAGCGCTGGAATCGCTTTCATCCTACCGAAACACCCAAGCAATCCCATGTCGCGCACTGTCTTGCCAATGCGCAAGGCCCGGTGATTGCGGCAAGCGATTATACCCGCGCTTTTGCCGAACAGATCCGCAGTCTTATTTCCGCGCCTTATACCGTTTTGGGTACCGATGGCTTCGGCCGTTCCGATACGCGCGAAAATCTGCGCCGCTTTTTTGAGGTAGACCGCTACCATGTAACGATCGCTGCGCTAAAAGGCCTGGCGGATCTAGGGCAGTTCGATGCAGCCAAAGTGGATGTGGCTATTGCCAAATACGGCATAAACCCAGATGCAGCAGCTCCCTGGCTAATTTAACGGAAGAAGGACGCAAAATGACCTTTTTGATTGAAATTAAAGTTCCTGATGTCGGCAATGTCGCGGATATTGATGTAGTAGATGTTTTAGTTAAACCGGGCGACAAGGTAAAACTGGAACAAACTCTGGCTGTACTTGAGACGGATAAGGCCAGTATGGATTTGCCCTCCAGCGCAGCGGGTACGGTGCAGGAGGTGTTTATCAAGTCCGGCGACAAGGTCTCCGAAGGGACGTTGATTGCGACGCTATTGGCGAGTGCCGAAGATAGTGCTGCAAAACCGGCGCAACAAGCTGTTGAGCCTGCACCTGTGCCGGTGGAAGCCGTCAGTGAGCCGGTCATTGCCAAACCTGAATCATTGCCGGAAACCTTGCCAAGCGCTGTTTCTGCCGGAGCGGCGCACGCCTCACCCAGTGTTCGGCTTTTCGCCCGTGAGCTGGGCGTTGATATACAAAAAATAACCGCCGGCAGCGGTCGTAAGGGACGCATCTTAAAAGACGATGTGAAAAACTTCGTCAAGAAAGTCATGGCTGAAGGTGTAGGACAGGCCGGCAGCGGAATCCCTGCTATGCCGAGCATAGACTTTTCCCAGTTCGGCGATATAGAAGAGCAAAAGCTCAGCAAAATAAAGCGCCTGACCGGGCAGAATTTGAGTCGCGTGTGGCTGAATCTGCCTATGGTTACCTACCATGACGAAGCGGATATTACCGAAATGGAGGCGTTCCGCAATGCACTGAATGCCGAGAAATCCAAGGAAGACATCAAAATCACCGGCTTGCTTTTTATCATCAAGGCGCTGGTTGCCGCATTGGAACAGTTTCCGCAATTTAACGCGTCGCTGTCCGTCGATGGCGAAAGACTGATTTTCAAGAAATATTTCAATATCGGTATCGCCGTCGATACGCCCAACGGGCTGGTAGTGCCGGTGCTGCGCGATGTGAACCGCAAAGGCGTCAACGAGTTATCCGCCGAATTGGCTGAAAAAAGCAGCAAAGCCCGTCTGGGTAAGCTGATGCCTGCCGATATGCAAGGCGGCTGCATCACCATTTCCAGCCTCGGCGGAATCGGCGGCACGGCTTTTACGCCTATTGTTAATGCTCCTGAAGTCGCCATTCTCGGCGTTACCCGCGCCAAGATGCAGCCGGTTTGGAATGGCAAGGAGTTTGTGCCGCGCCTGATGTTGCCGCTGGATTTGACATACGATCATCGGGTGATTGACGGCGCGGAAGGCGCGCGTTTTATGGCTGCCGTCAAACAGTATTTGGGCGATATTCGCCGCCTGTTACTTTAATCAGGGGAATGATATGGATGCTAATCCAGCGATTGATGAGTCTACGATACACGCAGAAGTTCTGGTATTGGGCGGCGGCCCCGGCGGTTATACGGCGGCATTCCGCGCTGCCGATTTAGGCAAGCAAGTGGTGTTGGTAGAGCGCTATCCTGCCCTTGGCGGGGTGTGCCTTAATGTCGGCTGTATTCCGTCCAAAGCCTTGCTGCATGTCGCGCAGATCATTCATGAGGTCGATGAATTCGAGCAGCACGGCCTCAGTTACGGCAAACCGACTTTTGATATAGACAAGATTCGGACCTGGAAAGAGAGTATTACCAAAACGCTGGTTGGCGGCTTGGCCCAATTGGTAAAACAGCGAAAAATAACCCTGATTCAGGGTACGGGGCAATTTATCTCGTCTAATAAGGTTGAGATAAAAACCGAAACAGGCGTGAAAACCGTCAGCTTTGATCAAGCGATTATTGCGGCCGGTTCGCATCCGACTAAAATCCCTGTTTTCCCGAATGATGATCCTCGTTTATGGGATTCGACCGATGCGCTGGATTTAAAAGAAATTCCCAAAAAACTGTTGGTCGTCGGCGGCGGCATCATCGGCCTGGAAATGGCTACGGTTTACCATGCATTGGGATCGGAAATCAGCGTGGTCGAACTGATGAACCAGATCATTCCCGGTTGCGATAACGATCTGGTTACCCCGCTGTTCCGGCGCATTAAAAAGCAATATAAAAATATCTGGCTGGAAACGCGGGTTACTTCCATTGAGCCCGACGAAAAAGGCCTGAAAGTTGCCTTTGAAGGCAAGGGGGCGCCGGAATTTGAATTGTTTGATGCTGTGCTGGTAGCCGTAGGGCGCAGACCTAACGGCAAGTTGATCGGCGCGGAGCTGGCAGGCGTTAATGTTGATGATCTCGGTTTTATCGCCGTCGATAAGCAGCAGCGCACCAATATCCCGCATATCTTTGCGATAGGCGATATAGCCGGCAACCCGATGCTGGCGCATAAGGCCTCGCACGAAGGTAAAGTTGCCGCCGAAGTTGCGGCCGGTTTAAAAGCCGGATTTGATGCCTTAACTATTCCCGCTGTTGCCTATACCGATCCTGAAGTAACCTGGATGGGTTTGACCGAAAACCAGGCCAAACAACAGGGCATAGACTATGACAAAGCGGTTTTCCCTTGGGCGGCCAGCGGACGCTCCTTAAGTCTGGGGCGTAAGGAAGGCCTGACAAAAATTCTCTGCGAAAAGGAAACCGGCAGGATACTCGGCGCGGGCATGGTCGGCCCCAACGCCGGTGAATTAATTGCCGAAGCGGTTCTGGCTCTGGAAATGGGCGCTGATGCGGAAGACATAGGTTTAACTGTTCACGCGCATCCGATGCTATCAGAAACCTTCGCTTTTGCTGCCGAAATGATCACCGGTTCGATTACCGATCTTTATATAAAAAAATAAGGCTTAAGTCACTGCATGGCTTGCGCTGCCGATGCGCAAGCCATGCAGTGGAAATTCGCGACTCCGCTAACACTCCGTTTCCATGACGAACTGCGGATGCCGCACTGCAAGATCTACATTTTTACCACCGGTTTTTCGACTGCCGGCTTAAACGGAGGGAGTTGATAATCAACCCGATTATCCGAGGCACGCCATAAAGTATGTCGGGTCGGTAGCCCCTTATCATTAAAAACGACTTGTCCAAGATTACATTGCTCGATTATCCGTTTAGTTAAACCGTCGCTGGGCAGCAGGGTATGTTCCGCTTGCCAGCCGCGTATGGCTTGTAAGTATCTGAATTGATGTTTAAAACGCTGCCACAGGGTTTTATGCGCCGCAAAACGCTCCAGGTCGTCCAGTGCCTTTTTTTGCGAGTCGTCAGGTTCGTTACGCAACGATGAGCTGGTCAGTTGATAACATTCCAGGGTTTGTTGGATGCCATTATAGTCAGCGCTCTGATAAGAGGCTTTGACGGAAAAGGAATAATGCACGTCGCCGGACAAAAATACGCATTTTTCTATACCCATTTTATGTTCCACGGTATTCAGTAAGTCTGTAAAACCGTCCAGATTTTCCGTCCAGGCCTCGGCATCAAGGATATTGACGATTCCCGTCGCTAAAAAACCTTCCGCGCCGAACAATTTTTCCACCAGTTTCACACCGCTCATATTTTCCACATAGCTGACCACCCACAACAACAGGCGCACGATATGCTCCAGCGGCGAGAACCCGAACACCGGCGTGGTTGCGATCAATATCGGGCAGGTGTCTTTGCCGATGGTGTGGGCGCTGTCGTGGCAGCTTTTTTTACAGGTTTTCAGTTTGCTCCACTCGACGCGCAGCCAATCCAGCGCATAACGGTCCATCAAGCGGGGCGGGTAGTAGGCATTGTCCGGCTGCCGCTGGGTCCTGGAATCCATCGCAATAATCGGCGGGTCGGTGGCGATGGAGAACCCCCAGCCCCGGTGTTTCCAGGTCATCAGGTCGTAACGCTCGGCGCCGTCCGGATCATACTCGGTACTGTTCAGGTGCCGGGTGATAGAGCCGATCATGTCGGGATCAAAATTGTCGGGGTCGTTGCCCCAGCCCTGGAAAGCCCAATAGGCCGCCAAAGCGTTGGATACGACGCGTCTGCCCAAGGGCGACGAACGGACTTGGTCGTACCAATGGCCGGTGATGTTCCAGTCGTCGGTGACGTCGTGATCGTCAAAGATCATGTAGGTGGGGATATTGGCCAGCAGACGGCGGACTTTGGGTAAGGACGCGTCGAATTCATTGACTATCTTGGCGTTGTCTTCAAGCCCGTCTTTCTTCTCTTTGATGATGTCAGCGTAAGGTTTAATGCGCCATCGGCTCAGGTAATCCTGCCATTTGACCATTTCCGATAAAGGTATATGCACGGTTTCAATATCGGTCCAGTGCGTCGGTTTTTTCCATTTCTTGGCGTTACCGAACACATAAATATACATGGCGGCGAATTCGCCGAAGCCCATCAGGTGGTTGTCCGCTTCCGTGGAACTCAAGCCGGAATGGTGTTTTTTCAATTCAGCCGTGCGCCCGCCGAGTGGAATGGTGTCCGGGCTTATGACGAGCTGTTCAGTGTTTTCATACTCGGTCAATGGCAGCGTTTCTGAGCATCCCATCAAGGTTTTGGCTTGCCTGCGCAGCTCATCAAGTAACGAGGCTTCCACGTCGTCAGCGTAAATCTGGTCGCCGGTCATCAGCAGCAAATCGGGGCGTTTACCGACCTTATTATGGGTGGTTTCCAACAGACTATCGCCTGCGGCCAAGCAGTCTTCGCCTTTGGCCCCATGCGGCTTACGGCAGCTGCCGTGCAACACAGAAGTAAGTTTTTCCGGGATATGGAAAATTGGATGCTTGTTCTTACCGTAAGTCAGCCCTGCATCCTGCAAGTTTATCGGGGTAGATTGCCCGTCCAACAATCGGTAGTAACAAAGCGTACTTGTTGGATAATGGTGTTGTTTGTCTATTTGCCCTGCATCAAGAGGATAGGCTTGCAGTAAATAAACGTATAAGCCATTGCCGAGTTGGAAGCTGCAGGACTTCAGTTCATCCGGATCACTGCGGCCTATGGGCGTTTCTTTTAAGTCCAGAATTTCAAGCGTTATGTCTTGTTCAGAATCTAATGCCAGCCACACACAAATACGGTTTCTCGTTGTGCTGCGCAGGATCGGCCCAGCCAAGATATTGTTTAGCATAATAAATACCCCACCAAATCGTTAAGCATAGTATCAGTAAAAAAAATAGTTATACTCTTAATGGCCGTTAGATTCCATAAGAACGGCCGGATCTTGTGTTGACACATTTTTGAGTTACCGGACAAGTTTTCGGCATGGCTAGGCCGCCCCGCATCGAACTGTTTGGCGGTTTGTACCTTGCCTTGCGATTTCAGATGGCAATCAACGGAAGGCTGTGTTGCTTACAAGGCGCCGACTGCAGGGGGAGGCTAGAATATTGGGTAGGTTTATCGATGTTTCGTGGGTGCGTGAAACGGTAACCGCGTTGTTGGGGGTGAGAATTGATTCAATATAAGGTAACTAATGTTGAGCTGACGACGGAAGGGGCGGAATGTTGTTGAGCAGTGCATCATGTATCCCCGATTCTCAATAAGAACCGGGGATAGGGCATGCTTTCCCAGAGTTACAAAATATCCGAAGCGTAATCGGCCAAGCGTGAACGCTCGCCGCGCCGCAAGGTGATATGCGCGCCATGCGGCCAGGTTTTAAAGCGGTCTACAACATAGGTTAGGCCTGAGGTCGTCGCCGTTAAATAAGGCGTGTCTATTTGCGACAGGTTGCCGATACAGATGATTTTGGTTCCGGGACCTGCGCGGGTGATCAGGGTTTTCATTTGCTTTGAGGTCAGGTTTTGCGCTTCATCAATGATCAAAAAACGATTGAGGAAAGTGCGTCCGCGCATAAAGTTAAGCGACCTGATTTTGACCCTGTTCATAATGATGTTGTTGGCCGCGCTTTGTTCCCAGTCGCTCTGCTCTGCATTGTGGCTTAGCAGTTCAAGGTTATCGATTAATGCACCCATCCACGGCGCCATTTTTTCTTCTTCGGTGCCGGGCAGGAAGCCTATATCTTCCCCGACCGGGACGGTTTCGCGGGTCATGATGATTTCCTGGTAGGTTTTGTTTTCCAGGGTCTGGTTAAGTCCCGAGGCCAGGGCCAACAGGGTTTTGCCGGTGCCCGCCGTGCCCAGTAAGGTGACAAAGTCGATGTTGGGGTCCAGCAAGACATTGAGGGCAAAGTTTTGTTCCCGGTTTTTTGCCGTTATGCCCCAGATATTGTTGTGTTTGGCGCGATAATCCTTGGCCAGTTCCAAAACCGCAACCTGTCCTTCACAGGATCTGACGATGGCTTCAAAATTGGTTTCGTCTTCTATGTACAAATACTGGTTGGGATACCATTCGGTGACTATGGGGTCATCCAGTTTGTAAAAAGTACGGCTTTTTTCCTGCCAGGACTCCATTTTGGCGCCGTGTTCGGCCCAGAAATCCTGCTCCAGCGCCATTGAGCCGCTGTATAACAGGTCAATGTCATCCAGGGTCTGGTCGTTATGGTAGTCCTCGGCCTGCAATTCCAATGTCGCTGCTTTGATGCGCATGTTGATGTCTTTTGACACCAGGATAACGGTGATGTCGGGCAGTTCCTTGGTAAGCGCCAGGACGATGCGGAGTATGGAATTATCGGCCAGGTTGCCGGGCATGCTTTCCGGCAGCAGCGCCGTCATCGCGCTGGTTTGGAAATATAAGCGTCCGCCGTAAGTTGCATCGGCAGTCGGCCCATGCTTTATACTAGACAGCGGCAGGCCGTCATCGATGGTCTGCTGGTTGGCGTCGTGGATTAACTCATCCAGAAATCGACTGACCTGTCTTACATTGCGCGCCAGTTCGGTCAGGCCCTTTTTCGCATGATCGAGTTCTTCCAGGACCACCATCGGGATGAAAATGTCATGTTCCTTGAAACGGAAGATAGAGGCCGGATCATGCATCAGTACGTTGGTGTCCAGCACAAACAGTTTTTTATCCGGCGATGTTTGAATGTTCATGACTGGCCGCCTGTGAGTTCATGCAAGGCTTGCAGGACTTCTTCGCAATGGCCTTTGACTTTTACTTTGCGCCATTCACGAGCCAGTAGACCCTGAGGGCCGATCAGAAAGGTGCTGCGCTCGATGCCTCGAACCTGCTTGCCGTACATGTTTTTCATCTTGATAACGTCAAACAGTCGGCACAGCTTTTCATCCGTGTCTGAAAGCAGGTCAAAGGGGAATTCCTGTTTGCATTTAAAGCCTTCGTGAACGCGGACGGTATCACGGGATACGCCTAGTATGACGGCATTGAGGGCGGTGAATTTTTCGATGTTATCGCGAAAACTTTGGCCTTCCTGGGTGCAGCCGGGGGTGTTGTCTTTGGGGTAAAAATAAATAACGAGATAGTTATCTTGGTAGTCGCTTAGCTTTACCGTTTTATCGCCGGTAGATGAAGCTTCAAAATCGGGTACAGGGTTGCCGGTAGTTATCATTATTAAAATTATCGTTTTATGGGTTCAAGAATGGCATCTATATTCAGTTGGTCGCAGAAATCCAGAAACTCTTCACGTAGCGACAGCAGGTGAATTTGCGGAGGAATCAAAATTACAAATTTGGTGGAGAAAACGGAGGTTTGGATATACGGCGCCTGATAGCAGCTGCCGGTTATTTCCTCGATGTCTATTTTCCGGTCGCACAGGAAGGAGACAATCGATTCTGTGACATTATCGCGATCAAGGGATATTGTTTCCAATGAATATGGAACGCATTCTTTGACCTTGTCTTTTTGATCAGGCCGTAAGGTGTGGATTTTGATGTCCAGCCGTCGCTGGATAGTGTCCAGAGTATTTTCAAATTTGGCAATTTGATTCCAATTGCCGGAAATAAGCAGGTATGCAGCGGAGGATTGAGCGAGACGGGATAATCTTATTTCCATGATATTACATTTACAGTCGCGCACTGCAGGTAATATTTCCCCAATAAAATTAATCTGATAGTTGCCTAAGGCGGTGATAGCTAGTTGCATTTTGTTTCTTGGAAGTTTTTTTGGGAGTTTAGCATCAAATCGCTGAAACTTGATGAACATTAAGTTTATTTGGTATTAAAATGATTAAAATTGTTTTTCTGCCGATAAGTACCAAACGCTACATTTAAACTTTGTGGCTACTCGCAACTCATTACCGAGCCTGAATATGACTGATTCAATAGATAAAAAATCAAAAGAAAAACGCGATAATCTGGCTGTTGATCTGGATGCCATGCTGGACGAGGCGGAATCTTCGCTTGTTCCGGCGAATGAGTTGCGGGACGACGAAGATGCTATTGACAGGTTGCTGATGGATGCCGGTTTTGATACAGATGATGCAACAATGCAGACAGAGACGAAGAAGCATGTACATGACGTGAAAGATGCCGAACTGGATGAGCTTTTAGGTTTTGACAGTTTTGGAGACGATCTTAACGAGCCGAAAAAAACTCAGACTGCTGTGGGGTTGGAGCCGGCTGTTAGCGATTCACATTTTGTTCCGTCAAATGAGCCTGATGACGAAGATGCCATTGACAGGCTGTTGATGAATGCCGGCTTTGATGCGGATAATGCGTCGGTGCAATCCGACGTGGAGGATGCGGGCGCCGATGAAGGCCCGGATGATTTTCCGGATTTTAGCGATTTCAATGAGCCGGACATGGATCGACAGGAGTCGCCACCTACGGCTGCAGTTGAAGGAGTTGATGATGAACCACAGGCTGCGGCGACTTCATCCGCTGCCGCGGTCGACGAACTGGATGAATTTTTACGCTTAAGCTTTGGTGATGATTTTGATGAATCGGATCTGATTCAGGATGACGCTGTTGCAGAATCGGCTCCGGCAGACTTAATCGCACCCGCTGAAGAATCAGGCGTGGAAGAGGATGTGGGGGCGCTTGACGAGCTGGATGATTTTTCAGATTTTAGTGACTTCAATGAACCTGAAATAGTTCCGGCACATGTAGTTGAACAGGCTACAGAGGGGCCAATATCTGATGTTGATGAGCCTGCACCGGCTGTGGCGGATTTAACAGCCTCCGCAGCAGTTGAAGATTCATCTGCGGAAGAAGAAGCGGGTGAGGATGAAGAATTGGATCATTTTTCAGATTTTAGTGATTTCAACGAGCCTGAAACAGCTCAGGCAGGAGAAGCCGATAAATCTGAACAGGCCGCAGAGAATTTATTTGCTGATGTTGATGAGCCTGCACCGGCTGTAGCGGATTCGACCGTGCCTGCAGAAATCGACGATGAACCGGATGCGGAAGAGGATGCCGGCGCAGGGCTGGCGGACGAGATCGATGATTTCTCGGTCCTTAGCGACGCTTTTGATGAATCGGATCTTATTCAGGATGATGAAGTTGCCGCATCGGCTGTAGCGGAAATCGCCGATGAATCTGGCGCGAAAGAGGATGCCGGCGAGGGGCTGGCGGACGAGATTGATGACTTTTCCGGCTTTAGCGATGATTTTGAGGTATCGGAACTGGTTCTGGATGATGCTGTTGCCGGGGCGGCGGATTTAATGCCTCCCAATGAAGAACAGCAGACAGTAGTCGAAGAATCATTCAATGACTTGCAGGATGATGAAAATAACATTGACAGTTTGCTGATGGATGCCGGTTTTGAGGCGGAAGACGCGACAGATCAAACGGTCGGCAAGAAAGATGCGTTTGGCGATGATGCGGATTTGAGTGAAATTGATGATTTTTTTCATATGGATGAAGTTAGCGATGATGCTTCCTGGCAGGCAGAGGGCGTTCAGATAGGCGAGACTGAAGAGTCATCAGCTCAGGGAGATGATTTTCTGTTGCCTGATTTTGACATTACGGCTGATATGGAATTTTCTGATACGGGCATCAATGCAGGAAATAAAGACGATGATGTCTTTGGCGATACTGGTTTTCTGGGCCAGGATGAAGCCGTGCAGGGTTTTGATACTGGAACTTCGGAGCCGAAATCGGGGGATGCCGAACCCCAGTCGAAACAAGCTGCCGATCCCGCTATAGAAGAAGTAAAGTTGAATCCATTTGGATTCGAACAGGAAGATATTAAAAAACAGCTGGAAGATGCTGAAAATAAGGTTAAAAAAGCAAAGCTTTTCAGTTACGTGGCGTTGGGATTTGGCGCAGTTGCATTAAGCGCGGCCGCCGTATTAGGCGTGATGATGTATGGTGCAAAAACTGAAGTTGCAAAGTTAAATGCAGAGGTATCAACCCTTGAGGCAAGCCTGGCAAAGAACGCTGCAAACAATCCTAATGAAGAAATTAACGCTATGCGGAATTCTGTCGTGCAGTTGAATCAGCAGGTCAATGGTTTGATAACGGAGCTGAAAGGGAATCCACAGTTTCCTGTCGATTTGTTAAACAACAAGGTGCCAGATATTGTGGCGAAACAGGATATGGTCAGTAAAGCGCTGGACATGTTGCAGGTCAAAATGGGCGGGCCTGCAGGAAAGACAGCTTCGGAGCCAGCTGTTGCCGAACCTCCCAAGGCCGAACCCGTGCATGAGCATGAGCCAGCACCTGCGCCTGCTGCATCGACACCGGTTAAAGAAGTAAAGACGCAAGAGACTGCACCCGTTAAAGCAGCAGTAGAGCATGCGCCGGCCAAGGAGACGCTTGCTCCGGCCAAGGATGGCGCGGCTGCACATAAAACTGCACAGGCCAAAGAGAAAGTCGCGCATGAACCAGTTCCAGCTCCCGTTCCTGCCAAGGTGGAAGCTGTGCCTGAAACTGCGCCAGCCAAAGTGAAAACTCAGCCCGAAGCGATAAAAGCCAAACCAGTAACTGCCGAAAAAGTTGTTTCAAAGCAGGAGCCTGTAAAAGAAAGAAAACCAGAAACTCCCGGAAAATGGGGTGTGAATCTGGTTGCATTCAAACAGGAATGGTTTGCCAAAAGCAAGGCGGCTGAATTTGCCCGGCAAGGTATTTTTGCCGAAGTCATTCCCGTCCATGAAAAGAATACAACAATGTATAGGCTGCGAGTCGGCGGCTTTAAAAGCAAGCAAGAAGCGCGTGCAAATACCGACAGAATAAAGAAAACGCTAAATTTGGATTCGGTTTGGGTGAGTGATAACTAGAGCTAATGTAGGCTGTGAGAGAGAAAAAACTGGTTGTAGCGGTATCGTCCAGGGCGTTATTTAATCTGGATGAATCGCATGCGATATTTGAAACGCAAGGCAGGGAGGCCTTTTGCCGCTATCAAATAGAACATGAAGATGAAGTTTTGGGGCCGGGTTACGGTTTTTCCCTGGTCAAAAAATTTTTGAGCTTAAATGACAGCTGTCCCGAGGATCCTTTGGTCGAAATTATCCTGTTATCGCAAAATAGCGCCGATACGGGATTAAGGATCTTCAATTCCATTGCACATTATCAGTTGAATATTATCCGTGCGGCATTTACCAGCGGCGCATCGCCGTATGGTTACATTCCTGCATTCGGTGCGCATTTGTTTTTATCGGCCAATGCCGATGATGTCGCCAAGGCGTTGGGTGCCGGTTTTGCGGCGGCTACCATTCTTTGCGGCCCAACCATGACGGATCATTCCGGTCAGTTGCGCATCGCTTTTGATGGCGACTCAGTATTGTTTTCGGATGAGTCGGAACGGATTTATCAACAGCGCGGCCTGGATGTATTTACCGAAAATGAACGCAACGAAGCCAAGAAACCCTTGCCGGGAGGGCCTTTCAAGGATTTTTTGAGTGCGCTGCATCATATTCAAACGCAGTTTGAATCTCAATCGTCGCCGATAAGAACCGCGTTGGTGACCGCTCGCGCAGCTCCGGCTCATGAGCGGGTCGTCAGGACATTAAGAGCCTGGGGGATTCGTATCGATGAGGCGCTTTTTTTGGGAGGCATAGACAAAGGCGCTTTTTTGAAAGCGTTCGGTGCGGATATTTTCTTTGATGACCAAAAAGGTCATTGCGAGTCTGCCTCCCGGCATGTCGCCGCCGCGCATGTGCCGCACGGCATAACCAACAGGAAGATTAATCTATAAAACAGTCTGCTTGGACACGGCTCCCGCCTGTTCCTTGACTAACTTTGGAACAAGATAGCCGGGTAGGGTGGCTTGAACCTGCCGGACAAGCGCTAAGGCTTCCGCTTCAGAAACTTCAAAATGCCCCGTTCCCGTCGCCTTATCCAATAAATGCAGGTAGTAAGGGATGACACCGTGGCTGAACAGTTGTTCGCTTAGTTCGCATAAGGCTTCCGCATTGTCATTTACGCCTTTTAGCAGCACCGATTGATTAAATAATGTTATGCCGTTTTTGGTTAGAGTCTTACAGGCTGTAATGACGCGTTCGTTGATTTCATTGGCATGGTTGCAATGAACTACGATTACGACTTGCTTGGGGCTTTGGCGCAGCGTGCCGATCAATTCTTCGGTTATGCGGGCAGGCAGGACGATAGGCAGGCGGCTGTGTATCCTGATGCGTTTTAAATGTTTAATGTCGTCCAATTGCTGAATGAGCCGGTTTAATCTTGAGTCGTTTAGCAACAAGGGGTCGCCGCCGCTTAAAATAACTTCCGAGATAGTTGCATCGTCTCGTATGGTTTGGACGGCGGCATTTTCTTTTTGTTTGCTAAGTTGCAAATCAGCGTACGGAAAATTGCGGCGGAAACAATACCGGCAGTTGATGGCGCAGCTGCCGGTGTTGATAAACAAAACCCGTCCATGATATTTGTGCAAAACGCTGGATTGGGTGGCTGCCGCAAGATCGCCGACAGGATCGCTGCCAAAGCCCGGATAGGCGAACAGCTCTTCCTTAACAGGCAATACCTGGCGTAATAAAGGGTCATGCGGATTGCCTTTTTCCATGCAGGCCGCAAAACTTAAAGGGACGCGTAAAGCAAAGTTTTCTGCCGCAGCGACTGAAACCGGCAAGTCATCCGGCGATAAGTTCAGGTAACGGTAGAGGTCTTCAATGTTATTAAAAGCTTCGGCAAGTTGCTGTTGCCAGTTTTTAGTAAAGTGCTGGATTTCGGACTGCGGTTCGGACATCAGAGATTATTAAATTTTCTATCGGTTGTTGGCTCTATTATAATGCTTAAGTTTTACATTGTTTGTCATCTTTGAGGATAAAATGGCCATTTATAGCACCAACGAGTTTAAAGCCGGGTTAAAAGTTATGCTGGATAACGATCCCTGTGCAATTATTGAAAATGAATTTGTAAAACCGGGTAAAGGCCAGGCTTTTAACCGGGTGAAAATCAGGAATTTGAAAACCGGCAGGGTGATTGAAAGAACCTTTAAATCGGGCGAGTCGCTTGAAGGCGCAGATGTGGTCGATGTCGAGATGCAATACCTCTATAACGACGGCCAATTCAGGCATTTTATGGTACCGGATACTTTTGAACAGTATCAGTGCGATGAAAAAATCGTCGGCGATGCCGGCAAATGGCTCAAAGACCAGGACTCTTGCACCGTAACACTGTGGAATGATGCACCTCTTGCTATTTCTCCTGCTAATTTTGTTGAGCTGACTATTGTAGAAACCGATCCGGGCGTGCGCGGCGATACCTCGGGCGGCGGCGGCAAACCGGCCACCCTGGATACAGGCGCAGTGGTCAGGGTTCCTTTGTTTGTGCAGCAGGGTGAGGTAATTAAGGTCGATACCCGTACCGGCGAATACGTTTCCCGCGTAAAAGAGTAGTGTTGCACGACTGGCGACCGACATGCTCTATAGAGCTGATGCGTTTAAGAGCGCGGATGCTTGCCGATATACGTCAGTTTTTTGCTGAAAGATCGGTGCTGGAAGTGGAGACGCCGCTGCTCAGTCACAGCATCGGCACAGATCCGCAGTTGGAGTTTTTTACCACCGAGTATTGTTTGCCGCCGCGTCGGCAAACACTGTTTTTGCAAACATCGCCTGAGTTTGCAATGAAACGGCTGCTCGCGGCGGGCAGCGGTTCAATCTACCAGATAGGCAAGGCTTTCAGAAACGGCGAGTCGGGGCGTTTTCATAATCCCGAATTTACTATGCTGGAATGGTATCGGGTCGGTTTTACCTTGCCTCAGTTAATGGATGAAATCGCCGACCTGATCGGTGGGCTGTTTAGCGATCTGCCGTTACAGGAAACGCAACGGGTCAGTTATCAGGATGTTTTTGTCTCGCTTACCGGCTTAGATTCTCTGGTGTTTTCATATCGGGACTACTGCGCGTTTGCCGAAGATGCCGGGTTATCCGAGGCGGTGGATATTTGCGGACACGACCATGCGGTATGGCTGGATTTTATCTTCACTCATAAAGTCCAGCCGCATTTAGGTAAAAACGCTTTGTGCATGGTTTACGGTTATCCCGCTTGTCAATCGTCATTAGCCAGAATCAATGAACGGTGCGCGCAGATCACTGAGCGGGTTGAATTGTTTATCAATGGCGTTGAGCTGGGCAATGGCTATCATGAGCTGGCTGATGCAGCGGAACAGAACAGACGCTTTGACAAGGAGTTGGCTGTCAGGCAACAAAGAAAATTGCCTGTTACGGTTAAAGACCAGCATCTTATTGCCGCTCTGGAATCGGGATTGCCGGAATGCTCAGGCATGGCCATAGGCCTGGATCGTTTATTGATGCTGTTGTCGGATAGTGAGTCCATTGATGATGTGCTTAGTTTCTCTATTCACAGGGCTTAAGCTTTTTTAAATATTTACTGTGATATAATCCGGCAGTTTTCCAATATTAGACAATAGCCGTTTCATTTTTAGACTTCTACATGAAATTAAATACTTTTTCTCGCTTGCTATTGCTGTTTCTACTCGTTTCCCAAGCGGTTAAAGGCGATGAAGAGTTTGTTGTAGAGGACATTCAGGTCAAAGGTCTGCAACGTATCTCTGTAGGCACCGTTTATAACTATCTCCCGGTTAATGTCGGGGAAAAGTTTTCATTAGACAATGTCGGTCCTGCAATCAAGGCGCTATTCAAAACCGGGTTTTTTAAGGATATTTCTCTGGAAAGAGAAGGATCGACGCTGATTGTTAATGTGGTGGAACGGCCCTCTATCGCTAAAATAATTTTTGACGGCAATAAAGACTTAAGTAAGGATGACTTGACCAAGGCCCTAAAGAAGATTGGGCTGGCTGAAGGTAAGGTGTTTGATCAGCAGGTGCTGGATAAAGTTGAGCAGGAGTTAAGCCGCCAATATTTCAGTCACGGTAAATACGGCTTAAAGATTAAGACGGAGGTGTCCAATCTTACCCGCAACCGGGTTGGTATCCATATCAAGATTTCCGAGGGCAGGGTCGCCAAGATCAAGCAGATCAATATTGTCGGTAATACCGTGTTTGATGACAAAACCCTGTTGCGCAACCTTGAATTGAACACCTCTAATTTGTTGTCGTTCTACACCAAGGACGACCAATATTCCAAACAAAAGTTGCAGGCGGATTTGGAGACTTTGCGTTCCTATTACCTGGATCGCGGATATATTAACTTTAATATCGAGTCCACGCAGGTGGCGATTACCCCTGATAAAAAAGACATTTACGTCACCATCAACGTCAAGGAAGGCGACGTCTATACGCTGGAAAAAGTCAAACTGGCGGGTAATCTGGTGGTTGCGCCTCCGGAGCTTATTAAGCTGGTAAAGACGGGGCCGGGAGAGATTTTTTCCAGAAAAAACGCTACGGAAACTTCTAAAGCAATTTCCGAGCGCTTAGGGGATGACGGCTATGCTTTTGCTAACGTTAATATGGTCCCTGAAATCAACGAAGCCAAGAAAACAGTCGACATGACTTTTTTTGTCGATCCGGGTAAGCGTGTTTACGTCAGGCATATTAATATGAAAGGCAATAACAAAACCCGCGATGAAGTATTGCGCCGCGAAATGAGGCAAATGGAGTCCAGTTGGGCTTCGAGTTCAAAAATTGAACGGTCGAAAACGCGTCTCGAACGCTTGGGGTATTTCGAAGAGGTGAATGTTGAAACACCGCCGGTTGCAGGTACTGCCGACCAGATTGACGTCAATTATTCGGTAGTGGAAAAGCCCTCCGGCAATTTGTCGGCGGGCGTAGGATTTTCCCAGGTTCAAGGGATAGTGTTGAATGCCAATATTGCCCAGGACAACGTCTTCGGTTCGGGCAAACGGGTGAATGTCGCCTTTAACAACAGTACTTATATGACAAGCTATCAGTTTGGTTTTTTTAATCCTTACTTCACCGTCGACGGCGTAAGTCAGGGTTATAATTTAGGCTATACCAAACGAAATGCCGGTTCAGTGAATATCGCCAATTATTCAACCAATGTGATGAACGCGGGGATCAATTTCGGCATCCCGTTGAATGAATTCGACAGCTTACGTTTTGATATTGATGCAAAACATACTACTTTGAGCGCCACTACTTATTCATCCAATCAAATTTGCGATTTTATTTATGGCAATAATGGTACAGATCTTTGCGCCAATAATTCAAACGGTAATGCTACTCCTGGAACAGTTGCCAATACTCGGCCAAAAGTTAAAGCTATGGGCGATTCGTTTTTGACATTGTCGCCATCAATAGGGTGGACTCACGATACGCTTAATCGGGCTATTTTCCCCAGTAAGGGCGGGCAGCAGCGTTTTTCCGCGTTGGCGACAGTCCCCGGCAGCGACCTGGAATATTATAAAGTCACTTATAAACATCAACTTTATCTTCCAGTGGCTAAAGACTTTACTTTCAGGCTACAGGCTGAAGCGGCTTACGGGAGTGGTTATGGAAAGACAGGTACCTTGCCTTTCTTTGAGAATTTTTTCGGCGGCGGTACGGGGTCTATACGCGGCTTTAAGAATAATACCGTGGGCCCGAGAGACTCCAATGGTTATCCGTTTGGCGGCTCCAGTAAAATTATCGGCAATGCCGAATTATTTTTTCCAGTGCCTTTCATGCCGGAGACAAAATCAATCAGGTTAGGCACCTTTATGGATGCCGGAGCAATTAATAACGGCTTTAAAGCGAACAATTTGAAGTATTCTGTCGGGGTTTCAGGTGAGTGGTTGTCGCCGTTCGGCGCCTTGTCAGTCAGTGCGGCATTACCGTTAAATGCTACTTCTACTGCAGTTGCAGCTGACGGCACTATTACAGGGGATCAAAAACAGATGTTTCAATTCAACTTCGGTCAAAATTTCTAGTAGAAGTTGTTTTTGTTTAACAGGCTTATCCCCTATAATTTAACAAAATTGCCGTATTTTTAATCATAATTTATTTTAATTACACAGAGATCTGTTTAACAATGAAAACGAAAATTGCTTTATTTTTAGGATTGTTGCTTGCTGCAAATGCGAGCTATGCTGATTTAAAAATTGGCTTTGTCAATATACCAGCCGTTCTTGAGAAAGCCCCCCAGGCGGAAAAAGCAAAAAAACGCCTGGAACAGGAATTTTCACCTAGAGACAAGCAGTTAGTTGCCCAGCAAAAAGAAATTCAAAGCATGGATGAAAGAATGGCCAAAGATGCTGCCGTGATGGGTGAGCCGGCACGAGCCAATCTGGAAAAAGATATTTTAAATAAGAAACGGGATGCTAAAAGAGCCCAGCAGGAGTTTAGCGAAGATTTTAATGCGCGCCGCAATGAAGAATTGGGCAAATTGCAACGGCGCATCGTTGAGGCTATTCGGGAAATAGCTAAAGATCAAAAATTTGATTTATTACTCACCGACGGCGTTATTTACGCCAGTGAAAAAATTGACGTGACCAGCCAAGTTCAGCAAAAGTTGTCAACAATGCCGGAATAATTACATACGGTTTTTTATTTAATCGCATAGTCATCAACTTTTTAAGAAAATTCTCAGACATGTCCATTAAGCTAGATATTTTACAAATACAAGAATTCTTGCCGCATCGTTATCCTTTTTTATTGGTTGATAAGGTTATTGAATGTGAACCCGGCGTTAGACTGCTGGGAGTGAAAAACGTTACTTATAACGAACCGTTTTTTCAAGGACATTTTCCGCAAAAACCCATCATGCCGGGCGTACTGATTTTGGAGGCCTTGGCTCAATCAACGGGATTATTGGCGTCGGAAACAGCTGGGGATGAGCTGGCCGGGATGATTTATTACCTGGTCGGTATCGATAAGGCCAAGTTTAAGAGACCTGTTGTGCCCGGCGACCAGTTGATGCTGGAAGCAAAATTCCTTAAAAGCAAGCGTAATATCTGGGCATTCGAATGTTGTGCGGAAGTTGATGGCGAGTTCGTCGCGAGTGCCGAAATTCGCTGTGCAGCGGTGGTAAATTAATTTTGATTGATCCAACAGCGATAGTTGATAGTAAGGCTGAGCTGGCTGATGACGTGTCGGTCGGCCCTTTTTCCGTCATTGGGCCTGATGTAAAGATCGGTGCGGGAACCATCGTAGGTTCCCACGTTGTCATAAAGGGGCCTACCTCCATAGGCCAACACAATCGCATTTATCAATTTACTTCCATCGGCGAAGATCCTCAAGATAAAAAATATGCGGCTGAGATAACCCGTCTGGAAATCGGCGATAGGAATACGATACGCGAGTATACCTCCATGCACAGGGGCACCAAGCAGGATCGCAGTCTTACCAAGATAGGCAATGACAACCTGTTTATGGCATACACCCACGTGGCGCACGATTGCATCATCGGCAATCACGTCATCATGGCCAATGGAGCTTCATTAGCCGGGCATGTGCATTTGCACAGCCACGCTATTCTGGGAGGATTTACCCTGGTGCATCAGTTTACCCAAATAGGGCAGTACAGCTTTGCCGCGATGGGCAGCGCGATCACCCAGGACATTCCCCCTTTTGTCATGGTCGGCGGCAAGCCTACCAGGCCGCACGGCATCAATTCGGTCGGCATGGAGCGCAACGGCATATCTCCTGAAGACATCAGGTTAATCCGGAAAGCCTACAAAATAATTTACAAGACCAATCTGCGCCTGGAAGACGCTATTGATCAAATGGAAGATCTGGCCGGTGAAAGTAAAGAATTGTCCGATATGGTCAGTTTTTTACGCAACGTGAATCGGGGTATATTGCGTTAAGCGCCTCTTCGGTGCAGCCATTATGGACGATGGATTTTCAACAAAAATCATTGTTGCCGGCGTTGACGAGGCAGGCCGCGGACCGCTTGCAGGCCCTGTCTTTGCAGCGGCGGTCATTCTCGATCCGATGCGGCCGATAAGCGGATTGGCCGACTCCAAAATCCTTAGCGAAAGCAAACGGGATAGTCTTTACATCCTCATCAAGGAAGCCGCTTTAAGCTGGTCGATTGCCCAGGCCAGTGTTGAAGAGATTGACGAACTCAATATCCTTCAGGCCACGCTGCTGGCAATGAAAAGGGCGGTAAACGGCTTGCATATCCGGCCTGATGAAGTCTTAGTCGATGGCAACCGCCTCCCCGATTTGTCGATGCCAGCCCAGGCTATCGTTAAAGGCGACAGCAAAGTGCAGGCGATCAGCGCGGCGTCAATATTGGCGAAAGTCGAGCGCGATAAGCTGATGGTCGGCTATCATCAACAATATCCCGATTTTGCGTTTCATCTGCATAAGGGCTACGGCACCAAACAGCATCTGGCCGAAATCGAACAGCGCGGTATCTTGGCTGTGCATAGAAGAACCTTTAACCCGGTAAAAACCATGCTGTTGCGGCAGGGTAAGCCTTAATTTAACTCAAGCGGCCCTTCATCCATTAATGCGATCTGTTCGCGCAGCTCGATGATCCTGTCCTGCCAATAGCGAGGCGTATCAAACCACGGGAACGCCATAGGAAACGCGGGATCATCCCAGCGCCGTGCAATCCAGGCGGAATAATGAATCAGGCGCAAGGTGCGCAGGGCCTCTATCAGATGCAGCTCCCTGGTATCGAAATCGTAAAACATCCGGTAGCCGGCCAGAAGATGGTTTAATTGTATCGCCATTTCGGCACGATCCCCGGACAGCAACATCCACAAATCCTGTATCGCAGGTCCCATCCGGCTGTCATCGAAATCGACAAAATGAGGACCGTCATCGGTCCATAAAATATTGCCCGGATAACAGTCGCCGTGCAGGCGCAAGCTTTTTACCTTACCGGCGCGTTCGAAGCAACGTCTCACGCCGTCCAGGGCATGTTCAGTCACACTGCGGTAAGCCTCGGTAAGATCGGCAGGAATGAAATTATTCGCCAGCAGATAAGCTCTCGGTTCATCGCCGAAACCGGCAATATCAAGCGTCGGTCGTTCCTTAAAAGGTTTTAAAGCGCCGACGGCATGGATGCGGCCGATAAACCGCCCCATCCATTCCAGTTTTTCGCGGCCCTCAAGTTCAGGCACGCGGCCGCCTTGTCTTGGGAACACCGAAAAGCGGAAACCATCGGCATGGATTAAGGTCTGATTATCGCCGAACGGCATGGCCGGTACGACAGGGATTTCAGAGTCGAACAATTCCTGAACGAAAGCATGTTCTTCAAGAATAGCCGCAGATGTCCAGCGTTCGGGTCGGTAGAACTTGGTTACAATAAAGGCTGCGTCAGCCATGCCGACTTGGTAGACGCGGTTTTCATAACTGTTGAGCGCCAGCAGCCGGCCATCGCTATGCAGGCCGATACTGTCGAGCGCGTTCAAAATAATATCGGGAGTCAGCGCTGAAAAAGGGGTGAGATTAGTGTTCATACTTAATTATTGTAACGCCGAATGCAGATTCGGCTAAATTATCTGGTTATCCGGTTAATGAGATTTCCTTATTTTCTGGTATAACACTCATGTTTTGCTTTCTATTGGGCGGCTTATTCATGCTGCTGGTCAAGAGCTAAATGCTAAAATTTTAAAACGTATTCTGAATTAAAGGAGTGGGGGTATATGAAAAAATCGCAAAATCTTAAGTTAGGGCTATTCCTGTCTGTTGCTTGTTTACTTTTATCCGCAACAGTATTCGCGGAAACTAAGGCTGCAGAAGGCGCAGCAAAACCGGTTCATGGTGAATATATAGACTGGCGCTTGTTGTCTGTTTCGCATAGGGAAGATAAAAAAACACTGCGGGCTATTTTGGGTAACGACACGGCTATAGCAGCAGCACGAAAAGAACAGACCAAGCCTTGGCCGGACGGTTCGATTTTAGCTAAAGTCGTGTGGAAGGAAAGCACTCATCCTAATTGGCCGCAAGCGATTGTTCCCGGCGAGTTTGCTTCTGCCGAAGCGATGATTAAAGACAGTAAAAAATACGCCAGCACCGGTGGATGGGGATTCGGCCATTGGGAAGGCGGAAAGCTGGAAATGCATGATGAGACAAAAGCCAAAGAATGTTTCGCCTGTCATATGCCAATGAAGGACAACGATTATGTTTATACCTTTAGCGCGCTAAAATAAATATAACCGCCTTAATGGATGCTAATAGATCAGCTGTTGTGCTGATCTATTAGCGATGAAGGCAATCACTGGCTAAAGTGTGCGACTTCTCCTTCCTGCATGGCACTGCCGCCCAGCTGTTCATTAATCTGCCGCGCTACATCGACGCCCAAACTTTTAGGCACTTCCGTCACCACCCTGCCGCGGCTGGGTACGACGCGGCTTCCGCCGGTAACTTCAAAATAATATCGGGAGTCAGCGCTGAAAAAGGAGTGAGATTAGTATTCATGGTTACCATTGTAACGCTGAATTCAATCGAGTCAGGTTTAATTAATCACTGATGTTGCGTAAGCCTCATAAGGACGCCACAATCTTCTTAACTACAATTTTCGGTCATTGTTTTTTATTATTTATTTACATGGGGGGGCAATAAAACGGGATGCTGCTTTACACGCGCGTAAGCTTAAGCTTGCATACATAGATAACTTTTTACTTCATAATAAAACTACCTGCTAAATTGCCATCGCAAAGCTAATGCTATGACTCCAGCCAAGAAGAGCAGGTAATCCATAAAGTGACAGGCGTTCTACTCATGTTTGATTTGGCGCGTAAATTAAGTATTCAGCAACAAGTCAGCATGTAGTTCTGTTGTCACATTTTTTTGTAGCATAAAGTTCCAGACAAATAAAACATGGCAATTTTTTGCTAAAAACTTAATGAAGTTACAACTCATAGAGAGTAATTGAAAATATTATCCCCTACACAAATTCAGAGGAAACCAATCGTGTTGGTACATCGAAGTAAAATATTAGAGAGAAGGGACTCAAAAATTGGATTAGCGATAGCGGTCGTTTTGACGATTGTTATTGCTGGATGTCACCCTACAGCAGTACAGAATCCTAGCTACAATAGCTATACTCCTCCGCAATCCAGCACCGTAAGTCCTCTTGATCTCAAGGCGTTGCCGGAAACCATCAGCTTTGAGCATTCTGATCGCGTCAATCGTCTCGCACGTTTATCTCGGCAGTTTAGCGCGCAACCGCCGGAAATACAGGAATCTCAGGTCGCCGTTGGCAAAGTGCCGGGCGCTAACTACCCGGTACCGGTAATTCGCTTCCATTACGATGAACGCACGTTCTTCGACTCCGGCAGCGCCGTAGTTCTCCCCGAGTCCGATAAAATTCTCGACGTGCTGGCGGAACAGATGAAGCGGGATTTGCCTGATACCAGTTTGGTTATCCTCGGACACACAGATAGCGTTGGTTCCGATGAATATAACAACAACCTCTCAGTTAATCGTGCTGTCGCTGTGATGCGCAAACTGGCACAACGCGGTGTTAATCTCGAACAAATGTCTACGGTCGGCATCGGCGAAACTCAACCTATCGCTACCAATGCCACGGAATCAGGAAGAGCGCTCAATCGTCGTGTCGAGTTCATGCTTTCCCGTTTCGAAGAAGCGAACTACGTTTCCATCGAACAATTTCCCCGTAATACAGAGTGGTTGAATAACCATCAGGAAAAGGCGGCCGATATACCCCAAGTGCAAGTTAAATCCAAGCAGGTAGCTCATCACGATACCGGCGCCAAGAAACTTGTCGTTCTCAAACCGACTCAGGACATGCTTGTTAAGTCACGTCCTGAGTCAGCAACCCCGCTCAAAGAATCCAACCGAGTTGTAACGATTATCCCGGCGGAGACTGTCCATATCCTGCCATCTTCCTGATTAACATTTCCATTAATAAAAACATATAAGGAGTTATTAAAATATGGCCGAGAACAAACCCACGCAATGTATCCCCGAGCCAGTGCAACAAGCCTTCGATGCCGTGATGGCATTCCAATGGCCCAGCACCGATCAGCCGTTTCACGAACGTATTAACAACAATGCAGAGCAAGAATCGCGGAGCACCTCGTCGTTGCGATTAGATGAATATGGACTGACCAGCGGGATGCTGCCTGCTTGCATCGACCAGGTGTCTGAGTTACGCGATCATTTTCTAAAGTTATATGGGACATTTAATACGGCGATACATTCCTCGTTAGATAAAATTGAGTCCTTGCAAGGTATTGACGGTGAAATTGTCGAGAAACAGAAGGAGTACGAACAGATCCAGGCCAGCGCCGAAAAAAAACACGAGGCGGACAGTAAATATGAGGACGCGAAAAAGAAAGTAACCGATTTGGAAGTAGGATACAAAGCGATGTATCGTGACGAAGGCCAACGGGAAGCTAAAGATTTTTCTTTGATTGCTTATGGCGCTTTGCTATTTGGTGTCGGCGCGGCTGAATGGATGGTCAATTATGAAACGTTTCTAAATTTTAGCGAAGTTCCCTTGATGGCTGCCGGTGCCACAATCCTCGTTGCGGCTGCCGTAGCTTTCGCGGCGCATTTTCACGGTACTATGCTTAAAGGGCATCAACATTTTTTTGGGGATCATGTGGAGACCCCCAAAAAGAACAGTCATATTCGCTGGTTCGTTATTGTTAGTATCATTTTAGCGGTTGCTTTCGGTGGTGTAGGTGGGGCTCGTTACTTATTAGTTGCCAGCCAAGTGAGTCAATTAGGAGGTGGTGCAGGTGGATTACTCGGCGGCGATGTCATAACCATTAATGTTGGTCAAGTTGTCACTGTTTCTATGGTGATTAATATTTTCGTCTGGTTTGTCGGCGCTGCCATTGCCTATGCTGTGCATGATGAAAACCCGGCTTTCACGGATAAATTGCGAGAATACAAAAAAGCTAAGAAAATATTCGAGCCGATGAGAAAAGTGGTCGATATGGAAATTTTTCAGCTTCGGTCAAAGCTCGAGAAGGAAATCAAGGAATTGAAAAACACTGCTCGCGCATACGGACAGGAAACTAAACCGCTTGCCGACCTTTTGGTGACAGTCACTGAGAAAAGCAACCAAATTTCAACGGAAGCAGATCGCCTCGCTAACCGTTTGATTCGCAGCTATCGCTCAGCTTTAACTGATCAGGCTGTAGTTGGCAACCCAGAGTTGAAATTTAACAAGAGCGGCCAGTTGATTGACCTTGACGCTTACCGGCAACTTGCCATTTGTTTTAGTTTTCAAAATCAATTAGGAGAATAGGCATGAGAAATATTTCTTCTGGTTTTTTGCTCGTCGCAAGGTTGGTGCTGGCTTTTGGTCCCTCAAGTGCCTGGGCTCTAGGTGGAGCGGAAAGTTTAAAGATCGATCATTTTTGCAATGTAAAAAGCCCTCGCCAAACATTGATCTACATCGATGACAAGGTTCTCGTTAAAGGCGACACACAATGGGCTTTGCAGCTTATCAACAAGACTATGGCTAATTTGATGCCCTCGGAACCGGTTACTTTAGTTAAGTTGGCAACGGAAACAGGTGCAGCTCAGGAGCGTTGGAAAGCCTGTTATCCAGATATTCCCGTAACAGAAATGGAAAAACGTAAGCAGTCTGCTGGAATTCTTGAGAAGTTCACTACAGCTGATCCTTCCAAACAACTGAAGGAACAACAAGCTGTGTTCAAAGCACAAATGACCGGCGCGTTAGAGAAACTTTTACTTGAAAATTCTCATGAAACTGCTGCCGATTCGCTGGCGAAAAAGCAAGTTGTTCGAGCTTTCGAAAATGATTTGGCGCGCTTTGATGCCCGCAATGGTGCAATCCGGGTTATTGTCTATAGTGACATGCTGGAAAACTCGGATTTAATCAATGGTCTCAGCGCTAAGCCGAACGAAGCCAAAGCTTTGGCAGATGCCCGCAAGCTAAATTTTCAGAATGCCGTGTTTCATGTGTTTGGTGCTGGCAAATCTGGCAATAACGCCGACGGATTGAAAGCCTTTTGGGAAGCGTTGATCGAGGGTGGCTCTGGTACTTTGGCGGACATGGGTTCGGAGCTGGTACTTAACGCCAAAGCTCCCGATGTCTTCAAAATCTATGATGTGGAAATCGAACTGACCAAAGATGATGTTCGTCGTGGCAAGCTGCGCCTTTTCGTCGATAGCGATGGTAAATTGCAAGAAAGTGTACTGACCATCGGCACTAAGCAGCGTTCTTTACTGGATGACGGCGAATTTCTCTGTCAGCAGGAAAATTGCACTCTGCAAGCCAAAGCCCGGCGTCCGGTAGTGGTTGCGGAAGGCAAGGAAGAATTCAAACTCACTGGTTTGCACGATAAATTGACAGGTAAGCTCCAAATTCCCGGCACTCAATTGAGTGATGGGAAAGAAGCGGTATTTAATATGACCATCAAACTTTCCAAATAATAATTAGGGACTAACGAAATGATGATTCAAAAAATTAGAAAATTCTGTGTGTGTATCTGTATTGCATGTCTTTCGTTAACCAGTGGTTGTGCGACCAATCCTACTCAGAGCGTTCACTCCTCATGGACAGACTGCGCAACGGGGGCTCTTTTAGGTGGGTTGTTAGGTGCTGGAATAGGGCTAGCAACGGGCGGTGGAAAGGGAGCCGCAATCGGCGGAGCTGCGGGGCTAGTTGGAGGCTGCGCTACTGGCTATATGATTTCGGAATACTTGAAACCTGAGGAAAAACGCCAATATGATGCTAATTTAAGTAAAAACATGAGCAATACTCCGGTCAACGCTGGTGGCTCAAATGTTTGGCAAAGCCCCGATGGTTCCAAGCAAGTATTGACGTCTTTTGACAAAGCATCATCTCTTAATCAAGCAATTACTATGACGGGGCGACCTAATGCAACCTTAAACCAAAACGTTCTTTCACGTTTACCGGCCAATCCGATTTGTAGGTCAGCGTCTAGGAAGTTTTTGGTTAACGGAACACAAGCAGAAGAAAAAGGTGTCAGTTGCCGCGACGCCAATGGGGATTGGGTTGATGTGATGAGTAAAACAACCGCTTAATGGTCATTATATGATTTAGGTTATCGATATTTCGAATCCTGAATTCGCATAGACTATTAATCCCTCTCTCAAGAAGCTCATTTTAACTAGTTGATATAATTTGTATTTTTAAACGCCTTCGGGCACAGGAACCAATTGAAAACCAAATTTCTCTGCATGTTTAGTTAGGTTTTTAATGGCCCGTTGACGATATTTTTCTTCATAATGTTCTTGTCCTTGATCCACATAGTCTTCCCCTTTGGTGAGCATCGCATAAATCAACCGAGCCAGTTTATGGGCGCAAGCGGTGACGGCTTTGGCTTTGTCCATGCGGCCACAAAGTCTTCGGTAGTACGCTCCTAAAGCCGATTGGCTGGCGCGTAAATTTACCGCAGCCATTTTGAGTGCTTGCGCCGCACGGTTGGTGGTGCGACTCGTTGCTGCTGAGATTTTTTTACCTCCGGATATTTTTGTTCCAGGACACAATCCCAACCACGAGGCAAAATGCTTGGCATCTTTAAATCGTGATAAGTCAGCATCGATTTCTGCCAACACCTTAAACGCGGTCGTCACATCAATGCCATCAATCCGCGTTAAATCCACACCGCACATTTGCATCAACAGCGTTCTGACATCAAAGTTCGGTGCATTTTTAGACTTGCCACCCCGCCGCTTGGGTTTCTCGGTTTTTAGGTCGTTGCGGGCAAGATCTTTGAGCATTTTTTCCAATTGTTGGTCACATTCCATGAGCTGCACAGCATAGGCATCATACAAGGCAACGGCCTGTTTAAGGGCGAATAAATGCTCTTCTCGCCAGTTGCCCTGCAAGGCTTTAGCGATTTCTTCCTCACTGGCTTTGATGTGATTATTACGGTATTTTGCCAAGACCTGTCCATCATATTCGCCTGCCAGAATGGCACGAATAATTTTCTGCCCCGTTTCGCCCACCACATCGGAAATCACTTCCGTCAACAACAGGTTCATTAGCAGTAGGGCTTTTTGAATATGCTGAATGTGCTTGGCTTGATTGCGAAGTAACATTTCTCTTAGCCGAGCTACCGCCCGTAATGCACAGAAGTCGCCCTGCGGCCGAAATGCACCCGATAGCAGGCCAAAACTCATCAACTGTTGTAACCACTGGCAATCCAGTACGTCCGATTTGCGCCCGGAAACATTTTTCACATGCCGCGCGTTGACCAGATAAACGGTAAATCCCCTTGATTCCAGTAACTCAAACAAAGGAATCCAATACACGCCGGTGGATTCCATCGCCACCGTATCTACGCCACACGCAGTCAACCAATCTGCTAGAGCATAAAGATCTTCGGTAAAGCTTAGAAATTCACGCACGGGTTGCTCGTTTCTGTCAGGCGGCACTGCCACGAAATGGCTGGATGAACCAATGTCGATACCCGCTGCGTTGGGATGGGTGAGTTCAAAATGATTCTTGATTTTGCTCATAGCGATGTCCCCCCTATTAGAAAAAAGCCTACACCGCTGTGGAAACGTCTTATAAATCACTCTCTCAAACGGGATAATCAGGGAAACTGACTTCACCAATATCACCGACGTATTCCTAAACCACGCTAACATTCGGGCGCGAACGCACCATTGGCTAATCGGTTTTTAGCGGTGTAAACTACCTTGCAATTGTATCACCGCACTTTGAGCTTCTTTAAAACACCTTCCGGCTTTAGGTGGTTACTTCGCTAACATTACGCTTGATAGCATGCAAGTGTCAGGCTTTGGTAATTTACTGATTTGCCCCCCATAGCGATATTATTATGATGTAAAACTGTTTGGGAAGAAGAGTTTATAGGCTGAATTTAAGACACTTCTAAAAATCGGTAACTGTCAGATATGAATTAGGCTATTCAAGCTCCTTACTTCATTTTATTTTTAACTCGGGTTCCCGTCAGATAATCGAACCAGGGCCAAGTAACACACCAGTTCGCGTTACAGTTGCCACCGAGATGGTGGTCGTAATGCCAGCGCAAATGCCGTTTAGCCCAAGCCGGGTCAAGGTGGGCCTTGCGATGCTTGTAATAATAAAGCATTAAGGATATATACAGCGCACCGGTAAAGAGGGGGAATAGCATAACCACCGGCACAGGCAGCAGTACAATGCCCGCCAATACAGCCAGCTCCTTGGTCTGGGCGTTCCATGTCGTTAAGTTTAAAGATTGGTAGCCGGGATCGAACATCGCGTTTTTGGCGCAAACAGCGTGATGTTCATACCAGTGATAAGCCCAGAAACTATGCCGATTTTGTCCCAGCTCGTGCAGAATATATTTATGCATCAGCCATTCACCCGCATTGGCATACAGTAAGCCTAAAATGAATTGAGCGGCTAAGCTAATCATGGGTAAGGGGCATATGCGGTAATTAATCTATTGGTATTAGCGGAATATAGTACGTCTGTTATTAAAATATTGCCGATAAAGCTTTCCAGATGGAGGTGCTAGATGATGCCGAATAGTGTGATCAAGCGGTCATCTTAGTGTCGGAGTACAAGATTTTCTTTTTTAGCGGGTGTAAAGTTGATAAAATCAGTGGGTTTTTCATTTATTGGGCGATTATCATCATGAGCGTTATAGAAAGAATCAAAGACCAGATTGAAAATAATCCGGTAGTTTTATATATGAAAGGGTCACCGGATTTTCCTCAATGTGGCTTTTCCGGACAGACGGTGCAAATATTAGAGGCCTGTCATGCCAAATATAAGCATGTTAATATTTTTGAGGACCCTGAGCTTCGCGAGGCGCTTAAAGAATACTCGAACTGGCCAACCTATCCCCAGCTTTATGTCGGCGGCGAGTTAGTCGGCGGTTGCGATATTGTTACCGATCTTTACCAGAAGGGGGAATTGGCAAAGATGTTGGCTGCGGTTGGCGGTGTAGAAGAATAATTGACTGCACACGGATGATGATTGAAAAGAACGGCGTCATCCGTGTGCCGGTTTCCGCCATCAACTATCGCGTGATTCCAGCTGCTTCCAGCGGTTGACTATCATGCAAAACAGTTCAGCCGTCTTTTCGGCGTCATAGAGCGCTGAATGCGCTTTTTCGTTATCCCAGTCCAATCCCGCTGCTTGAGCGATTTTCGCCAGCACGGTCTGTTGATAGACTAATCCCCCCAAAGTCGCGGTATCGAAGGTGCTGAACGGATGAAAAGGGCTGCGCTTTATTTGGGTTCTTTGAATGGCGGCATTCAAGAAGCCGATGTCGAAAGCAGGGTTATGGCCGACCAGAATTGCCCTGGTGCAGTTGTTGCGCTTGACTGCTTCTTTAATGGGTTTAAACAGCATGTGCAGCGCGTCTTTTTCATCAATAGCCATGCGGAACGGGTGGTGTGGATCGATCTTGTTAAACTTGAGGGCGGCTTCGTCCAGCTCGGCATTTTTAAACGGAATGACGTGCGTGGTATAGCGTTCGGTAATTTCCAGGTCGCCATTACCGTTAAGCTCGGTAATAACCGCCGCAATTTCCAGCAATGCATTTTTTTTGGGATTAAATCCGGCCGTTTCTATATCAATGACTACCGGGAGGAAGCCTCGGAAACGTTTGTCTAGGGGAATTGCGGGTGTATCCATTTGTGAATTATGCCAAGATGTGTCGAAATGATGAGGAATAAATACGGCGATTTATGGTATGTTACGCGAAAATCTATTCATTATAAAAATAATAGCGTTGTGGAGAAGATGTAATGCAACAGAAAAAATTAATGACCCAATTTGTATGTCTTGTTTTATTGAGTGCATTGGGAGGATGCGCAACTACTGCGAAAGATCCCCAAGATCCATTCGAAGGGTGGAATAGGGGGGTGCAGACGTTTAACGATAATCTTGATAAGTATGCGATGAAGCCGGTCGCTAAAGGTTATCGTTGGATAACGCCAACGTTTGTTGATCGCGGCATAACTAATTTTTTCAGTAATATCAATGATATTGGTGTAACCATCAATGACTTGTTACAATTCAAGATTGAACAAACCGGCATGGACGGATCGCGATTTCTCGTGAATACTGTAGCAGGTCTTGCCGGTTTTATCGATGTCGCAGAGATGGTCGATTTGCCCAGACATAATGAAGATTTTGATCAAACCATGGGCGTTTGGGGGGTGCCGACAGGCCCTTATCTGGTGCTGCCGTTTTTCGGGCCAAGTTCTCCCCGAGGCGTGGGCGGTCTGATCGGCGATGCGGCGATGAATCCGATCAGCTATCTTGATAACGGTATTATTACCGGCAGCCTGTTTGCGTTGAATGCCGTCGACCAGCGCGCAGACAATTTGAGTACTGAAAGAATTGCAACGGAAGCGGCTGTAGACCGGTATAGTTTTTTTAAGAGCGCCTATTTTCAACAGCGTGAATATTTGATTCACGATGGCAATATGCCGGAAGGATCGGAGCTGTGGGATATTGATGAGGACTTTAATAAGGATAATTTGGGGCCTGTTAAGCCTTATTAATCTGTATCTTTAAGAACCCGAAGGGTCGGTGGTTATATGTCTCCGACCCTTTTTTATGGACAATAGTCAGATTATTGCAGTTTCCAGGACAATTCTTCATTCGCTTTGAGCGGCGTGATCGACAAACCGTTCTCTCCGTAAGCCGGCGGCACTTTCCAGGCGGTTTTTTCCAGAGTCACTGCGCCCGAATTTCTGGGCAGCCGGTAAAAATCGGCGCCGTAAAAACTGGCGAATCCTTCCAGTTTATCCAGTGCGTCCGCCCGTTCGAATGCTTCCGCGTAGAGTTCCAGAGCCGCATATGCGCTGTAACAGCCGGCGCAACCGCAGGCGGTTTCTTTTAATGTAGTCTGATGCGGCGCACTGTCTGTCCCCAGAAAGAATTTCGGACTGCCGCTGGTCGCGGCCTCGACCAATGCCAGGCGATGAGACTCGCGTTTAATAATCGGCAGGCAGTAATAGTGCGGCCTGATGCCGCCTGCCAGCAGCGCATTGCGGTTAAACAGCAGATGCTGGGGGGTGATGGTTGCGGCAATATTGGCGCCGGAAGCCAATACAAACTGCACGGCCTCAGCCGTGGTCACATGCTCGACCACGATGCGCAAACCAGGGAAATTTTTAGCGATGTCGGTGAGGCAGGTATCGACAAACACCCGTTCCCGGTCGAAAATATCGCAAGCGTCATCGGTCACTTCGCCATGAATCAGCAACGGGATGTCGTGGCGTTCCATTGCCGCCAATAATGGATAAACAGCCTTGATGTCGGCAACGCCGGAATCGGAATTGGTGGTGGCGCCTGCCGGGTAAAGTTTAAAGGCATGGATATGTTCGGATTCGGCGGCTTTTTTGATTTCAGCCGTTGTCGTCGAACCGGTCAGGTAAAGCGTCATCAGCGGCGTAAAATCCAGGCCGGCTGGAACCGCTTGCAGGATTTCTTCCCGATAAGCCAAGGCCTGGGCCACCGCAGTAACAGGCGGCTTGAGGTTGGGCATGATGATGGCGCGGGCAAATTGCCGGGCGGTATGCGGCATGACGGTTTTTAAAACTGAGCCGTTTCTGACATGTAAATGCCAGTCATCCGGCTTTGTGATGGTTAATGTTTTCATTATTGAAGTTAAATTCTGTAAAATAGGCGGTTATTTTATAGTAAGTGCCTTGAAAAATTAAACACAGCACTTATCGTGGTTATTATTTTTGTTATCGGAGCGGTAAATGCCAATATACGAGTACCAATGTCAATCATGCGGCCATGAGCATGAAGCTTTACAAAAACTCAGCGCTGAGCCTCTAGTTGTATGTCCCGCCTGTAGCAAGCCGGAATTGATGAAAAAGATTTCTGCGGCGGGATTCAGGTTAAAAGGCAGCGGCTGGTATGAAACTGATTTTAAGAGCGGCGCCAAGAAGAATGTGGCAGGCGAGGCGAGTTGTTCCAGTTCCGCATCGTCCTCCGGCGGTTGCCCAGGCGGCGGCTGCACTAAAAGCCATTAATAATCAAAGCAGGCGAAGGGCAAAAGGCAAAAGGCGAAAAAAGCACGTTTTTGCCTTGAGCCTTTCGCCTTTTACCTTAACTTCAATCAACAGGGAAAATTTATGCGTACTCACAAGTGCGGAGAATTAAACACACAACAGCTAGGTGAAACGGTTTCAATCTGCGGCTGGGTGCATAGACGCAGAGACCACGGCGGCGTTATTTTTATCGACTTGAGAGACCGCGCCGGATTGGTCCAGGTCGTAGTCGATCCCGACGTGGCTGAAACTTTCGCGACGGCAGAAAGTGTCCGCAGTGAATATGTATTACAAATTACCGGACTGGTCCGCGACCGTCCCGAAGGCACGGTTAACGTCAACATGCATTCCGGCGCGATTGAGATACTGGCTAAAAACATCGTCGTGCTGAATGAGTCCGAAACCCCGCCGTTCCCGGTCGAAAGCGAGATCGAGGTCAACGAGGAGCTGCGTTTGCGCTATCGATATATCGACCTGCGCCGCACCGAGATGCAGGAAAAGATGAAAGTGCGCCGCGATGTGACGCGGGTTTTACGGAATTTCCTCGACGACAACGAGTTTTTCGAGATTGAAACGCCTTACTTGACTAAAGCCACACCGGAAGGCGCGCGCGATTACATCGTGCCGAGCCGAACCCACGAAAATTCGTTTTTCGCGCTGCCGCAATCGCCGCAATTGTACAAACAAATACTGATGGTGGCGGGCATGGACCGCTATTACCAAGTCGTGCGTTGTTTCCGCGATGAAGACTTGCGCGCCGACCGTCAGCCTGAGTTCACCCAGTTGGATATCGAAACTTCGTTCATGGATGAAAACGAAATCATGCACATCATGGAGGAAATGATCCGTCAGTTGTTCATCAAAGTGATCGGCGTGAATCTGGGCGACAAATTCCCGCGCATGACTCATCAGGAAGCCATATCGCGCTACGGCATCGATCGTCCCGATTTGCGGATTCCGCTGGAATTGGTCGACATTGCCGAGGACATGAAAGACGTCGATTTCCAAGTTTTCTCGGCGCCTGCCAACGATCCGAAAGGCCGCGTCGTCGCGATGCGCGTACCGAATGGTGGCGAATTAAGCCGCAAAGACATCGATGCGTTAACCAAGTATGTCAGCATTTACGGCGCAAGAGGTTTGGCCTATATCAAGGTCAACGATCTCGCCGCCGGTATCGACGGCTTGCAATCGCCTATCGTAAAATTCGCCCCTGCCGAGGTATGGGACAGCGTATTGGCCAAAACCGGCGCGCAAAACGGCGACTTGATCTTCTTCGGTGCGGATAAAGCCGGCATCGTTAATGAAGCGATGGGCGCGTTGCGGGTCAAGTTGGGACATGATTTGAACCTGCTGCAAGGCGATTGGAAACCGGTTTGGGTCGTCGACTTCCCGATGTTCGATTGGGATGAGAAAACCAACCGCTACAACGCGATCCATCACCCGTTCACCGCGCCAAGCTGCTCGGTCGAAGAACTGGTAGCGAATCCTGGCGCGGCATTATCGCGCGCTTACGATTTGGTGTTGAACGGCACCGAAGTCGGCGGCGGTTCGATTCGTATCAACCGCACAGCTATGCAGCAAACCGTGCTGGAAATTTTAGGCATAGGCGAAGACGAAGCCAGGGAAAAATTCGGCTTCCTACTGGATGCATTGAAATACGGCGCGCCTCCGCATGGCGGTTTGGCTTTCGGCCTTGATCGTCTGGTTATGCTGATGACCGGATCAACGTCTATTCGCGACGTGATTGCTTTCCCCAAGACCCAATCGGCGGCTTGTCCTTTGGTCAGCGCACCGGCGGTCGTTACCGATGAGCAGTTGAAGGAGCTGGGTATTCGCTTGATTAAGCCTGCGGGAAAAGAGAAAGTTAAGGACTGAAAGCCTTCAAGCCGGATGGGGTATGTGCCCCATCCGAAACAAATTAGGAGTGGATTGCAAATCCAATACCGTTAGCCGTAGGAGCAGGCCATGCCCGCGATGAGAGGAGGACGATTTATAAATCTCTGTCCTAATATCGCGGGCATGGCCCGCTCCTACATCGGCATTGGTACCCCTCCAGACTAAATAATTGCGACATTCAGAGCAAAGCAGACATGGCTAAATGCCCAATATGTGATTCAAGAAAAGGGAAAAGACAGTGCGTAATCGCTAATGGATTAGTGTGCAGTTTGTGCTGCGGAACTATCCGCAAAGAAGACTTATGTTTAGATTGCTCGTATTATCAAAAGCCAAAACGGAAATATAACGAAGTACCGTCTTTTACAACCAATCAAATTCATGACAGTGTTGAATTAACCGGTTACAGCAACGCCATTGAAGGCGCTTTTTGTGCTTATGATATTGAAAATAACAGAATCCTAAATGATGCCGACGCTATCAAAATCCTTGAGCTGCTGATTGATAAATATCATTTTAAAGACACTGATATAAACTGCGATAGCCCATTTCTATCGGCGGGATTCAATTTTGTCGATGCCGTGATAGGCAAAGATTTAACCGGTATTGACGAATTGGCGTTAGTGAAAGTTTTGAGTATTCTTCATGCTGTTGTAAAAAGACTAACCAAGACGGCCGGCAAAGAATACATGAATATTATTCATAGCTATGCAGGTTAAAAAATTGGTTCGGATATGCCAACTTAGGATTTATAAAATCTCTTCCGGCTTTCTCCCTTAGGGAACAAATGCCGCATTCTGCCGATGTTGAGCAGTAAACTAACCCCAAAATTCTCCGCAGAGGAGTATTATTTATGACCAATACCCCGTTTCCTATTCAAGATTACGCCTTGCTCAGCGATGAGGAATGCGATGCCCGGATTATCGCCGCCAAAGCCAAGTTGGGCCGCCGTTGCGTGGTGCTTGGGCATCATTATCAGCGCGATGAAGTGTTCAAGCATGCCGATTTCACCGGCGACTCGTTAAAGCTGTCACGGGATGCGGCGCACTCCGACGCCGAATACATCGTGTTTTGCGGCGTGCATTTTATGGCTGAAGTCGCCGATATACTGTCCCGGCCTGAGCAGATTGCTATCCTGCCCGATATGGCCGCAGGCTGTTCGATGGCCGATATGGCCAACCTGATCAAAGTGCAAAAATGCTGGGATGAATTGGCGCAGGTTATCGATGTGGAAACGGAAGTTACCCCGGTCACCTACATCAATTCCGCAGCAGACCTTAAATCCTTTTGCGGCAAGCATGACGGTATCGTCTGCACCTCGTCCAACGCCCAGAAAATATTGGAATGGAGTTTCGCTAAGAAGCAGAAAGTGCTGTTTTTCCCCGACCAGCATCTGGGGCGCAATACCGGTTACCGGATGGGCATCCCGTTGGAAGAAATGGTCACCTGGGATTTTACCAAGCCGATGGGCGGATTGACCGAGCAGCAAATCCGTAACGCCAAAATCATCCTCTGGAACGGCTATTGCTCCGTGCATCAGGTGTTCAAGCCGGAGCATATCGACGAATTCCTGAAGCGTTACCCTGAAACCAAGGTCATTTCGCACCCGGAAGCTTCGTTCGAGGTCTGTCAAAAATCGGAATACATCGGCTCCACCGAGTACATCTTAAAAACCGTGCGAGCATCCGAACCTAACACCCGCTGGCTGGTAGCGACGGAATTGAACTTAGTCAATCGCCTGCATGATGAATGCAAAGCGCAGGGCAAAAACGTGCATTTCATGTCGCCTACCTTATGCATGTGCTCGACCATGTTCAGGACCGACCCGCAACATTTGGCCTGGGTGCTGGAAAATTTGGCGGCAGGGCATGTGGTTAACCGTATTACAGTGCCTGAGGACGTGGCGGCGTACGCCAAGAAGGCGTTGGACAACATGTTGGGGGTGATGTGATGACAATCGACTTTAATCGTCTCAAGCATTTTTCAATGACCTATGTGTTCATGGACGATGAAGAGATAGCCTGCGAATATGAGCAAACAGAGCAAAGCCCGGTTGTTGCGGCCGACGGCAACAGCGTCAGTTTTATCTTAAGGAATATCGATCAAAACGAAGACCAAGAAAATTATTCAATCGTCCTGGGAAAAGAGGGCGATGATGAGTTTTACATAAAATCCGATTATTTTGACGATGCCGGAGAGCCTTATCCGCTGGATGTCGAAGTTTCCGATGACGACGTAAAGTTCGTCTTGGAAGGCGAGGGTGAGGTTATGTATTTATACGGATTTTTTGAATAAAGCCAGTGTGTGGCGCAAACAAACGTAGAGCCCGGTAAAGTAAAATGAGTTGGCGCAGGTTATCGATGTGGAAACGGAAGTTGCTAAAGTGGACCCCATTGTCCAGACAAAAAAACTTAATTTAAGATAGAGCCCTGTTCACACTCCAGCTGAATGGCGCGGCCCCAATTTTTATACACAGGGATTGATATTTCTGTCGGCCCGTTAAATTTATCTACAATCTTTGCACCGCCTCCCGTGGCTGTCTGGTACACCTGAGCCGGTGTTTTGTAGTCTAAAGTTTGATGCGGCCTCCTCATTATAAAACTGGAAGTAGCTCGTCAATCCTATCAGTAAGGAGAGTGTAAAAATCTCCGTGTAAACCGCCGTTAAAAAATCTCTGGAAATCGATCCTCGTAGAGAATCATAAACTGATTCGGCGGGCTTCCAGTCACGGATCGGCATCGACCATTTCTTGGCAGCCTGTTCGATAGCTAAATACACCACTTTCATGGCCGATTGATCAGTAGGAAACAGCTTGCGGCGCTCGGTGGCTTTACGAATTACGCTATTCAACGACTCAATAGCACTGGTGGTATAAATGACTTTTCGTATCTCATCAGGATAGTCAAAGAAGGCGATCAGGTTCACCCAATGCTTACCCCAGGATGCACTAATGCTGGGATACTGTTTATCCCATTGCAAGGCAAAGGCTTCCAGTTCCTGTTCGGCTTCGGTCACGGTAATTGAGTGGTAAAAGCCAATGAATTACGCCGATCTGAAAGACATTTAGTGTTTTCTATCTAATGTATTGCATAAGTCAGATTTTCATGCCGTTGTTTACTGGATGTTTTTCAACGCTGATTGACACAATGTCGTCTCGAAGTTCATCATAGCTATTCCCAATAGCTTTCCGCACCGATCCGGCCTTGAATACTGTCATCTCATTCATAGTCTGTCAGCTAAACCACAGGCGTTCCGGCTTTTACAGTTCCGAAATGGATCAAATAGCCGCGCTTTGGGTCGGACCAGCCTATTTCCATCTACACCACATTTGCCTGTAAACCGACCGTTTGATGAACATTCAATCCGACTTTAAAAGCATACCAGACCTGCCTTCTGAAACAGGCAATTTCGTCGCCGAACTCGATGCCGCAGTCGAGTCACATCTGAAATGGACGCGCCGTGTGTTGCGCTGCGTTGCGTTGCGCGAGTCGCCTGGCGAGGATGTGCTTGCACCCTTGGCACACACCCTCTGCCACTTTGGTAGCTGGTTTGTGCAGAATAAAGTACAGTTTGAGAAACTCAACGCGCCGAACACACGGAGGATCGATGCCGTACATCAAACCATGCACGACAACATTCGAGCTATCTGCGCAGATGTATTGGCTGGACGGTCAGCGAAAAGCACCGATCTGGAGGCTTTCGAACAAACGCAATCCGAACTGTTCAGCTTACTGGCCGGGTTTAAGACGCAGTTCCTTAACATTAATAAAAATATCACTAAACGATTGAATGCAATTATCCATGCTAAAGGAGGTAGCGGAGCCAGCTTTATAGCAAGCAATGTAGCTTATATTTTATCAAAGGATACCGGGTTAAAAGTGGCGTTAGTTGATCTTGATTTGCAATTCGGCTCAATTGGACTCAATTTTAATATAACTCCTAATCATACAATTATGGAAGCGTTAAATGCCATTGAAGATTTAGATTCGATTTCATTAGAGGCTTATATGTCAAAATATAATGAAAATCTGAGTCTGTTATTGCCGTCACCAGCGGATATTGTACTGCCCGGAGAGGTTAACGTCTCTGATTTAAAGAAGCTGCTGGAATTGCTGCAAATTAATTACGACCAGATGGTTGTTGATTTGCCAAGAGTAATCGACCCTGTATCAATCATGATTATGGAACAAGCTGATCAGATTACGCTGGTTCTTCAGCAGAGTGTGGATCAATTTAGGGTTGGATGCAGATTAATCCAGACACTAAATGAAGAGTTGGATATCCCTTTGGATAAAATATCAATTGTGGTTAACCGATATAACCCTAAAAATAGCTTGCGGATAGAGGATTTGAAAAACATTGTTAAGCATGACAATGTTTATATTATTGCCAATGATTTTGAACGAGCTGAAGGTTCATCAAATCTGGGTGTTCCTCTATATGAATCATCGGCTAATTCACAAACTGCTCTTGATCTAAAGGAACTTACCAAAAATCTGGGGGGCGTTGAATTTGAAAGTGGAACAAAAAATGTGTTCGGTCGCTTAAGATCTTTTTTATCATCTGATTAGCAAGATAGTTCAGTTGACCGAAGCCGTCATTTGGGCGAGTTTCGATGGTAATGGCGGCCGCGAGAAGACGCGTCCGGAGCGTATCGATTTGGATGCTGCGATGGAAGCGATAGGCGAATGCGGGTAAATAGCGCGTCTTTGATTAGATAGATCGCCAGGAACCAAACGATCAGCGAACTTGGTGCTTTGAAAGAGAGTCCCCGCGATGAGCGAAGTCTGGTGTCGACAAACCTGACACTGAAACGTTTTGTGCGATCCAGCTTTAAACACGCTATGACCCGTGAGGGCACAGCAGGGACAAACAAAGCCTGGGGCCATCATGCTTGCTCTAACTCGGCCACATTGTGCTTAGGTACCGAACTGTTTGAGAAACTCGGGCATCGATAAGCCTGATTGTAACTAACACGATTCATTGACATGCCCCTCTTTAATGAACTAGAGTTCGACATACGCCGCCCATTAACGTAATACTTTTATAATCCGATTAAGATAAATTGCACTTAAAGTAACGATAAACAATTGACGGGAGTCTATTCATGGGACTAAAAACAAGAATTCTAGGTTTTGGCCTGCCCAAAGCTGCAACGGATGTGGATGATAAAGCGACTAAAATAGACCGGCTAAATGAAAAACCGAAAGAAGCTTTTGCGCCACTTTCACTAAAAATACTTTCTCCTGTAGAGTTAGAATTTAAAGAGAGTATACATTCCAAGTTGCTTGAAATTCTTAATTTGTCACTGATCAGTGGAATAGAAGAAAAGGAAGCAAGAAAACAGATTCGAGCGGCAACGCAAAAATTAATCGACGAAGAATCCACCCCTTTAAATCCGCAGACCCGACATCAAATAATTAAAGCAATTGAAGATGACATTCTGGGTCTCGGGCCTTTGGAAGCTTTACTGTACGAGCCGACCATTGCCGATATTCTGGTTAATGGTTACAAAAAAGTGTATGTTGAAAGATTTGGCAAGCTGGAATTAACGCCAGTCAGATTTAACGATGACAAGCATTTGATGACAATTATTGACCGGATCGTGTCGAGGATTGGCCTCAGGATTGATGCGTCGTCACCGATGGTGGATGCCAGGTTGCTGGATGGCTCCCGGGTAAACGTTATTATTCCACCGTTAGCGATTGACGGCCCTTCGTTGTCGATAAGACGGTTTGCAGTCGATAAAATGACGCTTGATGGTCTGGTAAGAAGGGATTCCTTAACCGACTATATGGCTGAATTCCTCAAAGGAGCGACAAAGTCTAAATTGAATATACTGATTTCTGGGGGGACGGGTTCAGGTAAAACAACGATGTTGAATGCCATTTCAAATTTTATTCCCAATGATGAAAGAATCATTACCCTGGAAAATCCCGCAGAGTTACAGTTACAGTTACCCCATGTTTTGCGATTGGAAACCAGGCCGGCAAATGTTGAAGGTAGGGGCGAGGTAACGTTACGTGATTTGGTACGCAACAGCCTTAGAATGCGGCCGGATCGTATCGTCATTGGCGAGGTCAGGGGCGGGGAGGCATTCGACATGCTACAGGCGATGAATACCGGTCATGAAGGCTCCTTGACTACAGTCCATGCCAATAGTCCCAGAGATGCCCTCGCGCGTCTTGAGGATATGGTTTCTATGGCAGGTCTGGAAATACCGGTTAATGCAATCAGAAAACAAATTTCATCGGCAATTCACATCATTATACAACTAGGTCGGTTCGAAGATGGCAGCAGGCGGATCATCAGTATCCAGGAGGTGGATGGTATGGAAGGCGACGTGATTACCTTGTCTGAAATCTTTAAATACAATAGATACGGAATAAATGAAAAAGGTGTTGTACTTGGGCAATATTGTTCAACAGGAATCATTCCCAAATGTATAGCTAATTTGAAACAAAGAGGTGCCACAGTAGATCTGACCATTTTTACCAATAATCTCAATTAAAAGCAGGGGGTAATATGACGAGTGATATGGAGGTATTATTTGTTGGATTAGTGTTTTTAATAGTCTTTGCGGCATCACAAATCTTCGTATTACCGACCTTGGGAACGAGTCAGACCGACCGCCGTAAACTAAAACAGCGATTGGAAGGCATTATTCTGGCGCATGGCGCTTCTGAAACGTCGATCATAGAAGAAAAATATCTTAACCGGTTAGGCCCCGTTGAACGGCGACTGGAGCGTTTGCCCGGTATGCCGGAATTAAGAACATTACTGGAGCAGGCAGGAAAGCAGCAAATAGCTTACCGGTTTGCATTGTATGTGTTACTCGCGTCCGGCGGTATAACGTTAACAGTCTGGATATATTCTCATCATCTGATAATGACCTTGGCTGCGTTTATTTTTATGGCGATTTTACCGATAGTGCGGTTAAAAAAACAAAAATCCAAGCGCCTGACCACGTTTGAAGAGCAATTGCCTGAAGCTTTGCAAATGATGTCCAGAGCCTTGCGAGCAGGTTATCCGTTCTCCCAATGTATGAACTTAGTCTCTACCGAGATGAGTGAACCTATAAGTCAGGAGTTTGGCATAACTTATGAGGAAATTAATTACGGACGCGATGTTGGAGTGGCGTTTGCATTGATGATAGAACGGGTTCCCAGTCTCAGTTTAAAAGCCATGGCTACTGCAATTGTAATCCAGCGGGAAACAGGCGGTAATCTTTCCGAGGTGCTGTTGAAAATCAGCGCTGTACTAAGCGGACGGTTTAAATTACAACGACGTATAAAAACACTGTCGGCGGAAGGAATACTGTCGGCGTGGGTGATGCTTTTACTGCCGCTGGCATTGTTTGCGATAGTGAATATGATAACGCCTGAATACTATAAACCGGTTTATGATTCACCCGATAAGATGATGTATTTCTATGTCTTTATGGGCCTGGAGTTGATCGCTGTTTTCTGGATACGGATCATTATTAATATTGATGCATGAGGTAAAGTGAATGGACTTTTTGATGCGCTTGTTGACAGAGCTGTTGGAGAATCGACAGGGAAGTGAATGGGGCGTTGTTCTGATCGTGTCCGGGGCGGTTTTTATTTTGGTATTGGCGCTTATATCGCTATTCGATGTTTTTCTTGATCCGGTGCGTTCCCGTTTTAAGCGTGAAAAAAATACCGATCCGATTTCGATGATTGAGTCAAATAATATATCGGAAAAGCTTCGTAAATATAGTCGTGTGTTTGTTCCTTCCAATAAGTCGTTATTACAAAGAACAACAATGCGTCTTCATCATGGAGGGTTTCATGGAAGAAACAGTTTATTGCATTATTATGCTTTAAGAATGTTGTTAATTATTTTATTGCCTTTGTTAGTGCTGATAGTCATGGGACTAACTCCCGGTATGAAGGGTGAAACAATATTTCAATCGGCATTAGCAGCGATAGCAATAGGTTATGTAGGGCCCAGCTTTGTTTTGGATAAACTCATTGCCAACAGGCAGAAAACTCTTCGGAGAGCTTTTCCTGATGCGCTTGATTTGTTGGTGGTATGTTCCGAGGCTGGCTTGAGTCTGGATTCGGCGATGCAAAAAGTGGCTGCCGAAATCGGCATCAGTCAACCCGTATTGGCGGATGAACTGGATATGGTTATTGCCGAAACTCGCGCAGGCATTGATCGGCATAAAGCCTTGCAATCACTGGTTGAAAGAACTGGCGTGGAAGACATCAGAGGATTGGTATCAATGCTTTCACAAAGTATGCGTTTTGGGACAGGTATTGCCGAGACACTAAAGGTTTATTCGGAAGAACTCAGGGATAGAAGAACGCAAGCGGCTGAAGAAATGGCTGCGAAAATAGGCTTAAAACTGATCTTTCCGTTGGCTATGTGTTTATTGCCGGCGTTTATGATAGTAATTATGGCGCCTGCCGTGATTATATTTAAAAAGCTTTGAACGGATTGCGCCAAATAATAGTGATTTCTGGAAAACGGTATTTTTACCTTTCGTAGAAACAATAAATGTGGGCTATAGTTACTAAAATCCCCTGATTTTTATGATGGGTAAAGAGTATTTCTGCCGGATAAATAATTGATGAAGCAAAGAAAAAAAGTAACAAACCTCGTTTTTTGGGTTATTTTAAGTTTTGTGCTGTTGACAGCCTGCAACCCCGGTAACATTAAAGAAGCGGGGAACAGTAGAGACAAACAGGAAACCGAAGAGATTTTACAAAGCACCGGGCTTAATGTTACTTCGGTGGAAGATGCTGTGTTAAAGGCGGAAAAAGCGGCGCAGAGCGGTAAGATGGATTTGGCACAGCTCTATTATATAAAAGCTTACGATCTGGAGCCGAATAATGTCCAGGTTTTGCAAAAAATGGCTGATTTATATGTCGAGTTAAAAAAATATGACCTGGCGGAAGTAAGTTTCAAATTGATATTAAAGCAACATCCGGATGATTTAAAGACAACAGAACAGTATGGACTACTGCTGATCAAGCAGAGAAATTACCCGGAAGCAGAAGAAAATCTCGGTCGGGTTGTCGCCAAACAGCAAAGTTGGCGTGCTTATAACGGGTTGGGCATCATTGCCAATTTACAGGGTGATTATCTGAAAGCTGAAAGCTTTTTCAAGAAAGCCGACAGCATTTTGCCGAATTCGCCCGAATTGCTCAATAATATGGGTTTTGCGCTCTATTCAGCCGATAAATTGGACGAAGCCGCGTCTTATTATATTAAAGCCCTGCAAATCAATCCCGGCTTTAAAAGGGCGATATATAACTACGCGTTGCTGCAGGCGCGCTTAAGCAAATATGAAGAGGCATATATTGCCTTTGCCAAAGCATCTTCACCGGCCGAAGCAAATAATAATACCGGCTATATTGCCATGATGAATGGCGATTACGCAGAGGCAAACAATTATTTGCAAGAGGCAATAAAGTCATCTCCCCGGTTTTATAAAAAAGCCAATGATAATTTAATGCGGCTGGAAATACTGGAAAAACAGTAAGCCTGATGAGCACCGGGTTACCCACACAAGGCAGCGCCAATCCTACAGCCTGTTGAAACCGCGAAAGCCAATAACGACGATAAATAGCCAACAGCCATCCTAACGCATTGAATGACTCGACGTTACAATCAATTTACCTATAGTTTAGGCAGCAATCAAAAATTACAATCAGGCGTAATCACAGGATCACCCGAATAGGTAGGAACAGCACCCAGACTTTCAGTGGGCAAGGTAGTCGTGAATGCAGGAGCCGTTATCGAACTGCCCCAGAGAGGAATAATTAGAGTGTGTGTATAGCCAGTGATATTTACCTCGGCAAACCTTATCAGCGTTGGATCGGCCGAAACAGCGCCCGCCTGGTCAAAATAGCTTACATTCACCATATCAGGCGTCAAGCCGACAACAATCGGGCTGGTTGTTAATGAGCCGCCTTTATCGCCAAAAATGGCAACTTGCTTTGGAATCCCGCTCCCAACAGGACAAATGACCGCCATCCTCGCACCTCTGCGGGTAGCTTCCGTCAATGCATTCCAGACAAACAAAGCCCTGCTAAACTCAATGATGGCAAACAGAACAGCAAAGAACAACAAGGCAATCAAGGTAAATTCCACGGTTTCAGCGCCTTTCTGTTGACGTCTGTTCATCATTGGGCGAACCTCATCACACTACCGGCTTTAAGTGCCATAAAATCAGTGGCGGCGCTGCCCCCTATGGCCAACTGCATGAGCGCATTCAGACTATTACCCAATATAAGATTCGAATCATAAGTTGCAACTACCTGGACATGCTGAGAATCTGGGTTTGATACGGCTATATCGGTGCAATTAAGGCCGGGCACTACGGGTGTCCCTGTGCCTGCACTATTGCCATAAACAGCCAGATTGCAGGCATTGGTCTTATCAGCTGGTGTGTTAGTGTTATGGACCGAGACATCGGACAAATAACGGGCAGCAATTTGTACCGATTTAGTCA
>JALNYY010000138.1 GCA_023229605.1 Methylobacter sp.
TGAACACCCATCCAGTCGACGCGGCATCTTCTACTGACATCTTTTCCTCGGCCTTTTTGCTTGGCAATGTCGGCGCGCCGTTTGTTATCGGGCTGGCGGTCGGCTATTTCGCAAAAAAAATGTTGCGTACTGCGCTATTTCTGGGCGGGGCGACAATCGCGCTGCTGTTTGTTGCAGAATATTACGACATCATCGATATAACCGATGAAAAGCTGCAGCATGTCGCCAGCGCCGCTACGGAAGCTGCAAAAAACTCCGGCGATTTTCTGGTAGATCGTTTGACCGGCATTACCAGCAAGGGCGCCAGCGGGGTCGGCGGATTTTTTGTCGGCTTCAAGCTGGGCTAGTTTTTCCGAACGGCTAACACTTATAAACATGATCACGCCAACCACACTATTTAAATGCCTGGCCGATGAGACGCGCTTGCGCTGCGTGGTTTTGCTGCATAAAGAAGGCAGGCTCTGCGTTTGTGAGTTAACCCATGCGTTGAATTTATTGCAGCCCAAAATCTCGCGCCACTTGGCGCAATTGCGGCAAAGCAATCTGCTGTTGGACAGCCGCGAAGGGCAGTGGGTGTATTATCAAATTAACCCAGAATTACCGGACTGGGTATTTGAGATTCTGGATGTCACCGTCAAACAGTTTGCGACAAATGCCAAACAGCAAAAAGACAGCGGCCGGTTGCAGGCCATGAATGATCGCCCGGAGATGACGAAGTATTGCGGCTGAGTTTTTTTGCCTTATAATATTCGTTTATTCGAATATATAAATGTTAGGGGATAAGCCATGTTAAAAGTTCTGATTTTGTGTACGGGGAATTCTTGCCGAAGTGTTTTGGGCGAGGCGCTTGTTAATCATTTGGGTGGCGGCCGATTTCAGGCTTTTTCAGCAGGGAGTCATCCGACAGGCAAGGTAAACGCGAATGCGTTGGCGACATTAAAGCGCCACGGCATCCCAACCGAGGGATTTTCCAGTCAATCCTGGGATGAGTTCGACGGGCTAGGCATTGATATTGCCATTACCGTTTGCGACAGCGCTGCCGGGGAAGTATGTCCCGTCTATCTTAATAGTGCGATCCGGGCGCACTGGGGTTTGCCAGACCCAGCTCATGTTGTTGGCAGTCAGGATGTTATTGACGCGGCTTTCGAGGAGACCTACGCGGCTTTGGAAAAACGGGTACAGCAATTGTTGGCATTGCCGGTTGAGACGATGTCCAGGCCGGAATTGACCGCAGCGCTGAACAAAATCGGTGCAGAAACCTTTTGACTCATGGGAAAACGATAATCATGAATACGCAAAACAACCAACAATTTGACCACGCTCCAAAGCCTTTGGGTTTCGTAGAACGATTCCTGACGCTATGGATCTTTACGGCCATGGCGGGCGGGATCGCGCTGGGCTACTTCATTCCCGATTTTACCCAATGGCTGACCCGTTTCCAGGTGGGGACCACGTCCATGCCCATTGCCATCGGCCTGATCCTGATGATGTACCCGCCGCTGGCCAAGGTGCGCTATGAGGAATTACCCCGGGTTTTCAAGAACACCAGGGTTCTGCTGCTGTCGCTGATCCAGAACTGGATTATCGGTCCGGTGCTGATGTTCGCGCTGGCCGTTATCTTTCTTAGGGACTACCCGGAGTACATGGTGGGGCTGATTATCATAGGGCTGGCCCGCTGCATCGCCATGGTGCTGGTCTGGAACGAGTTGGCCGAGGGCGATGCCGAATACTGCGCAGGTTTAGTGGCTTTCAATTCCATCTTCCAGATGCTGTTCTTTTCCGTTTATGCGTATGTTTTCGTCACCGTTCTGCCCGACTGGTTAGGCATAGCTTCCGGCCTCGAGGTTCAGGTTACGATGCTTCAGGTCGCCAAAAGTGTGTTGATTTATCTGGGCATCCCTTTTTTCGGCGGCATGTTCACGCGTTTTTTTCTGGTGCGGCGCAAAGGGTTGCAGTGGTACGAGGAAACATTCATGCCCAAGATCAGCCCGGTCACGCTGATTGCTCTGCTGTTCACGATTCTGGTCATGTTCTCCCTGAAGGGCGAATATATTGTGCAACTGCCTCTGGATGTGGCGCGCATTGCCGTACCGCTGGTCATCTATTTTCTGATCATGTTTCTGGTCACTTTTTATATGTCGGCCAAGGCCGGGGCGGGGTATCGCATTAGCGCCACGCTGTCGTTTACCGCGGCCGGCAATAATTTTGAGTTAGCCATCGCGGTCGCCGTAGCGGTTTTCGGCCTGCAATCAGGGGAGGCTTTTGCGGCAGTCATCGGGCCTTTGGTGGAAGTCCCTGTATTGATCGGATTGGTCAAGGTGGCTTTTTATTTCAGGCAAAAATATTTCAACCGATTAGCCTAAACGGCAGGCAAAAAAAATGCGGCTGATTAGGCCGCATTATAAGGAAGGATATAAAACTCTGAATTCCGAGGAGGGAATTTGCATCTCAAGAGTTGCAGCTATATTAGCGACAAACGATAAGTAATGGAATGTGGCAAATTGCCGCGTGCCAGAATGTCGCAGAGCCGCGGGCTTTTCTTTGGGCAAAAAAAATGCGGCCGGTTAGGGCCGCATTAAAGGAAGGATATAAAACTCTGAATTCCGAGGAGGAAGTTTGCAGCTCAAGAGTTGCAGCTATATTAGCGAGAAACGATAAGCAATGGAATGTGGCAAATTGCCGCGTGTCAGAATGTCGCAGAGAGCCGGTGGATTTCCCCGTGTAAAAAACGACAGACAAAAAAAATGCGGCCGATTAGGGCCGCATTAGAGAAGGATATAAAACTCTGAATTTCGAGGAAGAAATTTGCATCTCAAGAGTTGCAGCTATATTAGCGATAAATAATAAACAATGGAATGTGGCATATTGTCGCAGTGTTTCAGTAGGTTATTTGCCTCTTTGTGGAATGATAATCTATCCATAGCCCCCTCTCTCGTAGCAGCAAGACAGATTATATCCCCAGCTCCTGAATTTTCCGGGTCAGGGTGTTTCTGCCGTAGCCCAATAAAATAGCCGCTTCGTGGCGTTTGCCGTGGGTAAAATTTAACGCCGCTTTAATTAAAATGGTTTCCACTGTGGGAATGATTTGTTTAGCTATTTCACCCTCATGTCCATGCGCCATATGAGAGCGGAGCAGCAGCTGCTGGTCTATCCAGCTCCTCAGTAATGTTTCCCAGCCGGTTTCTGTCGCATTTTTTTCCGATAGGGTATTTAGCAATTCGGGCGGCAGGTCGTGTAAATGGATTTCCCGGCCCGAAGCCATCACGGTCAGCCAGCGGCAGCTGTTTTCCAGTTGCCTGACATTGCCCGGCCAGTCCAGGGTGCTTAAAAAAGCCTCGGCTTCGGGTTTTAAGATTTTGATTTCGGTATTAAGCTCGACTGCCGCCTGATTTAAAAAGTGACGCAGCAGCAAGGGTATATCCTGTTTGCGCTCGCGCAGGGGCGGGATGTGGATGCGGATGACGTTTAAGCGGTGAAATAAATCTTCCCGAAAGCGGCCTTGCTCTACCAGCGTCTCAAGGTTCTGGTGGGTGGCGGCAATAATACGCACATCGACTTTAACCGATGAATACGAGCCGACCGGATAGAACTCGCCATCGGCCAGCACGCGTAATAAGCGGGTTTGCAGTTCGGCGGGCATGTCGCCGATTTCATCAAGAAACAGGGTGCCGCCGTCGGCTTGTTCAAAGCGCCCGGCGCGGCGCGATTGCGCGCCGGTAAAAGCGCCTTTTTCGTGACCGAACAGCTCGGACTCCATCAGATCCTTGGGGATCGCGGCCATATTCAGCGCGATAAAGGGGTTGTCGGCCCTAGGGCTGTGACGATGCAAGGCTTTGGCGACCAATTCCTTGCCGGTTCCCGATTCGCCGTTAATCAGAACAGTGATCTGCGACCTTGCCAGCCGCCCTATCGCGCGGAATACCTCCTGCATCGATGGGGCTTCGCCAATAATTTCCGGCGTGGATTCCTCGGTCGTGGGCGTATCTGAAGCCGCCCCCGTTTTCTGTTGCCGGCTATGAATACAGGCTCTATGGGCAAGGTCAACGACTTCTTTAATATCAAAGGGCTTGGGCAGGTATTCAAAAGCGCCGCCGTGGAATGCCGAGACCGCGCTTTCCAGGTCGGAATGAGCCGTCATCACAATAACCGGCAGGCTTGGGTGGCTCAGTTGAATCTTGTTCAAAAGTTCCAGTCCATCCATATCAGGCATACGAATATCGGTAATCAGGGCATCGGGCAAATCGTTCTGCAATGCGACCAGCAAATCGGCCGCACCGGAAAAACTGCGGGTGATGATGTCCGCTTTTTGCAGGGCTTTTTCCACGACCCAGCGTATGGATTTGTCGTCATCGATGACCCAGACAGTTTCAGGCTTAGTCATTGTCGGTATCTCCCTGAGCAATAATGGGTAAGAAGATTGAAAACGCCGTGTTTCCAGGCTCGCTGCTGCATTCAATCAAACCGTTATGTTGATTTATCAACGCTTGGGCTATCGACAAACCCAGCCCTGTGCCGTCAGCGCGCCCGGTAATCATCGGATAAAATATCTGGTTCATCATGTCGGCGTCGATTCCCGGCCCGTTATCGATAATGTCGCACTTCACCGCCAGTTTGTAGCGTTTGCGGCCTATGGTCACTTGCCGGTGGATTCGGGTTTTGATGATAATGTCGCCTACGCCGTTCAGCGCCTGAACGGCGTTTTTGACGATATTCAAAATGGCCTGGATGAGCTGGTCTTTATCTGCATATATATTGGGGATGCTGGGGTCGTAGTCGGTTTTAATGCTGAGGTTGCCGCTGGACTCGGCTTGAACCAACTGCCTGACCCGCTCCAGCACTTCGTGAATATTGATAGCTTTTTTATTGGGCAATTTGTTGGGGCCGAGCATTTTATCCATCAAGCCTTGCAGGCGGTCGGATTCTGCGATGATAATCCGGGTATATTCCTTGAGATCAGGGTCGCGTAATTCCAGATCCAGCAATTGCGCCGCGCCGCGCAAGCCGCCTAAAGGGTTCTTGATTTCATGCGCCAGGCCCCTGACCAGCAATCTGGCGGTGTTCTGCTGGGTTAATAACCGCTCTTCCTTGGATATGCGCAGGTGATTGTCCACTTGTTGCAATTCGACCAGAATTTCGTTGACCTGCTCATCCTTTAACAACGGTGTTGCGCTAAAGTTGATGGTGATGCTGTGGGTCATGCGGTCCAGAATAAGTTCACGGTCCAGCAGAGGTTCCGCCATGGTTAAACATTGCTGTAAATTAATCAGCAGTGCCGGGTCGGAAGACTTGAATATCTCATAAGCGCCGAGCCCCACCAAATGGCGCGAGCTGTCGGCAAGCAGAATTTCTCCGGCAGAATTAAGGTAAGTGAGAATCAGGTCGCGATCGAATAACAAGATTGCGCCGTTAAGGTGATCAAGTATGCGTTTATACATGGATTGCTTTAAAGTTGTTCAAAGTAAGAGCGTTATGGATTGTATAGCAATTTGCAGGCCGCACGGCAGGAAGGGTAGAGGCGATAGTCGAAGCCCGTCATAATCAACCCTCCTATACGATGGTTTTTTGTACTGCTCTACCCATCTCTTGCTTAGATGCACCATTATAGATCTATTTACGGTGTAGCCTGGGCGTTTATGCACCATTTTAGATCGCAGGATTTCCGTTTTTAGATTTTAGCATGCCGCTCAGGTTAGCGTAGCGTAACCCGGCAAACCAATGCTGCGGCCCTTAGGCTACTGATCCAGGCTATGTCGGAGTGTGGCATATAGATTGCTGCTGAATTGCAACCGCTTGTGGGGCACGCATTTATTTGTCCAAAAGTTTGAGTTAATGGCATTCAATCATAAGGAACACCGGATGAAACAACGCTTGGTCGTTATCGGTAACGGCATGGCGGGTATGCGTACCGTAGAAGAACTGTTGACTGCCGCGCCGGATAAATACGACATTACCGTGTTCGGCGCTGAGCCTTACGGCAATTACAACCGGATCATGCTGTCCTCGGTGTTGTGCGGCGAAAAAACCATTGAGGATATTGTGATCAATAACCGCCAGTGGTACATCGACCATGGCATAAAGCTGCATGCGGGTGAAACCAAAGCTGTGGTTTACATAGACCGGAAAAACAAGGAAGTCTATGCTCAGGACGGTACGGTTGCCGGATATGACCGGCTGTTAATCGCTACCGGTTCCAAAGCGGTCATGCCGCAAGTTCCGGGGAATGACTTGGATGGCGTGATCAGTTTTCGGGATATTTTCGATGTGAATAAAATGCTGGCTTACACCCGCATCCATAACAAAGCCGTGGTGCTGGGCGGCGGGTTGTTGGGTTTGGAAGCCGCCAACGGGTTGGTTTTAAGAGGCATGGATGTCACCGTGATCCATAATAATGAAATCTTGCTGAACCGGCAAATGGACAGGCCCGCAGCAAAAATGCTGCAAACGGAATTGGAGCAACGCGGCCTTAAATTTAAGATGGCCGCCAAACTCAAGCAATTATTGGGTGATGAAAACGGCCATATTACGGCGGTAAAGTTTGACGACGGCAGCCAACTGGAATGCGACCTGTTTGTTACCGCAATCGGCGTGCGGCCCAACATGACGCTGGCCCGGCAAGCGGGAATTTATTGCGAACGCGGCATCGTAGTCAATGATACCTTGCAAAGTTACGATCCCAGCATTTATGCGGTAGGCGAATGTATCCAGCATCGCGGTTCTACCTTTGGTCTGGTCGCACCGTTGTTTGAGCAAGCCAAGGTTTGCGCCAATCATCTTAGCGCGCATGGTGCGGCGAAATATATCACCTTGCCGACTGCGACCAAGCTTAAAGTGACGGGCATCAACCTGTTTTCGGTCGGCGATTTTCAAGGCGATGAAAGTTGTCAAAGCATCTGCTTTACCGATCCCGCTCTAGGCATTTACAAGAAACTGGTCATTAAGGCTGACAAGCTGATTGGCGCGGTGCTGTACGGCGATACGGCCGATGGCGGCTGGTATCAGGAGTTGCTGGAGCAGGAAGAGAGCATCTCCGGCATAAGAGAGGCGCTGATTTTTGGTAAAGCTTATGCGGGGGATTTTTATAAAGCCGGCTTTGATATGGAACACGGATGACACGGATTTCACTCCAGCTTGGGACAAATCCGCCGGGAGCGGATTTGCACACGCCCGCAGGGTGCCGGGCAGGACAGCCCGGCATGAATTCGGTTTTGGAAGCTCCAGCTTCTTGTATCGCGAAGCTAGAGCTTCGCCCTCTGGGTTTTTCAAGCTGGAGCTTGGGAAACAGCGCGCCGCTGATTTCTAATGAATAAAACCATACAAACCACCTGTCCTTACTGCGGCGTAGGCTGCGGCATCAGCGCGAAGATTGATGAAGCTCATCATCGCCTTAAAATCGGCGGCGACGCCACGCATCCGGCTAATTTCGGGCGGCTTTGCTCCAAAGGTTCAGCGCTTGGTGACACAGTCGAACTCAAAGGCAGGCTGTCGCAACCGAAAGTGTACGGGCGCGATGCCAGCTGGACGGAGGCGCTGGATCTGGTTGCCGACTCGTTCAGCAACGCTATAGAAAAATACGGCGCGGACGCGGTGGCGATTTACGGCTCCGGGCAATTGTTGACCGAGGATTATTACGTCGCCAACAAGCTGATGAAAGGTTTTATCGGCAGCGGCAATATGGATACCAACAGCCGCCTGTGCATGTCGTCTTCGGTAGCCGGGCATAAACGCGCCTTCGGCTCCGATACCGTGCCGGGCTGTTACGAGGATTTGGAATTGGCCGAGATGATAATACTGATCGGCTCGAATGCCGCGTGGTGTCATCCGGTCAGTTTCCAGAGGATACGCGCGGCAAAGGAAGCCAATCCGGCGCTAAAGGTCGTGGTGATCGACCCGCGCCGTACCGCCAGTTGCGACATTGCCGATTTGCATTTGCCGTTGGCGAGCGGTAGCGACGCCGTGTTGTTTAACGGTTTGTTACATTTTATGAACGAGCAAAACGCGCTGGATTTTGCTTATATTGGAGACCATACCGAAGGCTTTGTTAAAGCCCTGAATACTACCCGTATCGATATTGAGCAGGCTGCAGCGCTTTGCCGATTGAACAAGGACGACCTGCACCGTTTTTACGGCTGGTTTTCCGGGCATGAAAAAGTCGTCAGCCTGTACAGCCAGGGCATCAATCAATCGTCATCCGGCACCGACAAGGTCAATGCGATCATCAACTGCCACCTGGCGACCGGCAGAATCGGCAAGCCCGGATGCGGGCCGTTCTCGCTGACCGGACAACCGAACGCGATGGGCGGGCGCGAAGTCGGCGGCTTGTCGCATCAACTGGCCGCGCATATGGATTTTTCCAATGCCGATGACATCGAGCGGGTTGCACGGTTTTGGGGCAGCGGCAATATCGCCCGCAAATCCGGTTACCCGGCCGTCGAACTGTTCGATGCGATCTATGAGGGCAAAGTCAAAGCCGTGTGGATTATGGGCACCAACCCCGTAGTCAGCTTGCCCAATGCCGACAAAGTCAAACAAGCCTTGCAGGGCTGCGAGTTTGTGGCGGTGTCCGATTGCATCGCCGATACCGACACCGCCGCCCTGGCGCATGTGTTGTTGCCAGCGCAAGGCTGGAGCGAAAAAGACGGCACGGTCACCAATTCCGAGCGGAGGATTTCACGGCAACGGGCATTATTCAAGCCCGCAGGCAGCGCCAAACCCGACTGGTGGATTATCACCCAAGTGGCGCGGCGCATGGGTTTTGAACAGGCATTTCATTACCAAAGCCCGGTGGAGATTTTTCGCGAACACGCCCGGCTGTCCGGTTTCGAAAATAACGGGACGCGCGATTTCGATATATCGGCGTTTGCGGACATCGCGGGGCAGGATTACGAGCAATTACAGCCGATCCAATGGCCGGTCAATCAGGCTTATCCACAGGGCAGGGCCAGGCTGTTTGATGACGGGAAGTTTTTTACCGAATCGGGCAAAGCCAGGTTTATCTCCGTTACACCGCGCCCGCCGGTCAATCCGCCGGACCAGGATTATCCGCTGATTTTAAATACCGGCCGCTTGCGCGACCAGTGGCATACCATGACGCGCACAGCCATTGCGGCTAAGTTAAATCAGCATAAGCCCGAGCCTTTTGTCGAAGTGCATCCTGATGATGCGCGGCGCTATCGCTTGGTTGCCAACAGCCTGGCAACCATAGAAAGCCGTTGGGGAAGCATGCTTGCGCGGGTGCAGGTTACCGACAGCCAGCTTCCGGGCAGCCTCTTCGTTCCGATGCACTGGACCGAACAATACGCCGGCCGTGGACGCATGGGCGCGTTAGTCAACGCGATAGTCGACCCGATTTCCAATCAACCGGAAAGCAAGCACACACCGGCGCGGATCAAGGCGTATCAGCCTGCTTGGCAAGGCTTTATCCTGTCCCGCCGCGAGCTGAGCATCGACGCACCGGATTATTGGGTAAAAATCAAAGGCGGACACTATTACCGTTATGAATTGGCAGGGATGGCGCTGCCCGAAAATTGGCAGGATTGGGCGAAAAACAATCTCTGCGACAACGATGGCGCAACGCCGCAGTGGCAGGAATATCAAGACCCCGGCCTGGGCAATTACCGGGCCGCGCGTATCGTGAACAATCAGTTGGAAAGCGTGGTTTTTATCGCCGCCGGGACTGCATTGCCGGAACGCAACTGGCTGGCCGGTCTGTTCGCAAAAACAGAGCTGGAAAAAGCCGAACGCATGGCGTTATTGACCGGCAAGCCGCCCGTCGGTCAAGCCGATGTCGGCACTATCGTCTGTGCCTGCTTTAACGTCGGGGAAAAAACCATACTTGCAGCAATCAGGGAACAAGGCCTCAAAACCCATCAGGAAGTCGGGCGTTGCCTAAAAGCCGGAACCAATTGCGGCTCCTGTGTGCCGGAGATTAAGGCGTTGTTGTGATGTGAAGAGCCCCGACATGCCCTCGTTGTGAGCATTCCGAAAACCCCGTACTTTTAATCTCACCCGGCAGCCAAGATATGTCTTACAATGCCGTGCAAGTTAATTCACTATGCCTGAGGTAAGGTTAGTGCCTAAGGAAACAACAATGCATATACAACTTCAGCCCGAATTCGACGACATATTGCAACCGCTGGGTAATCATGCGGCGGAATTCTTTTTAGCAGCAAGCCTGTATCACGCCAGGAAAATAAGCTTTGCCAGTGCTGCGCACATGGCAGGTTTGGATTTTGACGCTTTTAAAACGCGCTTAACAGAGCACTTTAATCAGGGTTATATCATCGCCGATGAATGTGTTTTAGAGGACATACACACTGTAGAAAAGCTATAAATTTCCATGAAAATCGTCCTTAATACCAGTCCGATTATCTTTTTAAGCAAGGTAGACAGTCTTAAACTGTTGGCTGACGTTAGCGATGATATTTATGTACCTACGGCGGTTGTTAACGAATTACACGAATATGTGCCGCCCCCGTTTATAAAGGTCGCTAACCTTTCAGCCATCGGAGCGGCTTATGTGCAAGGTGCTTTGGGACGGCTGCATCAAGGCGAACTGGAAGCGATTATTCTGGCGCAAGAAATAGCGGCCGATTATGTCGTTCTGGATGATTTATTAGCTCGGCGCAAAGCACATTATCTGGCAGTTGATGTGATCGGCACGGTAGGTTTATTGCTTTTACTGGAAAAGCAAAAATTACTGAGTGCTGAACAAACTTGGCAAAAAATGCAGCAACTTACCGAGCAGCACGGAATGTATTTAGCGCCTCAGCT
>JALNYY010000006.1 GCA_023229605.1 Methylobacter sp.
CTTAATAGCCGTGCGTTCTTTTTTGGATAATTTACGGCCTTGCTGTTCCTCGGTTTCAAGAATCTTTTCCTGCATCATTTCATTGACGACGGACGCAGGCAGGACGCGTTCTTCTTTTTTGCCGCAGACCATCAAAAACCCGTTCGCGCTGTGCACCAGCTGTTCGGACGATTTACCCAGCGGCGAAGTCCAGCCGAAAGTAAATTCTTCATGGCTGCCGCAGGGGCGGAACGCCATTTGCTCAAGCTTTTGTTCCAGCTCTGCCGGAGTCAAAGTGAAATCTTCAGTAAGACGGAAAATGCTCAGATTTTTAAACCACATGTGCAACGGAACCCTTGTAAATAAAATGACTGCGCATTATCGCAAATTTGGCGAGGTAGAAATAAAGTAAATTTCGGGCAAGCAGCACAGGATATTGGTAAATGAATTCCTATTTGGCTTGCAGGTAATAATGTAAATTTACGACTAACGGCTGTAGATCTTTAATTTGACACTCCCAAATAACTAAAACCTCCCAACCTAATTTTTTAAGTTCACTAATATTTCTATTATCTCTGCTCACATTATCCGCGAGTTTCTTCTGCCAGAACTCAGGGTTCTTGCTTGGCATGGATTTTCCTTTCTTACAGTCGTGCCTGTGCCAAAAACAACCATGTATGAATATAACCTTCCTTTTTCCAGGAAAAACCAAATCCGGTTTTCCGGGTAGATTGGCATAATGCAGACGGTAGCGATAACCTAAGCTATATAGCAATTTCCTGACTATCAACTCGGGCTTGGTATTTTTCCCGGAAATAGAAGTCATGCAACGTCGGCGTTGCTCGGGAGTCAATACATCCATCGTTAACAAAGTAAAAGCTTATTTCGACATTAACCTTAGCCATTCCGATTCTGTTAGACCGACACGAGATAAATTGCTAGCAAACTGTTCTGCGGCCCTTTGAGCGTGGTCGGATTTTAGTTGAGCCAGCCACAAATATTTTGAATCCGAGGTGCTGACAAACCATTTTATATTTTCAATGTCACTATTTTTGGCTATTATTGATTTTGCGTGCTTATCAGCCTTGAATTCTACGACAACACAATTTGCAGCATTCGGCCTAAAAAATAACTCTTTAAATTCACCATTTTCTTTTACAACAAATGATGTTCTTTTATTAGTTCCTGATTGCAGTTTACAAAAAATGAAATTTTTCTTTCCAGACAATCTAACACTGTCGCAGAGCGGTTGAAGGCAAAGCAAATATTGCGAGTGGGCATTATCTTTCACACAAACTATTGTCCCCAATTTAAGCGCTGGCTCAATATTGCCATAGTGAGTCCGATGACTCATTAAAGCGGCGAATTCATGGTTTTTATTTTGTTTATTATCGAAATGAAGAAAATTAGTTATTTGTCTGTATGAGGAAATATCATCTGTATTCCAACAATTATCTTGATCTATCAACGAATCCAGAATCTTAACTGTTGGGTACTCTTTTTTTATACCACTACCCTTCAAGCAAAAATCAGTCGCAAATTTCTTTATGTCAACTTCGTAATCAACAAAAGTCTTGGCGTTGCTAGTCGGTTCCCATTGACTACACCAATCTTCAATTAAAGCTGTGGACAATATTGGATTTGGCAGCCGATCCTCCAATACCGATTGGAATTCCGCCATTAGCAGAGGTATCACTTGATCTGATGCCTCAGCGTGAGGCAAAGAGAGCGCTCTGTGCGTTAAGAAGGCCGGATCTAACGACGAATCAAATTTTGATAAGATTTTTCTGCTGTTTTCCCGAATTTTCGCTAATCCTAAAAGTACAGTTCCTTGAAGCAACCCCGATGCAAGTTTTGAAAACTCTTTTATCGATCTTTCAGCAAGATCTTTCTCCAACACTTCATGCGTTTTATATTCCTCAAGTCTATGTACGTGTACGGGTTTACCCAAAATCACTATTCTTGAATTTGAAGTGTGCATTGAAAGCCCATGGTCTTCAGTTTGTGGCTGGATATCTTCCCCAAGCTCTTTCTTTAATTCTTCAAAAACATCATTCGCTATTGACTCTAAATTTGATTCGCTCGTATAAACCAGAATTAATCGCAGTTGTTCCGGTATATCCTCCAAACTATTTTGGACAAGATTTGCAATAAGTTCTAAAGCTTTCTTACCAAGACTGCCGTCAAGATTCCAATCTACTATAACAATATCCGATGCAAGGCAGAGCTTATAAACCTCAGACGTAGCAGAAAATTTAGCTTTTTTTTCTGGCTGATATAGAGCGCAAACCACTTTCTTTTTAGCGAAACTGGTTACTAGTTGTTGCCAAGAAAACATCTCCTTATCGTCATGGTCCCCTGAAATATTATCAGAACTATTCTGATTTGGTGTGTTTGATTCTTTTAATGCTTTTTTTCTTTTCGGTTCTTGCACTATCTCAGGTACATTTAACTTGATCTTTTGATCTTCATAAATTCTGTCATCAATAACTACAGCAGTTCTGATAAATTCCTGAGCGACTTGGATTGAAAATTCTTCGACTGTATTTGCCTGCTGCATATCTATTCATCACTCCATTTTATTTGAAAAGTAACACCTATCGGTGAATCGGAAGGAACGATACTAATATCCATACCTTCTTTTCGCAGTGCTTTACGAGAAATAAACAACCCTAAACCTCTACCGCCCGGTTTACGGGAAAAGCCTTGCTCAAAAACAGCTTCATAGTCGCGAGCATGAATGCCAGGACCGGTATTGCTGATAAAAAATGACTTACCGTCGCTATCTAACTTAATATGTTTTTCGCCTTGTGTATCCTTCAACCAAAAAATAGCATTGTCGATAATATTGACGAATATCGGATAAAGTGTTGAGGGAAAGCCGTGGGCACGCATCTCGGCAAAATCTTCGGTGGCACTCAATTTAACGTCATGCCGTTTTAATCGAACATCAAACAAGGTCTTCACATAATGAAGGATGTCGCTGCCTTTTATTTCGATCGGCTTTCGATATAAACGGCGTTGCAAAGGGGTGAATAAGTTCAGGTGTCCGTCCAGATGATCGAAATTATTACGAATCTCCTGATAGAGCGGTGCCAAATTACTATTCAAATCCGCCCACGGGCGCAATTCCCGCAAGGATCGGCGAACACCTTTGATAGCAGCTTCAAATTCATGATTGATAACGGCCACTGCCAATCCTAACTGAACCAAGTCCGCATCCGTATCGACTTGCTCCCTTAGGGTTTCCAGCTCTTCATCCATGGCTTCCATCATGTCGATCTGAGTAATGTCGGGATCGGTCGTCATGTTTTCTGCGACGGAGGTAAGCACATCGCGTATCCTGCTAAGAGACTCAGTGTTTTTCTTACTGACACTTTCGATACGCATTTCAAACTCCTTGCGTACCTGTTCAGTTTGTTCCGACGTCAGTTCCGTAAAATCCTTGCTGGCAAATTCCGCCTCTACTTTGGCAATTGTGTTTTGAAGCTCATGGATTGCATCTCTTGCCACTTTGGTAGCCGCTTTACGGGTATCCTCGGCTGTATTGTTCAATTTACCTGCTTCGCTCCTGACCGATTTTTTTTCATTTTCCGCTAATTCTTTTATTAACGATTCGAGACGTTTACGTTGATCGATATAGATTCTGGCTTGAGTTGCTATATTTCCCAACTGTTGCGTAATTTCCTCTGAATAAGGTCGAAATATTTCATTTTCCAAACGTTGCGTCTCTGTTGTATAGGCTTCCCAATCACGCTGTAATTGACGAGAGAGCCCAACACCGCGAGGCTTACTAATTCGATAGCTTTCCTGCAACTCCGACAACCTTCGATTTGCTTCTTTCTCCGCATCCAGCAAAGCAATAGCGGCTTCATCAGGGTCAGCAATTTTTGCTGCACTATCCATTCGATGCTGGACATGATTTCTGATACTTTCGATTTCTAAAGCGGGCAAACCTTGTTGTGTGCGCTGAAAAAAGCTATCGAGAGAACTGCTCAGATTTTTGCGCTTTGTTGAGACTTGTTTTTCGCGCTTTCTTCGGGCAAGCTCAAGTTTTTCTAACTCTTTTTTTCGGACTTCAAAATACTCTCCGCGTTCTGCGCCTTCACGAAAGAAATCTGCAGCAAGTTGGATAAAAATATTTTCAAGAATACTTTTAAGTTGCTTATAAGCTTTGTCCTGCTGGAAACCTTCTCGCCCTGCTTTTTCTTTTAAAGCACTGTTATTTGCACGGCTAAGCTTAACCGCTCCAAAAAGCCGTCGGTATGAAAAAAAGTAATAACTAGCCTTACTTGTTCTTCTCTGTTCAATATCCAACCAATCAACATCCGAATTGCCATAAGGCAAAATGCGAATTCTGTCCCTAAAAACATAAAGTCCACCTATTAGACCTGTTTTTGTATAAAGCTCTTTCCAATCATCAGGCGTCATTCTGCTTACGCGTTGCTCACCTTGTATATAGCCAAATTCTATTTCGAATGGACCACATTTTGTGTAATTTCCACCACCGTCTTTCCAAGGTATGATGTAGTCTTCGTTGGTCTCCTCGTAAATTCTAATAAATCCACGAAATTGTCCAAATTCATCGATTTTTCCAACTATACGATGATCTGCTTTTTCTAATTCATCTTTAGTAAAAAATTCACGATCTGAAATTAAATCATCATTGTCCGAGTCGGAAGGCCAATAACGAAAAGCAGTTTGTATAGGCGGAGGTGTAGTTTCGAGAAAAGTGGAATTACAAAACCCGAGTAGAAATTTAGAAAAATCTTTTTTATTGTTACTTCTATCCAGTTCAATTTCGTCCAAGATTGTATGATTAGCTGGCGCTATATAAAAATGTGTACCGGCTGATTCTGTCAGCGAAATACCACCGAGAAAGCTTTGTAGGTTTTCTGGATCAACTTGAAAATCATCCAAATCTCTTAAAATTTGACTAAAATCGTAATCAGTATTTTTACTTTCTAATAACTCTACGTTCTTCCTGAACTCCTTAACAAGACTACCAACCTCGATATCTGAAGGTAATTTATTGTCCGTAATAACGTGAATAGGAATTTCAATTTCATCTAAATTGATGGCCGGAACTTCAAAAAGTCCCCAATGGATAAAACACATCACCAAGTCATGTAAACCATCGTTACGCATCGCGCGGGTTAGAACTAAAACTTGTTCGCCAAGTAGGCCAATGGCTAAGCGGCCGATGCCTTTTTCTCCCATGACGGCGCGTTCCGTCTTATCCGAGGGCCGATAGGTGTCGATAGTACGGTTCTGAGCGGCGTATTTGCTTTCAGTCCCCAACACCAACCATCGATTCTCAAAATCGTCTTTCGTCATTCCTATGCCGTCATCACGAATAACTAACAAATTATCTGAGCGGAAATAATCTACCTCGGCATGGTCGGCGTAGGCATCGTGGGCATTTTTGAAAAGCTCGCTGATCGCAGTGGAAACGTTGGCAATCTGTTGACGGCCGAGCATATCGACGGCGCGAGCTCGAGTCTTGAATTTAGCCATTTTGAGCAATATTGATGATATGAGCACCTATGCGTCTGGCAATTTCCGGGGGAACCGCATTACCAATTTGCTTCGCCAAGCAGGCCATGTTGCTACCTTTAAAAACAAAATCCTTGGGAAATGTTTGTAAAGTGGCTCCTTCGCGTAGGGAAATGGCTCTGTCTTCTTCCGGATGACCAAACCGGCCGTTTGAGAAACTATTAAACCGAGTTGTAATAGTGGGAGCAGGACGGTCCCAATACATGCGGGCATATACATCGCGAAAAATGTCATCTTTCCCTTGATAAGCGGGAATTTGAAGTGTTTTATTATTTTTCCAGCAGGATCTGTCGCCGCCTGATTTAGGAGTTAATCGAATTCTTTGTAAATTTTCTTCCGAAAGCTTGGCTGACCAGTGCTGGAAATTGGATTCGTCTTTATGGCCGGCTATGATTTTATTAAACCCATTAGCGACACCAATATAATTCTTAACTATAAGATTAGGGTTGTGTTCCGGAGTAGGTAAACTTATTTTATTCGTAAGTCTTGAGGCAATAAGCAGATAGCGTTTTCTTTTCTGGGGAACCCCGAAGTCGATAGCATTGATCACACCATCATTATAAGCGTATCCTTCTTTGTCCAGAAATTTGAGAAAATCCGGCAAAATGGTATGTGTTTTATTTGATGCCAAACCGGGAACATTTTCAACTATTACAAAACCAGGCCTGAAATAGGAGATAAAGCGCTCAAAATTTTTGAGTAAAAATGCACTCTTTAGGCTTTTTGTTTTATTAGTTCTAACTTTGCTCCAATATTGGCATGGGCTGCAACCGGCAAAGATAAGGTTATTATCATTTTTATTGATTTTTAAGATATTAGCTAATTCGAGAGTATCCAGGTCGCTTATATCGTGGTGCATAAATTTTGCATCTACAATATTAGCTTCGTATGTTTCTTTGCATAAATAGTCGTTATCAAGCCCAGCCAGAATTTCAATTCCCGCCGATTGCAAGCCGTAACTCATACCACCCGCTCCGCAAAAAAAATCAATTGCTTTTAAACCTGACATTACCGATTCTTTCATTCAAATGTTGTATACCATAGCTGAGAAGCATAATTTGGGCAATACAAATCGATCGAAGTTGAAATACTTTGCCCCCCTTTATAAATCAATGGGGTCAGACTTGAATGGTACTTACTTAAGCGATAAGCAAGTGAATTAAAAAAATCTGGCATGATGGAAAACTTTGGGGCCGTAGGCTGATGATATGGACTCCTCATTACACCGTTTAAAAATTGCCGGTGCATTTTATATTGCGCCAGGGTGAGTGAAGATTCCATATCATCAGCCTATCTTTGCAAAACCAACATCAGCTTATGTTCAATTTTTGGTCATTGGCAAAATTAGAGCGACCGTCGCTTTCGGGTCGACTGCGGTCAGCCGCAGTGTCGTTACCTTATGCAAAAAACAGACGGGGGGCATAACGGAAAAGACAAGTCCAAATGCGCACGATCAGGCGCAAAAAGGAGTAAGTGGTCAAAAAGCAGTCAGGTTACTTTTCATGAGTAATGTATCATCTCCCCTTTTTCGCTTTTGGTATTCGAAGTCTGTTTTCTAACCGAGTATACCGTATCAAAACCATATCAACTTGGCCGCCATCACAAACAGCAGCAGCGAAAAATAGCGTTTTAATTCCTCCGCAGGCAGTTTATGCGCCAGTTTTGCTCCGATCGGCGCGGTGTACATGCTGGTCAGCACGATGCCCAAAAACGACGGCACATAAATATAACCCAAACTCCAGTCAGGCAGCTGCGACGCATCCTTGCCCAGCAGGGCGTAGCCCACCGTGCCGACGACGGCTATCGGCAAGCCGCAGGCGCTGGCTATGGCGACCGCATTGCGCATCGGCGTTTGAAAATGCACTAAATACGGCACTATCAGCGTACCTCCGCCTATTCCCAGCAGCGACGACAGCAGCCCCATGATGCCTGCCGTACCCAAATCCAGCTCCTTGGACGGTTGCTGTTGGCCCGGTTTGGGCTTTAGTTGCAAAGCCATTTGCACGCCCACGCCTACCAAATAGATGATAAACAGAAAGCGTAATACGCCGCCGGTGACATGATCCGCGACCACGGCTCCGACAGCCGAGCCGATCATAATCCCCGGTCCCAGGGTGCGCACCTTATTCCACAATACCGAATCCAAACGATGGTGCGCCAGCACCGAAGAGATCGAAGTAAGAATAATGGTCGCCAGCGAGGTTGCGACCGACATGATCATGACCAGTTCTGCGGGGAATTCTTGCGCCGCAAACAACATCGCTAAAACCGGCACGATAACCAAACCGCCGCCTATCCCGAAAAGCCCGGCCGTTAATCCGGCGACTGCGCCCAATAAAATACTGGCTAAAAAAATGCTTATCACTTCATTCCCCTGATCAGGTGTTACCGTGAAAATTGCAAAGCTGTACGCTTATCCGCCCTACGTCCGAAATACCGGCGCAAATCAGCGGAACATATCCTTATTAACGGCTTTCTCCATAGCCATTTTTGCAGTAATTATGCCTTTATCAACCAGTTCCTTCATATTCTGGTCCAGCGTCTGCATGCCGTCCTTGCGTCCGGTTTGAATCGCGGAATACATTTGCGCCACTTTGGCTTCGCGGATCAGGTTCCTGATGGCCGATGTGCCGACCATGATTTCATGCGCGGCAACACGGCCGCCGCCGATTCTCTTCAGCAACGTTTGGGATATGACCGCCTGCAACGATTCGGAAAGCATGGCCCGGATCATGTCTTTTTCCGCGGCGGGAAATACGTCGATAATACGGTCGATGGTTTTAGCGGCGGAGGTCGTATGCAGCGTGCCGAACACAAGGTGGCCGGTTTCCGCCGCCGTCATCGCCAGCCGGATGGTTTCCAGGTCGCGCATTTCGCCGACCAGGATAATATCGGGATCTTCCCGCAGCGCCGACCGCAACGCTTCGTTAAAACCGTGGGTGTCGCGATGGACTTCCCGTTGGTTGATCAACGATTTTTGGCTCTCATGAACAAACTCGATAGGGTCTTCGACGGTCAGGATGTGCGCGTAATCGTTGCAGTTGATATGGTTGATCATCGCCGCCAGTGTCGTTGATTTGCCCGAGCCGGTAGGGCCGGTCACCAGAACCAGGCCGCGCGGTTTTTGGCATAGTTCCTCAAAAAACCTGGGCGCCTTCAAGTCTTCAAGGCTCAATATTTTCGATGGAATAGTCCTGAATACAGCGGCCGCGCCGCGCTCCTGGTTAAACGCGTTAACACGGAAGCGGGCGACGCCCGGCAATTCAAACGAAAAATCGGTTTCCAAAAACTCCTCGTAATCTTTGCGTTGCTTGTCGTTCATAATGTCATAAATCAGCGCATGCACTTCCTTATGATCCAATGCGGGAATGTTGATGCGCCGAATATCGCCGTCAACCCTGATCATAGGCGGGAGTCCCGCCGACAAATGTAAATCCGACGCTTTGTTTTTGGCTGAGAAAGCCAGTAATTCGGCAATATCCATAACATCCTCGTGAAGACAAAAATAAAATCGTTTTTATACCATAGTTCATCTTTTTGTTTTTTGAATGTTGCCGTTGTGTTAGTTTTTCATGAAAACCATTGTCTAATGGGAGCCTCGAAAAACCTGTTCCGTTCATGCTTCGACAAGCTCAGCACGAACGGAACAGGTTGGTTTTCCTAGAACCGTTCGTATTGAGCTTGTCGAAATGCGAGGTTTTTCGAGGTTCCCTAATTGATAACTAACTGACCACGGGTAAGCAATGACCACGATAACGCAAAGATTCAGACAAATACGTTCCCAAATCAGCACTGCGGAAACCGCCTTTAATCGCCGGCCCGGTTCCGTGCTGTTATTGGCCGTCAGCAAAACCAAGCCCGCCGAAGATATTGCCGCCGCCTATCAATCGGGGCAGCGCCATTTCGGCGAAAATTATTTGCAGGAAGCATTAGGCAAACAACAGGAATTGGGCGCCTATGATATTACCTGGCACTTTATCGGCCCGATACAATCCAATAAAACCAAGGCGCTGGCGACGCATTTCGACTGGGTACACAGCGTGGACAGCTTGAAAATAGCCCGGCGGCTGAGCGAGCAGCGCCCGGCCCATTTGCCGCCGCTGAATATTTGCCTGCAAGTCAACATCAGCGATGAGCAAAGCAAATCCGGCATTACCCTGGACGAGTTGCCGGAGCTGTGCGAACAGGTCGTAAAACTGCCCAACCTGAAGCTGCGCGGCGTAATGGCGATTCCGGCCCCGCAACAGGATTTTGAGCAACAACGCCGCCCTTATAAAGCGCTGTACCAGGCCGTTGCAAAGCTGGGGCGGCCCGAGTTGGATACTTTTTCGTTCGGCATGACCGGGGATTTACAAGCCGCGATAGCCGAAGGCTCGACTATCGTCAGAATCGGCACCGCATTGTTTGGCGAGCGGAATTACGGCTGACAAAAGCTTTTTGCTGCGCGGAGATTAACCGGCCACTACGGTTTAAGAGGGTTAAGCGAACGAGATATGCCGTCATCGATTCATTTTCAGCTTTGGCTTACATACGCCTACCCTTTTTTGCGCCACAATTGCGCCGTGCCGAATCCGGCGGGCGGGGGCACCTGCCACGGTAGGATAAACCTGAAATCGGCGAAAAAGGCAATAACTCTTGTAACGAACGGCTAACGGAGAAAATCATGGAAAATCTTGGCGGAAAAATCGAACATGTCGTGGTGTTGATGATGGAAAATCGCTCCTTCGACAGCATACTCGGGCAGCTTTATCCAGAAAATCCCGGATTCGACGGACTTACCGGAAATGAAACCAACCCGAACTACGGCAAGGGCGACGTCAAGGTGTGGAACAGCGGAAATGTCGACCCGGAATCCATGTCGATTCCCGACCCGGACCCCGGCGAACTGTGGAAAGACATCAACATGCAGCTCTTCGGGCTCGACGGCAAACCCGGCAGCGAAACCCCGGCGATGAACGGTTTCGTCAACAACTATGTCAGGCAAACTGCAGAAGCTCCCGGAAACTATTCGCCGGAATCAATCATGCATTACTACACGCCGGAGCAGCTTCCGGTCATCAGCACTCTGGCGAAGGAATTCGCCGTGTGCGACAGCTGGTTCGCCTCCGCGCCCTGCCAGACGTGGCCGAACCGATTCTTCCTGCATTGCTCCACTGCGGAGGGATATGAAAACAATTCGCCGGCGCATTTCCCTTACCTGATGGAGACGGTTTTCAACCGTTTCAGCAATCCTGACTCATGGAAAATCTATTTCCACGATTTCCCCCAGACTCTGACCCTCACCCGTTTGTGGCCGCATATAGAGCGGTTCAGGCTTTTCGAGACGGAATTTGCGAAGGACGCAGCGGCGGGCAAATTACCTGCCTATACTTTTATCGAGCCGCGCTATTTTCCGGACGTGAAATTGCCCAACGATCAGCATCCCCCGCACCATGTGGGAATGGGCGAGGATCTGATAGCCGATGTCTACAATGCGTTGAGAAGCGCGCCGACTTGGGAAAAGACATTGCTGGTCATCATTTACGATGAGCACGGAGGAATTTACGACCATGTCCCGCCGCCAAAAGCCGTACCTCCAGACAACAGCCATTCCCAGCCGTTCGGCTTCGACCGCTACGGGGTTCGGGTTCCGGCGGTGCTTGTCTCCCCCTATATCAAGGCCGGAACCATCCTGAAGACGCCGGCAGGGTCATCCTGTCCTTTCGACCATACATCGGTTATCGCTACCCTCAGGAAATGCTTCTCTCTCGGCGCACCGATCAGCCATCGCGACGCTGTCGCCCCTGATCTCGAATGCGTGCTGAACCTCGACACCCCGAGTAATCCCGGTCCTGAAAAAATCGTACCCAGACCTTACGAAATCAGCCCCGACAAACTCGAAAAAGCATTGAATGCGCCCCTGAACGACTTCCAGAAGGCGATGCATGAAGCGGCCGCCCATCTTCCCATTCGCGGTGGAGGAAGCATTCTCGAAGACATCGAGAACCATGCCGAAAACCTGGTGAGGGGGATCATGCCTGGTGTTCCCGATCACAGAACCGCCGCCGCTGCGACGCCATTCATCAAAGAAAAATTGCGCGGGTTTTTGGGCCATGTCGTCAAGTAATCGGTATTTTTTACCCGGTGACATGACCAAAAAACATTCAAACCGATAGGTCAATAGCCTGGGCCAAGTCCCTGGAAAAAATAAAAAAAGGAGGAATCCATGTTTAACAGCACCACCCTGGAAGTCGCAATCGGGCTAGTCTTTTGTTACGCTTCTGTCGCTCTTATCGTCAGCTCCGTCAACGAAGCCATTGCATCAATCTTTAAGTTGCGTGCTAACACGCTGTTGGAGGGAATCAAATCCCTGCTCAACGACCCAAAGTTTAACGGGCTTGCGCTCAATGTGTACAACCACGGCTTGGTGAGCCATTTAGGTCAGGGAGATGCTAAGAGTGCACAAGACCTTGACAATAAACCCTCTTATATCGATCCCAAGCATTTCGCTATCGCCCTTATAGACAGCATACAGACCAAAGCCGGCGATGTCGTACAACTGGGCAAGGATATAGATGCAATCCAAGATCCCAAATTGAAACAGCTGTTGCAGGGAATATACACGCGAGCCTCGGGAATCGACGCTGTCTATACCGAGTTGGCGGCCTGGTTCGACGCTGGAATGGACCGGCTGTCGGGCAACTATAAGCGCCGCTCCCAACTTTATTGCTTCATAATCGCGTTGGTAATTGCAGTCCTGTTCAACATCGATACTTTTCATCTGTTCACGACGCTTTGGCAGCATCCCTCCATTGCTGCGGAAATCGGCGCGCCGGTCCAACCGACAGATATTCCATGGGATGCCTTAATGGCCTTGCCTGTCGGCTGGCCGGACGGCGCACTCTCAATAAGCGGCGTTCAATTTTTGGGCTGGCTGGTCACCGCATCGGCAACGTTTTTCGGAGCGCCGTTTTGGTTCGACCTTTTGCAGAAACTGGTTAACCTGCGGGGCGCCGGAAACAAACCGGTAGTCGCAGGAAAGCAAACTTCCCGGTAGAATCCGTTCAGAAACCAAAATTCAAACAAAAGGGTAAAGTGATGTCTTATACGAAAACAATCGGCAAAGCGGTCATCGCATTGATGCTGGCGCTGAGCCTTCCGGCTTATGCAGACGGCCAGCCGGGGAAGTTCGATTATTACCTGCTGACCCTTTCCTGGTCGCCTGAGCATTGCGCGGAAGTGCCGGGCGACAAGATCCAGTGCGAGGGGGAAAAACATTACGGCTTCGTCGTGCATGGATTATGGCCGCAATACAATAAAGGCTACCCCGATTCCTGCTCCACGACCCCTGCCGTTCCCGAAGCGGTCGTGCAGGAAATGCTCCCCGTCATGCCCAGCGAAAAACTGATCCGGCACGAATGGGAAAAGCACGGCACATGCAGCGGCGAAAAAGTCGGCGATTATTTCAACCTGATCAGGAACACTTTCCAGACTATAAAAATCCCGGATGCTTACGCTAACCCGAGCCATCAGATCAATACCTCGGCCGCCAGCATCCGGCAACAGTTTCTGGAGGCAAATCCAAACTTGCATCTGGCCGTTGCCTGCAAAGGCGAATATCTGCAAGAAGTTCGTCTCTGTTTCGACAAAGAAATGCGTCCCACGGCATGCAGCTCCGGCGTCAGGGACTATTGCCCAGCTTCGGACGTAATCATGCGTCCGGCTAAATAACTGCCAAGAGCAAGGGGACTGGCATGAAAGCGAAGAAAATAATGATCGTGCGCCACGCCGAAAAACCGGCCGAATCCGGTGCGCCATTCGGGGTGGACATCAACGGCAACCGGGTCGCCTTTTCTTTGGTTACTTTCTTTTCGACTTGTATGGCGCTTGCTCGATCAGGTCAGGACTATGCTGGAGCGTCGCTGTATCCCGGTCAGCTTCATGTTGCCTGCCGACAAGCAACCGCCGCTGTCCCGCATCCGTGAAAATGCCGACTTGCTGGATGCGATCAGGCGCTCGCCTAAACCCTTAAGCAAGGCCGGCGACTGGCTGCGCCTGGACGACACCTACGGCGACGCGCCCAACCAGCAAACCCTGGAATTCCTTTATGAAGTGTTCGCCGAACAACGCCGCGAACGCTGTTTGGGGCAAGGCGTTTTCTTGAGCACCGCGCATTCGGTCAAAGGCATGGAGTTTGCGCATCCGGCGATCATCGACGGCGGCTGGGCGGCACAGGCTACCGAAGAGCAGCGGCGATTGTTTTTATGTCGCGATGACCCGCGCCAAGGAAACCTTATGCCTGATGCAGCGGCAAGACCGGCGCAACCCGTTTTCGGCTGAAACCACCGGCGATCACCTTTTGGCAAGGACGGTCGATCCGCCGCCGCAAAGCCGGCCGCTAACCAGGCAATACGCCATTCTGGACATGAAGGATATAGACCTCGGTTATGCCGGAAGTTTCGACGCATCCCATCCGATCCATCGGCAGCTTGCCCGGCTGGACGCCGGCTTCCAACTAAACGTGGAACAGAGCAACGGCAAGGTGGTGCTAAAAGATGGCGACAGGCCAGTCGCCGTGTTGTCGAAACAGGCCGCCCGGCTTTGGTCGGCTAAAACCGACTTCATTGAATCGGCGACGGTATTGGCCATGATCAGGCGCTATCGGGATGACAGCGAAGATAGCTATCAGTCGCGGTGCAAAGCGGAGCAATGGGAGCTGCCGCTGGTTGAGATTGTTTTTGACGACAGCCCCATAAAACAGCGTTTTCCTGAGAGTTTTTGTTAGTGAGTTATTGGCAACGCTGCAGTTGGGCAAACGTCCTGCATCGAACAGGTTAATCGGGCAATCACTCAAATGGACGATGCGGCCCGGCAAAATGCGGCCTTAGTGGAACAGCCGCAGCTGCCGGGTACAGTGGCGAATTTTCAATTGCAGGTTGGTTTAAGTAGGCTAAGATAGCGCTTTTTATACAGCGATCTTATTTGAAAGGAGGATACTATGCCGTCATGGCTAATTTTTGTGATTATCGGTATTTTCGGCGGCATCTCGGCGGGCCTTTTCGGTATCGGCGGCGGAATCGTCATCGTACCGGCGCTTATCTACTGGGCCGGTTTCTCCCAGCACATGGCAACCGGAACGACGCTTGCGCTGCTGCTCCCGCCGGTCGGTCTCGCCGCCGCATTCGAATATTACCGGCATGGAAACGTAGATATTAAGGCCGCCGTTATTCTGGCCGCGACCATGTTCCTCGGTTCGTGGATAGGCGCTTACTTCGCGAATCAAATGGCGGGGTCGCAGCTTCGGCTTATCTTCGGCTTGTTTGTTTGCGGTCTTGGCGTGTACCTGGTCTATGGCGCTTGCAAGCGGCTTGGGTGGATTTGAATGCTGCCAGCGACGCCTTGTCATGTACGTTAGACGTGTTGCTGATTTAGCCTCAAGAAGAGGCCGTGCTAAACTTCCGTCATGAAAGTTAAAGATCTTATCGACTTGATTGAGTCGGATGGCTGGCAGCTGGTGCGGCAAAGAGGAAGCCATCGTCAGTTCCATCATTCCATCAAATCCGGTACGGTCACAATTGCTGGCAAGCCCAGCGTAGATGTCCCGCCCGGAACGCTTATCAGTGTTCTGAAACAATCGGGTCTCAAGCAGTAGAGGTTTATATGCGTTATATGGTTGTCATTGAAGAAGGTCCAACAAGTTTTGGCGCCTATGTCCCCGATCTTCCTGGCTGTGTAGCCGTAGGAGAGTCATCAGAAGAGGCGCTGCAACTTATCCAGGAAGCTATCGAATTTCACATTGAGGGGCTTAAAGAAGAAGGACAATCCATTCCGATGCCGCATTCTTCAAGTTCGTTCGTTGAGGTTCATGCCTGACATTGGGCTCATCGGACCGCTGCTTATATTCCTTCATATTCGAGTAGCTCGTGGAATACGGGATGATCGGAGTCGCGAAGCCCCGGATTCCGCAAGCTACATCCAGGCTACTTGCTTAATATTACGTTAAACATTACAGAACAAACGCGTATGAGCGAAGTAAATAACCTACCCAAATGGATTCCTGTTGCAGCAGCCGTTACAACCTTATCTGTTCCATTTTTATACATATTTGGATACGCATTCGACCAAGGTTATCTTCATGTCTATGGATTAAGTAACGAATTCTTTGCTCGATCACATCAAGAATACTTAGCATTTTCGTTTTTTGCTTGCGTATTCCTCGCCACGACGACACTTGAGCTTTTCACAAACAACCCTCTGTCACTCATTATTTTTGCGTTAATCATTGGGGGCATTGTATTGGCAGCAGTAATCACATACAAACATCGTATTGATGAGCGACTACTTAACAAATCGACATTCATAAAAGAACATCGGTGGTTCGACTATATTTTCTTTCCCTTCATACTTTCATCTTTTTCAATTGTCGCACTATTCATGCTAATTGCTGCAATTTCAGCAATCTTATGTATTCCAGCTATCGCCTATTTCGAAGGCAAAAACATAGCAGAAAAGGAAATTATTAACGCCAAAATATGCATATATTCCAATACGCCAACAGAAGAATGTATTTTTCTCCTTGAAGATGGCAAGCCCATTGCGTCTGGGAAACTTGTAGCACGCAGCCCATCTCATATTGCATTATTCAACCAAGGGAAAACAACCATCTACCCGGTAAAAGAACAGCTCGTTGAAGTTGTCCCACCTTCAACAAAGCCTAAGGGAGAGGCACCATAAATCCAACAGTCGCGTAGGTCGAACAACAGCTTTTCGTTGCCCAACATTTCAGCATCCTGTGGTGGGAAAATCCGTCGCCATATTAAAAATTAAACGCCTTAGCCTTAGCCGCCTGCGCCTTAAATTGCTTCAACCACGATTTTCCCGACATTTTCTCAGCCAACGTAACGGCAAGATGCTGCGGATCGACGCCCATACCCTTGTTCCGGCCCAAGCCCTGCATACAGGACGGGCAGTTGGTCAGGATCGTGGCCCGGCCTTTCTCCGGCATGGCTTCCGCCAACGATTCGCGTTTGCGATGCAGCATCGCGGCGGAGATGTCGGGACGGGACAAGGACATCGTTCCCGCTTCCGAACAGCAATTGGGCACGGGCGTAACGCTGCCGAATCCGCCGAGCTGGTCGAGTACGTCCAGCGCCTTGCCGTCCAGCGAGTCGTGGCAGGGCGCGTGATACAGGTAGCTCTCGCTGCCGGTGCCGGCCAATTGCAAGTCCCGCTCCAGCGCATAGCGGGTTATATCGACCAGCCTGCCGCCGAACAGTTTGGCCGCTTCCATCTCGTTCAAGCCCTCGCGGCAGGTTCCGCAGGTCACGACGCAGCCGTCGAACTCCAGGTGGGTGAACATGTCGCGGATTTGGTTCAGCTGGATCGTCACGCGCAAACTGTTTTGCGAATGCATTTCGGCCTGGCCGTTGGCATAGGCTGGAAATCCGCAGCACAGGAACGGCGGCGGTAACACCACGCGGGTTTTCAAGCCCATCAGCACATGGATGGCCGCCATCGATATGTCGGACACCATGCGCTCTGAACCGCAACCGGGAAAATAGAACACGGTGCGCTCGGCTTCCTCGTCGGGTTCGAATACCAAAACCTGGTCTTCCTTGCAGTCGGGCAGCAAATCGCGCAATGTCTTTGACGGCACGGTCGGCATCGGCGAGCTCAGCAGTTGCAGCGGGTAATGCTTGGACTGGCCTTTTTTCGGTTGCAGCGGCTTGGCTATTACAGCGCCCAATTGCTGGCCTACAAAACCGGCCCTGAGAACGCCGAAACGGAAAACCTTGTTGAACATCGGCGAGTCGCTGTGCAGATAGCGTAGCGTCATCTTGGTCGCCGCTGCCGTGTGCTTGTAACCCCAATCGGCCAGAATCCGGCGCTCCAGCACCGATACGTCGGCGGAGTCTATGTCGACCGGACAGGGCTTGGCGCATTTGTGGCAGGTCGTGCAATGATCCGACACTTCTTCCAGCCATTGCAGCAGCTCGAATTTGGTCGAATATTCGCGTTGCGCGTCGAACAGCAAGGCTTCGATAATCGCGCCGATCGCCAGGTTCTTGTTGCGCGGATGATAGAACAGGCTGCCCGCAGGATGGAACACGCCGCAATCGGGTTTGCACTTTCCGCAACGCACGCAATGGGCGATTTTGTTCGCCAGCTCTTCCAGCTGGCCGTGGCGGAGGATGCGCGCTTCCAGCCCCAGCAGGTTGAATGACGGAGTGAAAATATGTTTCAGCGCGTTGAAATCATTCAGCTTGCCGGGATTCATCAGCCCCGTAGGATCGACTTCGCTGCGGTAGGCATTCAGCGCCGCGATGCGTTCGGGTTCCAGATACTTGAGTTTGGTCACGCCGATGCCGTGCTCGCCGGAAACAACGCCGCCCAATTCGACCACTTTATACATCACATGATCGATGACTTCGCCGGAGCGTTCCAGCATGTCCCTGTCGTTGGACAGCACCGGCAAGTTGACATGCACGTTGCCGTCCCCGGCGTGCATGTGGGTCGCCAGCACGATGCGCCGGTCGCGCACTTCCTGATGAGCCAGCTCTACGGCGGCGATAATCTTGGGGAATCCGCGCGCCAGTTCGGCGAATTGCTGCCTGAATTCGTTGATGATCGACAGGCTGCGCAAGGTTTTTTCGTCGGCTGTCGCCAGCGCGGTTCTGGCGGTTGCATCAAGTTCCAGCGCAACAGTTGACCGGGCGTCGAACGAATCGCTATTGTCTTCAACCGGCGGTTCGCGGAATAACACGGCCGCCCGGTCCAGGAACTTCAGCTGGGCGTAGCGCTCTTCTTCCACGTTGACTTCGTCGATAAAGCGGGCGAATTCGGCCAGCGTTTCCAGCGGGATCACGACGTCCTCGTTCAGCTTGAAGGCGTTGGTGCGCCGCGCAATCGCGCCGAATTTCTTGCGGTCGGCCCAGTAGCGTTCGGCCTCGGCAGCGTCGTGCGCTTCGAACAGTTCGCTGTTGGGATACTGATCCAGAATCGCGCGGATCTTGTCGATGCCACGTTGAGCCTGTTCCAAAGAATGTCCCGCAACATCGATCAGCAGCACGGCTTTCGGCGTTTTGAACCGGCTCGATTTGACCTGGTAGTCGATCGCGCGCACATACTCGTCATCGAAATGCTCCAGCGCCACCAGCGTGTCTTCGCCTTGGTCGGGAAACGGGAACGCCTTGGACAGCTCGACGATCACGCGGCTGGCTTCTTCCATGTCCTGGCCGAAAAACTCCAGACAAATCGTGCGCGTGGCTTCGAATTTCGGATAAAGAATAAATTCCGCCGAGGTGATGAGGCCGTCGGTGCCTTGCTTTTGCAGGCCCGGAACGCCGCCCAACGCCTTGTTGGTGATGTCTTTCCACAGGCCTTTCTTCCTGATCTCGCTGCCTTTCAAGACAATGATCTTGATCGACTCGCCGCTTTTTTCGTCCAAAACCTCGAACGTCACGTTATCTTCCGGCAATATTTTGCGCAGTTGATGGTCGATTCTGCGCACCACCCAACGTTTGCCGCCGGGCATCGCCATCCGCCAGGAAATCAGGTTGTCGATGCAGGTGCCCCAGCGTACGGCGCACTTGCCGCCCGCGTTTTCGGCGATGTTGCCGCCTATCGAGGACGCCCAGGCGCTGGTAGGATCGGTTGCAAATACCAGGCCGCGGTTGCTTGCGAATTGATGGGCTTTTTCGGTGATGACGCCGACTTCAACTTCAAGTACCTGCGCCATGGCGATCTGTCCGTCGCTAAGCTTGAATTCCATGTCCCGCGTGCCGCGGATACGGTCGAGTTTTTCGGTGTTGATCACCACGCAGTCGGAGCGCAATGGAACCGCACCGCCGGTCAACCCGGTGCCGCCGCCGCGCGGCACGGCTTTAAGACCCATTTTTGCAATGGCTGTGAGCAGCGGCGCGAGCTGTGCTTCCTTGTCCGGCATTACGACCGCGACCGGCAAAAACAAACGCCAGTCGGTCGCATCGGTGGCGTGGGAGACCAGCGTGAACGGGTCGAACAGGACATTAGCAACCCCTGTCACAGCGCCCAGCTCCCTTTTCATGCGTTTGCGCAATCCCGGCGTTTTTTCGACATCGTTGCGAAAATCGTCCAGCAGTTGCCGGGACGCGACCAGCACTTTATGTACCCGGGCTTCGTCGCCGATATTCTGCTCGATGATGCCAAGGTGCTTTTCGGCATTCTCGAACATGCGTTTTCGCCTGCCGGCCGAAGTGACCAGCTCCTGGAACAGGTATGGGTTGCGGCGGTAAATCATGATTTCCCCGAAAAAGCGCATCAGCAAACGGGCGGAGCGCCCGGTGACGCGGCGGTCGCGCAATTCCTCCAGGATCAGCGCAATATCCGTGCCCAGAAGGAAAGAGACCACCTGCCAATCATCCGCAGACGTGTAATTGAACGGAATTTCCCGGTAGCCTCTGGGAATGGTTATCGTGGAATCGGCTTCGGTTTTTACGGTAGTTGGCGACATGGTTAATCTTATCCGGGCTAGTCAGTCAATATAAGGTATTGTCTCTTAATGACTGAGACGGCGAAAGTACTCGTTTTTCTGATACTGTGTTTCCTAGAGATGTTCAGATAAATGCTGTAGATGATATTTTGCTGCAATCACCGTGCTATGTTTAGCCCGATAAATGATTGCAGTATAAAATACCTTTCGGAAATTTTGATGACAAATGGTCAAAGAAGACAATAGTCATAGCGAAACACTTTTTTGGAGAAACCGATGCTTCGCGTCAAACCGATGATATGGCTGATCTTGGGCCTCTATTTTTACGGCTCCGTAGCGACCGGCGCTACTGATGCAGTATTGCCGCTCGGCGACGGAAAAATCAGCTCCGAACCGATGCAGGGCTATGTCTATCCGTGCCTGACTCATTTTCGCGGCGGCGCGCAGCATAGCGGCGACTGGCTGGGCGCTGCCGGCTGGGATCCGGCCCGCAAAATACATGTCCAAGGCGACGTGCCGTGGCCGGACGCCCGGTTCACGATACGCACGGTTGACGGCGTTCGCCAAATTACCGGCAACGGCTTGCCGCTTAACCATGCTACGGGGGTATTTCCGGTCGAAGCGTCCGACCCGGCTTACCGGATCGACCGCAATCCGAACCGGATCGAAGCCCAGCAAATCGTTCTTAACCTGCCTTTATCACCGGAAGTCGCAGACGAAGCAAGTTGCCTCCCGATGGGCATGATAGGCATCACCACCGGGGGCGTCGCTATCTTCAATGCGCTGGACGATGCCGGACGGGATGCCGTGGCCCACGAAGTGCAAGACCGTTGCGGCGGCCATCCGCAAAAAAGCGGACTCTACCATTATCACGGTCCGTCGCCTTGCGCGGCGGAAGAAGGTAAAAACAACGCGCTGATCGGCTATGCGCTTGACGGTTTCGGCATTTACGGCAACCGCGATGAAAACGGGAAGGAATTGGCCAACGCCGACCTTGATAAATGCCATGGCCGGACCGGCCGTATTCAATGGGACGGGCAACAGGTAACGATGTACCATTATGTGCTGACCAGGGAATATCCTTATACGTTAGGCTGCTTTCGCGGCCGTCCTGAGTCGGGCCGCTTGCCGGACGCCGGTTTTCCCGCACAAGGCAAACCGGCCGATACAGCGGGCATCGGGCGCAGACAAGCGCCGCAGGAAGCTGTTGGCGCTTGCGCAGATAGAGCGTTAGATGCAGACTGCCGGTTTGTATCGCCGCGCGGCGATACTATCGTCGGCAGTTGCCGGTTACGGGACGGGCTGGCGGCCTGCGTACCGAACAGGGTGACCGGGATGCTGCAGGAAGAACATCTACGAATCAACTGAAGCCGTGAGCGTTACATTTTTAAATATCTTTCAGCAAACGATTTTGTTCTGAAGTTTCCAGCCATTTTCCGGAATTGTTAAACGTATTGATAAACGATTGATCCTGCCTGACCGCCGGAAGATTATTTTGGCCGCATTGTTCCAGGGCATTAACCACAAAAGCAATAGTCAGGATGTTAGTGTCTACGGCGGGCAAGTAGACATCATCGTCCTCCTCGGTTTTTAGCCCGATAAGAATACGGCTCGCCACCAGCAAGTCTGAAAGCTGCTGCACAATGGCGTTGGGGACCTGCAACTCTGAAGCGATTTGCTCGGCCGTTAAGGGGGAGCCTGATTTAACAAAATTATTAACAATCAAGCGCGTAATCCGTAGCGCAATAATTTTTTTTAAGGCGAAACTGGGCTCCGAGAATTTATAATTACAACGATAGCTTTGGTAATTCTGGATATAAAAAGCTGTTTCGCAACCGAATAAAACGATCATCCAGCCTGTTTGCACCCATATTACAAATAGCGGGAGCGCAGCAAAACTACCATAAATTGCGTCATAGCTGGATGCGCCGATCTGCAAGCTTAGATAAAGCCATTGTATGAAATGATACAGCAGCCCTGTTACAACGCCCGCAATGATGCCCGCCGTATAACTGATTTTATGGTTAGGCATAAAAATAAAGGTAATCGAAAATAAGCTTACCATCAGCAACAATGGCGAATAACTCAAGGCGCTAATCAGTAAGTCTTCGCCAAATTCCGGCAAGGTAATCAGCGAGATTAGTTTAGTTTTTAGAAATACCGTAATACTGCCCGACAACGTCAATAAAACCGGCGCTAACAGCATAAAGGAAAGATAATTGCTTAATTTCCGGCTTAATGACCTGGCTTTGCTGATTTTCCAAATATAATTGAACGAATCCTCGATATTGCCGATCATACTTATCACCGACCAAAGCAGCATAACCACTCCAATCCCCGCAACCACTCCGCCTTTTGCGTGTTCCAGGAGATTTCGGGCGAAACCAATTAATTTGAGTACGGCAGTATCCTGGTGAGGTATTTGTTCAAGCAACTGTTGTTCGAGCATTTCCTCAAGACCGAAACCTTTGACGATTCCAAACAACATGGCAATCAACGGCACAACGGCGAGTAATGTATAAAGCGTTAAAGCAGAGGCGCGCAACGGGCAAAGATCGCGGGTAAAGCCTTGGTAAGCCAATAAAACTATTTTTAGCGACTTTACGCCTGCTGCTTTAAGCGCTGGAAGGTCGCGTTCGGGTTCCGTCCAAATATTGTCTTTAAAAAAATTAATTATCTTTATCGCCATCGCCGGTTCGCACCATCAGTTTTGTCAATGCCTGTAAAATAAGAAACGCTTGGCGTGTCTTGGATATGATTGATTTTAAATAGATGCTATCCGCTAATAAAACCATGTCAAGCGCTTGTCGGAAGGAGCGTTGAATACGTGCTTGTGAGGGCATACTCCGGGGGCAAACGGTGCGCAAAAAAGAACAGTTGCACCGGTCTGATGCAATCAAGCAGTTGAAAAATAAAAAATCCCCCAGAGCCGCCGGCAGTTCCATTGTCTTTTTGTGTGCTTGAAAGTCATTCGTAATCAATGCGATAGCGTATGTTTTCGGCCGCACCTTGCGGTCTTCCTAGGCTGAAAAGCGGCTTATGGCGCGAGTTTTGCTTGTATTTAATCAAGGCATTTCTTAAGCAAAGAGGACGGGCATACCTGAATTACCGTTCAAGCCTTTTTCATCATATTGTCACTGTCTTTACTTAAGATGTTGTTACGTTAAGTTCACGTAGTTTTGTATCGAGGATAAGTCAATGTCTAGCGAAATTATGTCATTAATCACCTTTCTTGAATCCTATTTAATCTGGCTATCAAGCATGTCAGGAGTATTGGCGACATTTACCTTGCTTATTGTATTTGTCGTATTAGCAGCTCTTGAGCATAACTATCCTGAGCGCAGGTTGCCCTTTAAGCAATTGCGCCAGTCTTATCAGGCAAATGCGGGGCTGTTTATTTTTAACAGTATCGTTATCTCGTTGCTGTCGGCAACGCCCTTATTGATGCTGGCCGACCGTTATTCGGACTTGGGGCTGCTGCGCCATATTTCCAATCCTGCATGGAAAGCCCTGCTTTCGTTCCTGTTGCTCGATTTGATGCTTTATTTATGGCACCAAGCCAGCCACAGATTTGATTGCCTGTGGATGTTTCACAAAGTGCATCACAACGACCCTTATTTGAATGTTTCGACCGCATTCCGGATACACATTGTGGAGCTGTTAATCATCACTTTTCTGAAAGCGGCTTACATTATCGTGCTGGGTGTCGATAAAACAATGGTGCTCGCTAATGAGACGATATTGACCTTGTTCGTGATGTTTCATCATACCAATATCTCATTTTACGGCGAGAAACGGTTGGGGCTGGTCATTATCGTACCCTATTTGCACCGTGCGCATCATTCAACGGAGCGTAACGAGCATGACAGTAACTACGGCGGGGTCTTTTCGATATGGGACCGGCTTTTCGGCACGTTGGCGGAACTGGAACCTGCCGAGATCGGTATTAAAATCAGCTCGCCACAAACTGCCTTAGGCCTCGTAAAATTCGGATTTACCCCGGCAGGCCCAGCGTCTGTGCCGGTATACGAACTGGACTTCAGTCTTAAATCGATGATCGCCGAGGCGGCTTATTACAAAGCGGAAAAACGCGCGTTTACTCCCGGAAATGAGCTTCGCGACTGGCTGGAAGCCAAAAGGGAAATTATCAGGATGGTTTATGGCGATAAGCCGGGCATAAAGCAGTTAAACGCATCTGACGGCCTCTCAATAAACAGTCCTTTTACGCTTTGTTGAAAGGTATGGACGACCCGCCTGCCCAAGGCAGGCGATGCCGCGGCCTAATTTCTTTGGCCGCAACCAGCAATTCGTCGATAAAGTGCTGGGTGTATAAAGGCAGGTAGTTGTTTTTTAAATAGACGATCTTGGTTCTTGAACTGGGAATAAGATGCGACAAATCCCGCGCGACCAGATTGTGATCCATCTCCGGGTCATAGGCCATGCCGGCGATGATCCCCATTCCCAGACGGACATAAGTCTTGATCACGTCGGTGTCTGCGGCGGCCGGAATAATATCCAGCGCCATGCCGGTGTTTTTAAATGCGGCCTCGATACTTGAACGCCCGGTAAAGCCAAAACTGTAGGTGAGTATCGGGTAAGAGGCGAGCCGTTCAAGGGAAAGTTCACCCGCATTCAGCGGATGGTTTTGCGGCGCAACCATAGCCGCCGCCAAACAATATAGACTTTTGGCGGCGATTGAATTCATGCTGTTTCTTTATGCCGGTTATTTGGGCGGGGCCGGGGGCGGCAAACCGGGCGGAGGCGGCGGAATATGCGAGGTCGGCGGCGCCGCATCTTGGCGAGGCGCAACGCCTGAGAATTGTCCCGACACCGGAACCTGATGGCCTTTTGCATACATGCATTGGATATAAGCCGCATCGTAGCGTTGCTGCCCTGCGTACATGGAGCTGCTGGCTGCGCCTGTGCCGGCTACGCTGCCGGCCACCAAACCGCTGCCGGCCCCGATGGCCGCGCCTTTCCCTCCACCGATTGCGGCGCCGGCCGCCGCTCCCAGCGCCGTGCCGGCTGCGGCGCTGGTGACCCCGCTATTCACCGCCGCTTGATTAGCCGTAGTGCCGCCAACCTGGGAAAAAGCGTATTGTTGACAGATGGCGTCATCGTTACGAAACTGCTCGAAAGACAGGCCGGTACCGGGCAGCACCATGACGCCGGGTCCGTTGGGCATGCCGGCGCAACCGGTGACTGCCAGAATAACCGCGGACAAAAACACTATCGGAAAGCGCGACATATTTGGGAGCCTTAACGAGGCGCGGCCGGTCTCGGCTCGACTTGCTGCCAACCATTTGGACATTCCTTGATATAAGGATAATAGCCTTCTGGATTGTTGCAGTAATACCAGTAACCGGACGGATATTGTTGGACAGCCGGCGGGGGCTGCTGGATATAGACCGGAGGCGCTATCGGCACAGTAACCACGGCTGGCGGGTAGGCATAATAGGGGGGGTAATAGTAAGGCCTACCGTAATAGCCTAAACCATAACCCAACCCCAACCCCAACCCTAAGCCAATTCCGCCGTAGTAGCCTCCGTGACCATAGCCCCAGCCTCCATAGTGTCCGCCGCCATAGTAGTGCCCGCCACCATGCCATCCGCCGTCTCTCGCCCATGCAGGGTTGCTGGTTATTGAGCCTATCAGAACGAGAACTAAACACGCCGATGTGATCTGTTTCATAGGAATCTCCATCCCGCACCGGCGGGATTCTTCAAAAATCTGATCTGCCGAAATGGGACGGACCGAAAGGACATAATAGGCCGATTTTCGCAACTAAACTATTTTTCTGCTTTTTTTTGCAACTCTGCCATCATTTCTTCCAGTTCTTGCCATGACGGCCATGATGCTCAAAGTTGAAACCTTTGTCGAAGATCTGGCGCTGTTCAGGAGACAGCGTGGCGTAGAAAGTCTTCGTGGCGGCGAGGCGCGCTTCCTGCCTGGCGATATGTTCTTTGGAAAAAGTCAGCATTCTTTCCATGCGCTCAGGCGCAGACAAACTGGACCACGACTCGGCATTCTTACTCATTTCCTCCCAGCCCTTACGGTCTCCCTTGGTCTTGTCGACCCATTCAGCCCAAGCCGGTTCCTGATTTGGGTTGAGCTTGAGTTCGGATTTGAGCGTATCCAGGCGTTTTTCCCTTCCGTCCCAGCGGTTACACTTTTTGGGCTGCTCGCCGGCGGATTCCGGTTTGCCGAAGGCGGCGGCCCCTGGCTGTTCAGCCAGCACGTTCTGGACAGCCACCAGGCCGGTGACGGCGAGCGTGAGTATAGCAATTCTGATTATGTTTTTCATGGATGACTCCTTAAAATAGCAATGTACGATAAAAAAACTCATCGGCGGCATTGCTCGTTTGATCGATTAGGCAATACGCATGTATCGAGGATGTTTCTACGATGTGATTTTTCATATGATTACTCTCGGTTACTTAAATTTAAGTACATGCAGGATTAAGCTATTTCCATGCCACAAATTAATTGCCAAAAGAATATGAGCAATATCAATCCTAACCCCTAAACGAGAAAAAATTAAAACGAATAAGAAAAGTGTTGCAGGTTCAAATAAACCTGTTAATAAGGTTCTTTTCAACTACCGAGACTTTCGCTTTGCACACTTTGTTCGCGATGCTCCCGTAATGACTTGACGTTGTTCCGGATGGTCTTAGATTTTGACTACGCTTCAGCAACCGCTACAATTTCTCCAGAACGCCCGCCCGCTTTCCTGTACTATTTCGTAGCTTTCTCTTCGTAGGTAGCCTCTTGTTATTTAACTGATGTTACGCAGTTGATCGAATTTACACTGAATTTATCGTCCCCTTTTCGATGGTGTATTAACCTTTATCCAATTTTGATAAAACTTCGGCACCCGGCAACGGCCGACTAAACCAATAGCCCTGAAATGCGTTGCAACCGCAATCGGCAAGATAAGCAACCTGCTCGGGGGTTTCGACGCCTTCGGCAATAATGTCCAGCTTGAGACTGCCGGCCATGGCGATGATAGCGTTAACAATCGCCGCATCATTTTCGTTACGGGTGATGTCTTGCACAAAAGAGCGGTCAATTTTTAACTGGTCAATGGGCATACGCTGTAAATAAGCCAGCGAGGAATAGCCTGTGCCGAAATCATCGATTGAAAAACGAATGCCCCGCTGTTTCAGCAACTGCATTTTTTCGATGACCTCATTGATGTCTTTAATGATCAGGTTTTCAGTGATTTCCAGCATGACCGAGGATGGATTAACCCCGGTCAATTCCAGTGCTGCGATGACTGAATCAATAAAATTGCAATGATTGAATTGCACGGGACTGATATTGATAGCCAGGTGCGGCACGTCAAAACCTTGCGAATGCCAGGCGGCAAGCTGTCGGCAAGCCATATATAAAAGGCGCTCGCCCAGCTCGATGATAATGCCCGTTTCTTCGGCAACCGGCAGAAAATCAGCCGGAGAAATCATGCCCTGGTCTGGATGCTGCCAGCGGACTAAGGCTTCAAAACCCAGTAATCGATGCGTAAAGTCATACTGCGGCTGATAAAATAAAACGATCTGGTCGTTCTGTAATGCAGACCGTAATTCATTTTCGATGCTCAGGCGTTTATTGGCCTGTTCCAGCATTCCAGGATGATAAAAACAGTAGGTGCTTTTGCCTTCTGTTTTCGCCGCATACATCGCAACATCCGCTTGGCGCAGCAGTTTTTCAGTGCTTTCATCAAACCCTGTGGAAAAAAGAGTGATCCCCAGGCTTGCGGATATTTGCAGCTCCTGACTATCGATAAAGTAAACCTGAAGCAGCGCATCCAGCACTTTCTCAGCCACGCTACCGGCCGCTTTTTCCGCATCCTCCTGCTTGTGCGTCAGTCCTGAGAGTAAAATAACGAATTCATCGCCGCCTAATCGCGCCACGGTATCCTCGGTACGCAAATTGGTTTGTAAGCGTTTGGCGACTTCTTGCAACAATAGGTCGCCGCACCTGTGGCCCAAGCAATCATTGATTTTTTTAAAATCGTCCAGATCCAGAAAAATAACCGCTCCGAATTGCCCGGAACGCTTGGCGGCGAAAATTTCTTGCAGCAAGCGTTGTTCAAATAACGCACGATTGGCAAGACCGGATAAAGAATCAAGGTGCGCCATCTGCCATAATTTTCGCTCAGTCTCCTTGATGATCGAAATATCGCTAAACGCGGAAATGTAATAAAGCACCTGCCGGTTATCATCTTCAATGACGTTGATTCGTTGCCAAATTGAAAATAAATCGCCGTTTTTATGTTTATTGACTAATTCGCCCCGCCAGTAGCCTTTTTGATTAAGAGACTCCCAAAGCAGGTCATAAAACGATTCGCTGTGTGCGCCAAAAGAGAGCAAATGAGGCGTTTGTCCGATGGACTCTTCAAGCGAATAACCGGTAATGGCGACAAAGGCAGGATTGACATGCAGGATTTTGCAATCCGCATCGGCAATTAACATGGCGTCCGATGAATGTTCGAAAAAGCACTGGTACACGGATGATCCTATTTGAGGCAGTGCTGAAGCATGGTTCAGTTGAATGCACCGGTTAACGAACAGGCTATGCTGCTGAAAACTCGAGTCCATTTCTTCAGCCAGGCTAGTATTGAAATAATCTGCTTTTTTTAATGCCGACATGTACTGTCCTCCTATCGAATGTATTGCTGGAAAACAGTTTAGTGCAGCATGTGATCAATAAAGAAACGATATTATTAGATTAAAATATCTAATAAAAAGATATTGACGGCTTGCAAAACGGCTATTCCAAGCGGGCATTGACGGGATAAGGCGGGGGTTCCGAATGTTAGTTCCTATCGTTTGGGGGCGCTTTAGCCTGCAAAAGCGGACAGTCTGTATAAACCTAAAAAAATCAGTTGGGACGCGTGAAATCCGTTCGTGCTGAGCCCTTCGGCTGCGCTCAGGAGAGCCTTGCCGAAGCATGAGCGGATTTCACGCCCCACCCATTTGGAATGCGCAACTGATTTTTCCAGGATAAATCCCTTTATTATCTGTTTAATAGATATTACGTTCTAATAATATCGTTTTATTAAAAATAAAAATCCCCCTAAGCTATATCCAACCAACGAACTGCCGTAAAAATATTACGGCCTTGTTTACGGTGTGTGTGATGTCGCTTTTTATGTACCTCTCTATAAAACAGGGATTGTTTCTTGGGCGGGTTTCGACCCGCTTTTTTTCAACCCGGAAAAGGTACCGATTTTTACGAGCTGACCGAAATTTTAAACTCATCGCAATACAACCATTCAACCTAAAAAAATCAGTTGGAGCGCGTGTAATCCGTTCGTGCTGAGCCTGTCGAAGCATGAATGAATTACGCGCCACCATCCTTTGGTGAGCATTCCAAACCCCGCTCACCCTTCGACTGGGTTCAGGGCGAACGGGGTTTGGAATGCTTAACTGATTTTTCTAGGTTCAAAGCAACCGAAACCGGAAAATCCGCCGATGAATACACTTTTACCAGACCTGAGGAATAACAAATGCCATTACAAAATTTAGTTGATTATTTCAACGACCGATTCGGGCAGGAGCATAGATCAAGTTTTCGTCCCTTTCTGCTTGAAGACGGCACCATAAGCGCCCTGTTTGGGCAAATTAAAATCGGCAGCGTTTTTTCGCCAATACGTTTGGCCCTGAAGCCCGCCGAAATCATCGGACATGTCGCGAAGCTTAAAGTTTCCACTTATGAAGTCCAGTACCTGTATTCAGACGAAATTGAAAATCTGCTGAGTAACCATCCTCACCAAGCCGGCGATTTTGAATCCATCATCAATTTCGATCGCTTATCCCGCACCGTTCATATGCTCAACTATCTGCCTATAACTCATTTGCAGGGCGCACTGTTTGTGGAAGTTGATCCGCGGCATATACTGGGCGTTAAACAGGATCATGGCGCCTATTTTGAAGAAGTGATCGGTCAGTGCGGCCTGGAAACCAAAAATGTCGTTATCATTATGGCAGTAAACAGCCACTATGCCCGACATTACCAAGAACTGGCCGCCGGCCTGGATAATTACCGGCATCGGGGTTATCAAATTGCGCTTAAGTTCGATTACGTCGCGAAGGAAGGTCAATCGTTTGATCTGATTGCCAAGCTGTCTCCGAATTACGTCAGTTTATCGGCACGAAATCTTGACCAAGTTCGTGACAATGCAATTTTTGAAAAATTGCATGATTTAAGAGCGCTGGTCGTTTCAACAGGCGGGCAAAGTATCCTGCAACAAATCGACCAGAAAAAATCCGAGTTGTTGGCCCGCAATGCCGGATTCGATCTGGTGCAGGGCAGTTACTATGAACGTCCCTCGGCTCCGGTATTTTTGCCGGAATCAGCTGACGCTGCCGTTGCGCATTATTGAGTCGGCTGCGCGGACTTATGGAATCGTTTTTACAACAAGCACATATTGTCAGCCTCGCTGTTAAAGTAAAGGTCTGAAAAGACAACTTTAGATTGCAGGAGAGGGTTCTTCTATATCCTCCCCTGCAAAAATCCCTTATCGCTAAAAATCCCTGCCACTCTTGAGCCGTCTTACGGCGCTGACCAACCGGTCAATTTCCTCATGCGTATTGTAAAACGCCAGTGACGGACGCACGGTGCTTTCCAGGCCGAAACGGCGCAAGATAGGCTGGGCGCAATGATGCCCGGTGCGTACAGCAATACCGGCGCGGTTTAATGCGACGCCGATGTCCTGGTTGCTGTGCCCTTCCAGCACGAACGACAATACGCTGGTTTTTTCGGCAGCCGTGCCGATCAAGCGCAAGCCGGAGATGGTTCTCAGCGCATCCATCGCATACACCAGCAGCTCATGCTCGTAACGCGCGATATTATCGATGCCGATTTTCAGCAGATACTCAAGGGCTGCGCCCAGGCCTACCGCATCGGCGATATTGCCGGTACCTGCTTCAAAGCGGGCAGGGGCGGGCTGATAGACGATTTTTTCAAACGTCACATCCTCTATCATGTTGCCGCCGCCTTGCCACGGCGGCATGGATTCGAGCAACTCTGCCTTGCCGTACAACACGCCGATACCGGTGGGGGCGAATATCTTGTGCCCGGAAAACACAAACCAGTCGCAATCCAGCGACTGTACATCGACGCGCAAATGCGAAACCGACTGGGCTCCGTCCAGCAACACCCGCGCTCCGACCCGATGCGCCATCTCGATCATTTCCTTAGCGGGAGTGACCGTGCCCAGTGCGTTGGAAACCTGCGTGAACGATACCAGCTTGGTGTGCGAGTTCAACAACTTTTGATATTCGTCCAGCAATACTTGGCCGTCGTCATCGACCGGCACGACACGCAATGTCGCGCCGGTTGCATCGCACAGCTGCTTCCACGGCACGATATTGGCGTGATGCTCCAGCCAGGTGATGACGATCTCATCGCCCGCGCCGATATTTTGCCGCCCCCAGCTTTGCGCAACCAGGTTGATGGACTCGGTTGTGCCGCGCGCAAAAACAATCTCCGAAGAAGATGATGCATTCATAAACTTGGCAACGGTATCCCGCGCTTTTTCGTAAGCGTCGGTCGCCCGCGCGGCCAGTTCATGCGCCGCACGGTGGATGTTGGAGTTCTCGTGTTCGTAAAAATACGAGACCCGGTCGATAACCGCCTGCGGCTTTTGGGTGGTCGCCGCGTTATCGAACCAGACTAACGGCTGACCGTTGACCCGCTCCTTCAGGATAGGAAAGTCCCGGCGTACCGCCTGCACATCAAAAGCCGGATGCGCAGAACCCAAGGTTGAAGTTTGCGCATTAAATCCTCCGTGTTTCAACTCATCGAGAAAATAAAGCGTTGAGCCCGGTTCGGGGCTTGCCGGGATACCGGCAGAAGGCTTAGAAAACGAACCGAAAAGTTCCAGCAGCTCAGCTTCGCCCGGCAGGCCATAGGCTTGAGGCGAAAGACCCGCTATCAAGGAAGGGTCAAAGTCAGTCATCGAGGCAGCCAGACCGTAGCTTGCCGTTGGAGCGGACTTACCCGCAGCACTAAGCGGAATGTTCCCGGTAGCCGCGGTATTGGCAGCGAAAAGCTTTTGCAATTCCGCATCAAAAGCCTGCGGTGAAGTACCCACGTTGGCTAATTGCTCGGCGTCAGTCAGCGATTCAGCTGTCAATTCGTGTCCCGTCACTGAAGACGGGATGGCGGGAATTGAACCAGTCTCGATGCTTCCGGGAATGTGGCTTCCTGAAGGTATGCGCGAAACCAGCAACTGTTGCAATTGCGCTTCATCAGGCAGTCCGAAGTTGTGCGGCAAAATACCTTCCAGTACGGATTTTTCCAAACCCGCCAACGGCGATGTTGCTGCCGAAGACGGATTGCCGAAAACCGAACCCGTATCAAGGCTGTCGGGAACGCTTGCTAAGGACGGTTGCCGCGGAGCGAACAGCTTTTGCAGCGCGGCTTCCCCCGGCAGGCCGAATCCTTGAGGTATTCCCGATCCAGCCGCACCCGCCAACGGTGATGTAAACCCGCCCGGCACTGCCGAAGAGGCAGCGGCGATGCGCGATCCGTCGCAGGGTAAGGCCGTAAACAGCTCATTGGCGAGTTTGGTCAATTGCTCTACATCCGGCAATGATGCGCTTTGCGTGAAATCGCTGTTACTTGTATTCATGGTACTTGTCCACTTCGACATTCTCGAGCACCCCGAGCGCATCGTCAGTCAATACCGCCAGCGAGCAATACAGCGAGATCAAGTAAGAGGCAATCGCTTTGTGATTGATGCCCATAAACCGGACTGAAAGTCCCATGCTCAGTTCCCCGGTCAGGTTGGGTTGGTAAAGACCGACCACGCCTTGACGGCTTTCACCGGTACGTAACAGCAAAATATTACTTTTACCATTGATAACTTTAAGCTTGTCGGATGGGATCAAAGGAAGACCGCGCCAGGTCAAAAACTGCGAACCAAACAAGGTGACGATAGCAGGCGGTACGCCACGGCGGGTGCATTCTCGCCCGAACGCGGCAATTGCCAACGGGTGTGCCAGAAAAAACGCAGGCTCTTTCCAGACCCGTGAAATTAATTCATCCAAATCGTCAGGTGTTGGCGCGCCGGTACGCGGCTGTACTTTAAAGCCTGGGGCTACATTATTCAGCAAGCCGTATTCAGCGTTGTTGATCAGCTCGCTTTCCTGGCGTTCTTTAATAGTTTCAATAGTCAAACGCAGCTGCTCATGGATTTGATTATGCGGGCTGCTGTATAAATCGGAAATGCGGGTATGCACGTCGAGCACCGTATTAACGGCATTCAAGCGGTACTCGCGACCCCATTCCTCATAATCGACGAAAGTTTGCGGCAGTTCTTTCTCATCAAGGCTGGAACAATCGACCAGCAGGCCGGTTTCATTCTTAACTTTGTTGACCCGGTAAATACCTGCCTCAAGAGGCTTCCATTGCAACAGATGAACCAACCACCGTGGAGTGATGGTTGATAGCATCGGTACGGTTTTGGTGGCGTTTGCCAATGTACGCGCAGCAACGTCGCCCAGCGCGGTATGGGATTGACCTTCATGAATATCTGACATGATTTTTTCCTATTGTGGTTGGTGTAATTAAATTTAATAGTATCGTTCCCACGCTCCGGCGTGGGAACGCAGTAGTGACGCTCCGGCGTCGCGTTTGGCACCAACAGTAGGCGCCTTTACGCTGGTTCCCAAGCTCCAGCTTTCTATGTTTCGGGAAGCTGGAGCTTCCAAGACGGCATTCAGCTAAGCGGGACGGGGTTTGCAACCCCGTCCCTAACGTTTCGATAACTATTACAATCTCTGCGTCCGTCAAACATTTCGAACGGGGTAAATACCCCGTCCGGCTCCCGGAATGGAGCTTGGGAACGAGCTGATACTCCCCGTCCGGCCCCGGTTTCTTCGCCTTTCGCCTTGAACCTTGCCCCCTATATCCCGCCCCCATCATGAAACAATTCACTGCGCACATGGGCCTGGGTAATGTGGCTGCCGGGCGGTACGCTATGGGTAAGCCAGACATTGCCGCCGATCGTCGATCCTTGGCCGATGGTGATACGGCCAAGGATCGTTGCGCCCGCATAAATGACCACATCATCCTCAACGATAGGATGCCTGGTGTTGCCTTTGACCAGGATGCCTCCATCGTCTTTCTGAAAACGCTTGGCTCCTAGCGTAACCGCCTGATACACGCGAACATGCCGCCCGATAACGGCTGTTTCGCCGATAACCACGCCGGTGCCGTGGTCGATAAAAAAACTCTCGCCGATTTGCGCGCCGGGATGAATATCAATCCCGGTGGCTGAATGGGCAATCTCGGAAATAATCCGCGCCACCAGCGGCGCGCCCAATTGATGCAGGATATGCGCGAGCCGGTGATGAATAGTCGCGGTAATGCCCGGATAGCAAACCAGCACTTCGTCGGAACTTCTTGCCGCCGGGTCGCCTTCGTACGCCGCCTGAATATCGCTGTCTAGCAGCATCCTCACCTCGGGCAAGCGCGCAGCAAACTCACGAGTGATGCTGGCGGCTTGCTGGTATGCATCATCAACAACAGCAACAAATATCAGCTCACGGCGAATTTGTTTGAACAGCTCACGCAACAAGGTATCGAGCGTATGTCCGACAAAGTAATCAATGCCCTCGTCATTCACATCGGGTAGTCCCAACCGGTTTGGAAACAGCACCGCGCCTAGGCCGTCGAGAATTTTTTGCAGTTCCTTGCGCGACGGCAGCTTAGGTGGCCTGTCACATCGCTGCCTGCTTTCCAGCGACTGCAAACGTAAATGCCGCAATCTGGTGACCAGCTCATCGACGCCCCAATCCTGCTTGGCATAACCGCTCATGCCGCAAAACCGCCTGTGTCGAAAACACCTTCAAACAGAGGGGAGCTCAAATAACGTTCGCCGGAATCCGGCAGCACGGCAACAATGGTTTTGCCTGCGTTTTCAGGTCGCTGGGCGACACGCACTGCAACAGCCACGGCCGCGCCAGAGGAAATACCGGAAAGTATGCCTTCTTCCCTGGCGAGACGGCGCGCGTAAGCGATGGCTTCTTCATTGCTGACCTGCTCTATTTGATCGACCAGCGACAGGTCGAGCACGTCCGGTACAAACCCCGCACCGATGCCCTGGATTTTATGGGGGCCGGGCTTTAGCGGCTCCCCGGCACGAGTCTGACTGAGTACCGGACTCGCCTCAGGCTCGACCGCAATCGAAATGATAGCCTTGCCCTGCGTCTGCTTGATATAACGGGAAACACCGGTAATCGTCCCGCCGGTGCCGACGCCGGAAACCAAAATATCGATAGCGCCATCGGTGTCGTTCCAGATCTCGGGCCCGGTGGTTTGCTCGTGAATCGCCGGGTTTGCCGGATTTTTAAACTGTTGCAGCAATACATAGCGCTCGGGATCGGAAGCGGCAATTTCCTCGGCTTTCGCTATCGAGCCACTCATGCCCTTGGCGCCTTCCGTCAACACCAGCTTGGCGCCGTAGGCGATCAGCAGCTTGCTGCGCTCCAGGCTCATCGTCTCCGGCATCGTCAGCGTCAACGGGATGTTCCGTGCCACAGCGACAAACGCCAGCGCAATGCCGGTATTGCCGCTGGTCGGCTCGACGAGTTCCTTGCCGGGACCCAGCAGGCCGCGACGCTCGGCATCCCAGATCATGGCCGCACCGATCCGGCATTTGACCGAATAAGCGGGATTGCGGCCTTCTATTTTTGCCAGCAGGGTGACCGGTGCGCCATCGTTGATGCGATTAAGCCGCACCAGAGGAGTTTGCCCGATGGAATGGGAATTGTCTTCGTACCAATGTGACATAAAAATCTCCTGTGCGAGTTGCAAATTAATTGCCCAAGCTAAATTTTGGCCAAAAAAAAGCCAGTGGCCCCTAAGGGGCTCACTGGCTTCCGGTTGTCCGGTCAGCTTGCGTTTTTTATAAAGTACTTTAAGTCGTTACATCCTGTCAAGGCGGATATTTGTATTCTCTCGAACACCTTACCAACAATTGGCTTATCTATTTATAGGATATATAAATCAAATAATATCGTTTTATTAAACAAAAAAATCACACTATGCTGTTTTCCAACACCAGAAAATATGAATGACTTGGTGAAACATGTTTATGCCGCTAAAAATGTTACCAAGCGGACATATCAGTTTCATTAATGTTTTGCTCCTGATTGTTTTGTCCGTTTTATATCGAGGTAAAGTCAATGTCCAGCGAATTCACATCTCTAATCACTTTTCTTGAATCCTATTTAACGTGGCTTTCCAGCATGTCAGGCAAATTGGCGGCATTAAGCCTGATTATCGTATTTGGGATACTGTCGGCCCTTGAGTTTAGCTTTCCCAAGCGCAGATTGTCGCTTAAACCGTTGCGCCGGTCATATCAAACCAATATCAGTCTGTTTATATTTAACAGTCTCGTTATCTCGGTAGTGTCGGCGACGCCTTTGTTGCTGGTGGCCGACCGCTATTCAGACCGGGGGCTGTTAAGTTATGTCGAGGGCGCTGCATGGAAAGGCCTGCTGTCGTTTGTCTTGCTCGATTTGCTGCTCTATTGTTGGCACCGGATCAGTCACAACTTTGATGGCCTGTGGATGTTTCACAAGGTGCATCACAACGATCCTTATTTGAATGTCTCGACCGCATTCCGGCTGCACATTGTCGAGCTGTTAATCATCACCGCGCTGAAGTCGGCGTACATTGTCCTGCTCGGTGTAGACAAGACGATGGTGCTCACTAATGAAACCCTATTGACCTTGTTCATCATGTTTCATCACAGCAATATCTCATTCCGTGGCGAGAAACGGCTGGGGCAGGTCATCATTTCGCCGTATTTGCATCGCGCCCACCATTCGACGGAACGGTGCGAGCACGACGCTAACTACGGTGCGGTCTTTTCGATATGGGACCGTCTTTTCGGTACGTTTGCGGAACTGGAGCCTGTCGAAATCGGCATTAACAACAGCTCGCCGCAAACTGTTTTAGGACTGGTAAAACTCGGCTTTACCGCAACGGCAAATCCAACGCCTGCGCCAACATACGAACCGGACTTGAACCTTAAATCGATGATCGCCGAAGCCGCCTATTACAAGGCGGAAAAACGCGCCTTTAAGCCTGGAAATGAGCTTCGCGACTGGCTGGAAGCTAAAAGGGAAATCATCAGGATGGTTTATGGCGATAAGCACATCGGGCAGCAATCAAGCGATTCCGACCATTCTTCGATGCAACGGCCTTTTACGCTTTGTTGACCTACTGAACCATACCTTCTCATCCTATGGCTCTTTTGGTGTTGTAAACGGCAGAAATAAATTCTCTTCATGGTTTGAAACCACCGTATTCATAAAAAAATGCCTTGCTGAACCAGTTGGGATTTGATGAACAATAGCAACATCCCCGCCGCACCGCAAACGGCGATGACCGGAATAACGCCCGCCTTGTATCGGAACAGCGCCATCAAAGCGCAAGCACCGATCAGTGCGGCAATGCAGTCGAAGCGCCCTTCGAAACCTTGCGGCCAGAACACATGCCAGGCAAAAAACACGGCAAGATTAAGAATAACACCGACCACGGCGGCGGTAATCGCCGACAGCGGCGCGGTGAATTTCAAATTGCCGTGGGTCGATTCTACCAGAGGGCCGCCCGCCAGGATAAACAAAAAACTGGGCAGGAAGGTGAAATAAGTCGTTACTACCGCTGCGACTATTTCGCTAGTTCCCAAGCTCAAGCTTGGGAATTCGGTTTGGAAGCTAGAGCTTCGCCTTCGGGGTTCCCAATCTGGAGATTGGGAACCAGCAAAGATCACACGCTATTTGCCCCCGCTCCTTACTGGAGATTAAGTTCTTTAGCCGCAACCAGCAGCTCTTCGATAAAGTGCTGCGTGTATAAGGGCAGGTAGTTGTTTTTCAGATAGGCGATCTTGGTTCTTGAGCTGGGGATAAGATGCGATAAATCCCGCGCAACCAGATCCTGGTCCATCGCCGGGTCATAAGCCATACCGGCGATAATGCCGACGCCCATGCCCAGCCGGACATAGGTCTTGATCACATCGGTGTCGGCGGCGGCCAGGATAATATCCAGCGCCATATCGGTGTTTTTAAATGCGGTCTCGATATTTGAGCGCCCGGTAAAACCGAAGCTGTAGGTGAGTATGGGGAAGGAGGCCAGTCGTTCAAGGGAAATTTCACCCTCGCTCAACGGATGATTTTTTGGCGCCACCGCCGCATGATGCCATTCATAGCAGGGTTTGACGACCAAGTCGTTGTCTTCGCCGACTTTCTCTGTGCAGACGGCAATATCGGCTTTATGGGTGTGCAGTTTATTAATCAGTTGTTCGGGCGACGCTTCAACCATATAAATCCTGACGCCCGGATATTTCTCCCTAAAGCGAAGGATAGGTTTCGGCAGAAAATACTTGGCTTGGGTGTGCGTGGTCGCAATATGCAGAACACCCTGGCTGCTGTCGATATAGTCGGCCGCTATGGTCTGGATATTTTTTTTTGCCATGTTGATGGTCGCGACTTCTTCCATGATGCGCCGCCCCAAAGAGGTTAAGCCTATCAATTTCTTGCCCTGTCGCTCATATAACGGCGAACCCAATTCCTCCTCAAAAAGCTGCAACTGCCGGCTGACCGCCGATTGTACGATATGCATTTTTTCCGCCGCTCTCGAAAGGTTGAAATCGTTTTCCTGAAGGACGCGCAGCAGTTCAATCTGGCTTAGGTTCATTTGTTGGAGCTTTCCTATCTAATAATAATTGCACACGGATGAAATGGATTTAAACAGATGCCCGCGGATAAAACTATAAAATTCATAACTATTTCAGCAGCAGATTGTCGGTTTGGTTTCCAAGCCGGAGCTTGGGAACCGGCGTGAAAAATTCGTATGCTGATTCCGGATAAAAAACTAATGAAACCAATGCGCATGGCGTATCCGCAGATCAACCTTGTCGCCCCTGTTCAAATGCAAACGCCTGAACTGGTTATTGGGCATTTCCGCATAAACGCTTGCCGCCGAACCGTTCTTGACCAACTCAATGCGGATCAGCGAGCCCAGATGTTGCCAGTCTTTCAGCGTTACAAACGCATCGGTATCGGCTGTTGCTTTTTCAATGACAATATCGTGCGGCCGGACATGCGCAATCTTGCCTTGTTGCGCAGCCGATAGCCCTGCCGCTTGCAGCCAATCGGCGTTGTGTTCATCCAGGTCGAACACATTGGTTTGCCCGATAAAGCGGGACACGAAAGCATTGGCCGGATTATCGTAAATGTCGCCGGGCGCGCCTTGCTGCTCGATACGCCCGTGATTGAGCACAACAACCTGACTGGCGACTTCCATGGCTTCTTCCTGGTCGTGGGTGACGAAAATACTGGTGACATTCAGGTCGTGATGCAGGTTGCGCAGCCATTGGCGCAAGTCCTTGCGCACGCCGGCATCCAGCGCGCCGAACGGTTCATCCAGCAACAGCACCGAGGGTTCCACGGCCAAGGCGCGCGCCAGCGCGATACGCTGGCGCTGGCCGCCGGAAAGTTGGTCGGGATAGCGGTCATGCAGCCAGTCAAGCTGCACCAAGCTCAATAAATCATGCACTTTCTTGCGGATAATCGCTTCTCCCAGGCGCTCGCGGCGAGGCTTGACCCGTAAACCGAACGCCACATTTTCGAATACGCTCATATGCCGGAACAAGGCATAATGCTGGAACACAAAACCGATTTGACGGTTCTTGACCGGTTTATCGGTGACCTTGTCGCCTTTCAAGAAAACATCGCCCCGGTCGGCTTGCTCCAGACCGGCAATGATGCGCAGCAAGGTGGTTTTACCGCAGCCGGAAGGCCCCAGCAAAGCGACCAATTCGCCTTCGGGAATGTCAAGGTTGATGTTGTCCAGCGCGGTAAACGCGCCGAAATGTTTGCTGATTTGGTTTACGTTAATACTCATGATGGATTCCTAATATAAATCTTTAAATAGGTATTTATGACGGTGAGACCATTAAGTTAAGCTCATCGGTACTCCGTAGGAGCGGGCCGCGCCCGCGACATTTGAGCTGCGGCTATAGCATTGTCGCGCCTGTATCGCGGGCGCGGCCCGCTCCTACAACGAGTAATGATGCAGCGCATAGGAACGATGAAAAATGCTTAGTGCAGTTCAACCGCTTGACGGCTCGCTTTTAGCTCCTGTTTTTGCTTCCATTCCAGGACGGTCTTGAACACCAGCGTCACCACGGCCAATGCCGCCAGCACGGACGCCCCGGCGAAGGAGCCGACGAAATCGTATTCGTTGTAACTGACTTCGACATGCAGCGGCAGCGAGTTGGTGAGTCCGCGGATATGGCCGGACACCACCGAAACCGCGCCGAACTCGCCCATCGCCCTGGCGTTGCACAGCAATACGCCGTTCAGTAGACCCCATTTGATATTCGGCATAGTGACTTTGAAAAAGGTTTGCCAGCCGTTCGCACCCAGCGATAAGGCAGCTTCCTCTTCTTCATGGCCGATTTCCTGCATCAGCGGAATCAACTCGCGGGCGACGAACGGGAAGGTCACGAACAGGGTCGCCAGGATTATTCCCGGCACCGCGAAAATGATCTTGATGTCATGCTCGGAGCACCACGGCCCCAACCAGCCTTGGGCGCCGAAAATCAGCACATAGATCAAACCGGCAATCACCGGCGACACCGAAAACGGCAGATCGATCAGGGTAATCAGCAGGCTTTTGCCTCGAAACTCAAAACGCGTTATCGCCCAGGCGGCGCTAACGCCGAACACGGCGGTCAAAGGCACGGTGACCAGTGCAATCAGCAGCGTCAGCCGCATCGCCGCCAACGCGTCGGGATGGGTCAGGCTGGCGGCATAGGCCGTCCAGCCCTTGGCAAAAGCTTGAATCAGTACGGTTGCCAGCGGCAACACCAGAAACAACCCGATAATGCCCAGCGTGAGTCCGATCAGGGCATACCGAACCCAGCCGGGGTCCGACAGCGCGAGCTTTTTTGAGGCAATAAAAGAGTTGGCGGAAACGGCATTCATCAGGCATTCCTCACAGTTGTCCCGAGCGGCGGCGTACCCACCATTGCAGCCCGTTTATCAGCAGCAGCAACAGAAACGACAGGATCAGCATGGTCAAGCCAATCGCGGTTGCCCCGGCGTAATCGTATTGTTCCAGTTTGGTGATGATCAACAGCGGCACGATTTCGGAGATATACGGCATATTGCCGGCAATGAAGATCACCGAGCCGTATTCGCCGACGCCGCGCGCAAAAGCCAGCGCAACGCCGGTAATCGTGGCGGGCAGGATATTGGGCAGAATCACTTTAACGAACGCCTGCAGTCGGGTGGCGCCGAGACTGGCGGCTGCTTCCTCCATCGCGGTGTCGAATTCCTGCAACACCGGTTCGATGGTGCGCACCACAAACGGCAAGCCGATAAAGATCAAGGCAAAGACGATGCCCAGCGGCTTGTAGGCGATTTGCACGCCGATACTCTCCATGACCAGCTTGCCGATCCAGCCGCGAGGTTCGTAGATCGCGGCCAGCACGATGCCGGCCACGGCGGTCGGCAACGCGAACGGCAGATCGATCAAAGCATCGAACAGGCGTTTGCCGGGAAACGTATAGCGCGCCAGCGACCAGGCGATGATAAAGCCGAACACCCCGGCAACAATAGCGGCAAGCAGCGCCGCACCGAAACTGGTGCGGAACGAGGCCAGCACGCGCGGGTTGGTCAGTATCGCCCAGTACTCGGCAAAGCTGAGCTGCAAGGTTTTCAGCAGCATCGCGCTGAGCGGTATCAGAACGATCAATGCCAGATAAACCAGGGTAAATCCGATCGCCGGGCGGAATCCCGGCATAATGTTGCTTTGCGGCATGTTAATAACCTTTATGGTGCGTAGATTTGATCGAAATAACCGCCGTCCTCGAAATGCTCTTTCTGCGCCTTATGCCAGCCGCCGAATTTTTCATTGACGGTGAACAGCTCCAGTTTCGGAAAGCGTTTCAAATCTTCAGGATCGGCAAATTCGGGATGTGCAGGACGGTAAAAATGCTTCGCCGCCAGTTTTTGCCCGACCGGGGTATACAGGTATTGCAGGTAGGCTTCGGCCAAATCCCGTGTGCCGTGCTTATCAACGATTTTGTCCAGCCATGCCACCGGCGTTTCCGCCTTGATGCTGACCGGAGGCACGATAATGTCCAACTCGCCTTCGCCCAGTTCGCCAATCGCCAAAAACGCTTCGTTTTCCCAGGTAATCAGCACATCGCCGATACCGCGCTGGATAAAGGTCGTCGTGGAGCCGCGCGCGCCGGAATCCAGTACCGGCACATTCTTGTACAGCTTCTTGATAAAATCCCTGGCGGCATCCTTGCTGCCGTAACTCTTTTCCGCAAACGCCCAGGCGGCCAAGTAGTTGTAGCGCGCGCCGCCGGATGTCTTGGGATTGGGGGTGATCACCGAAACGCCCTCTTTGACCAAGTCGTCCCAGTTTTTAATACCCTTGGGATTGCCCTTGCGCACCAAAAATACAATGGTCGAGGTGTAGGGCAAACTGTTGTCCGGCAAACGGGCCTGCCAATCCTTAGGCAGTAAACCGGTTTTTTCGGAGATTTTATCGATGTCGTAAGACAACGCCAAAGTCAGCACATCGGCCTCCAAACCGTCGATGACCGCCCTGGTCTGCTTGCCGGCTCCGCCGTGGGATTGCTGGACATCGACATCCTCTCCGGTTTTTTCTTTCCAGTATTTAATGAACGCTTTGTTGAAGTCCTGGTAAAGCTCCCGTGTCGGATCGTAGGACACGTTGAGCAGGGTTCTGTCCGCCAAAGCCGCGCCGCTTAGCAGCAAGGCCAGGGCAAAGGATACCGGTTTTAATGATTTGATGATTTTCATGATTTCTCCTTACAGGAAAGTGTTTTATTTGCTTTGCCGCATCGTGTTAACAAATGTCCAGTCCGATTAAGACGTGATCATGCTAAACAAATTAATTGGCCGACAAAAACGATATATTTAGATTTTAATATCTCTAAATTAGATATATAGCCATTCAGCAACCCCGTAACAGCCTTGCCTGTCCATTACCTCGCCCAGTTGTTGACCGGGTTGGATTTAGAACCTGAATTCGGTCTGCGCAAAAAAATAATCGGTGTCCTTTTGTCCGTCTTGAGGAAGTCCGCCTCGATTCGGCAATGCCGCCAGGCGGTCGAAATAATCGCCTTTGAACCAGTGCGAATAGCCCGTGGAGAGTATTAGATTGGAACCGAATTTGTATTCGCCGACCAGTTCAACATCATGCCCCAGCCAGCGTCCGGCTCTGCCGGTGCTATCCTGCAAATTGTTGCCTGTGGATGCCGATCCGTCAAAAGCGTCTTTTGCCTGGGCCAGCCAATTGGCATGATGCTTGAAATAGACCTTTACATTATCCTTGGGTTTTACGGTTATCCGCCAACCGGCCGATTCGAGGTTGGACTGGCCGAAGGGGCCGTACAGGCTGGTCTGCATCAGATCCGGGCGGCGCAACCCGTACAATTTGTCGAAAGTATGGCTTGCGCTGCCGTTTGGATTGCTGGTGCCGCTGGCGTAGACATATTCCCCGAGCAATTGGGGAATCCAGGGCGCATTGAAGGTGTAGCCGACTTTTGCGAAGCTCATGTAAGCGAAATGATTTTTCCCACGCCGCTCGCCGGTTTGCACAGCGCTTTCAAGATCGTAATCGAAAGCCCCGAATTGGCCGTGCTCGAATTTATCTTTTTGGCTGACTGCTTTTTGATAGGCATGCGCGCCGAAAGTTGAAAAATTACGGTCGCGGGCAGCACTCGGGTCCTTGTTGTCGCTGATGCCGAGATAATAAGCCTCTCCGCTTAACCATTTCAATTGGGTGGATTCAAACGCCGCCCCCCAGAACAGGGTTTGCTTACTGCTTTCATCAAGCGTAGTCGGGTTAACAATGACCGGCGACGTTAAAAAAGTCCGCACCCTCCAGTCCAGGCCGTTACCGAGCGCCAAATGCCCGCCGTCGAAATTGTTGGTGGTGTTGGGGAAGTTGTTGCGGCCAACCAGGCGCCCCTCGCCCAGTTCCATGGTAATGCGGCCGACATGCAGATCGGTTCTAAGGCCGGTGTCGAATACATTTTTAAAAGTGGCCGATCCGAATAGCTGCAAAATATCGAATTTATTTTCCATCCTGCCGGTAAAATCGCCGGGCTCGTTGAAATGCGTGCGCGAGTCCTGGCCTTCGAACATCAGCCAGAACGGCCCATGGTTAACGCCCAAATGAATGCGTGACTGCAAGGGCAGCTGAGTGTTGTCCGCGTCGCGTTGCCCGGTCCGCCAATTGTTGGAGACCGATTCAAAGCGGGTGCGCTGGCTCAGGCTGAACTCGACCCAATCCGGCAAATTGAGCGCCGCTTTGGCCAGCCGGTTCCATTTTATACGGTTGGGCCGGATTAGTGCCTCGTCGGGCAGCTCTTTCCATTTCTTGGAATAATAAGCCTGTTCGGCGCGCCGGTAAGCCGATTCGATAATCGCGTCTTCCGCCGCCTGCGCCTGTTGCCCGATAAGACCTATGGCCGCCAAGGCCAGCGTGGATCGTTTAACAATTCCCATAATTCATTTACCTCTAAAAACAGCAACTTCCGGTGTTCCGGCCAGCCTGCTATGCTGCATAGTATTTTGATCGCCGCTTTTTTACGGTAGACGTATGTAATTATTTTTTATTATCAAAGCGTAATTTTTCCTTACGCTCGATTTGCACGACTTTGCTGTCGTGAATGACAATCTCAATCGAACCGAACTTAATCTCCTGTAAAATTTCGGCAATCCGGTTTGCGATTTCGGTTGGTAGCGGTTCTCTTTGTATTTTTTCCAATTTAAGCGCCATGAAAATGCTCCTGAACAATACTTGAAAGTAAAACGTATCGATTACGTTGGAGGAAAGCTTAAAGAGAGTCATCTATTTAATAAAACGACAATATTAGATGTGTATATCCAATTAAAAGATATATTGTCTGTGTTGCATGCGGATCGGATTTGGATCAACATCAAGCGCAGGTGCGTTAAAATCTTCCTTATTTCTTACACAATCATGTCAAATTGCTTGCACATTTCATTGTTACACTGGCAACCAGCAATCCAGAGCGCCGTTGATCAACGCGGTGCAAGCAATCGGTCAGTCACATTCAAAATGATAATTCATTCCTCCCCGGTCATTGACTTAACCCCTAACGCCGTATTTGCTGATGCGGGCAATGTTTCGGCGATTGTCCTTGCGGCCGGCGGCGGCAACCAGCCAGGGGCGGTTTAATGGGCATATCGGCGTACAAAAGCATACGCGTAAAACTGTTCCTGACTTTTTTGTTGACCACTCTAGTGGTGGTGGCGGGAATGTATGCTTTCATGCTCGGTTCATTGGATCGGGGCTTTACCGCTTACATCGAGTCGCGGCAGAAGGAAAAGGTTACCTGGCTGACAGATAGTTTGAGCGAATACTACGCCAACGATCCGGGCTGGAAAAAACTGACCGGCAATAAGCAGAAGTGGATGGAGCTCATCTGGCAGGGCAACGAGCACCGCGTCCGGCGGCTCAAACCCTGGATCAACGAAGCGTTGAACGAACCGGCCGACGTTTGGCCGCCAAAACTGCCGGAAAACTATGCGCCGGGACTGTTCAGGTCGCTGGAGCTGAGCATCATGCTGCTGGACCAGGATAAAAAAATCATTTTCGGACGCCGGGAAACCTTGCAGGAATTGGAACTGCATCCGATTCATCATCAGGGGCAGACAGTCGGTTTTCTGGGTCTGATGCCTGTCAAACGCGTCAATCATTCGGTAGAGTTGCAGTTCATGGAACGGCAAACCCAGTCGTTTATCGTGATTGCTTTTTTCATGGTGCTGCTGTCCGCAGGGCTGGCCTTGCTGCTGGCTTATACCCTGGGAGGGCCGTTGAAGCGTATCGCCGCAGCCGCCAAGGCGCTTGCGGTAGGGCGATACGATTTTCGTTTGCCGGTCGAGACCTCCGACGAACTGGGCCAGTTAGCCCTGAATTTTAACGACATGGCCGCGGCGCTGGAACAGTCCGAACAGGCCCGGCGGCGCTGGGTGGCGGATATTTCCCACGAATTGCGGACCCCGTTGGCGATACTGCGCGGAGAGCTTGAAGCCTTGCAGGACGGCATCCGGCCCTTGAGCCGCGAGGCGGTGGACTCGCTGTTCGGCGACGTGATGCGGCTGAACCGGCTGACTGACGATCTTTATCAGTTATCGCTGTCCGATCTGGGCGCCTTGAGTTACCGCAAAATAGAAGTCGATCCGGTGGAAATACTGGAAGAAGACCTTGCCGCGTTGGCGGCGGAATTCGATAGCCATAGTCTGCAGATAGATTTGGTCAATAATCTGCCCGGCCGGATAAAAATACACGCCGACCCCGATCGATTGTCGCAACTTTACCGCAACCTGCTGAAAAACAGCAGCAACTATACCGACATAGGCGGACGGCTGGAAATCACGGTTTTTCAGCAGTCCGGCAAGCTGGTCATTATTTTTGCAGACAGCGCCCCCGGCGTTCCCGAGCAGGAAATCGGCCATTTATTCGAACGCTTTTACCGGGTCGAACAGTCGCGCAACCGCCATCACGGCGGCGCCGGACTCGGTTTGGCGATTTGCAGCAATATTGTCCAGGCGCATGGCGGCGCGATTCATGCGGAAAATTCGGCGCTGGGCGGTCTTGCGATTCACATACAACTGCCGGTCAAGTCATGAGCCGTATTCTGATAGTCGAAGATGAGGACAAACTGGCGCATTTACAGATCGACTATCTGCGAAATGCCGGATTTGACTGCCATCGTTTGGCGAACGGCCTGGATGTCGTGCCGTGGCTGAAAAGCAATACGGTCGACCTGATTGTGCTGGATTTAATGTTGCCGGGCCGCGATGGATTGGAGCTGTGCCGCGATATTCGCAGGTTCAGCGCGGTGCCTGTTATCATGGTGACGGCGCGGATAGAAGAGGTCGACCGTCTGCTCGGACTGGAACTGGGAGCGGACGACTATATTTGCAAACCGTTCAGCTTTCGGGAAATGGTCGCCCGCGTTAAAGCGGTTTTGCGCCGCTTGCAGCCGTCGGCAACCGATAAGAGCGGAGAGTTGTTGAGACTCGACGCCGGGAGTTTCCGGGTGTATTTCGGCAAGCTCGACGTCGAGTTGACCGTGGTCGAATTTTTACTGCTGCAAACGATGGTTCAACAGCCCGGACGGATTTTTTCGCGGACCCAGTTGATGGACCTGATTTATCGCGATCAACGCATTGTTTCCGACCGCACCATAGACAGCCACATCAAAAAGCTCAGAAAAAAACTGGCCGACCTCGTGCCGGGCCGGGAATTGATTCATGCGGTGTATGGCGCGGGCTACCGTTACGAACATTATCGGGAAGGCGATGATTAAAAGGAACCCGAGTCGAATGAGTTATCCATGTTTTCCGTAAGCAGTCATAAGTTTTCAAATGAATCGGCATCATCTTAAATTCCTGTTATTAAGCGCTGTAGCGGCCTGTCCGGCGCCGGCGTCGGCGGATGAGTCATGGTTTGCAGACCCGTTTGCAACCGGGCGGCAAGTGCATGCCAATCAGGGCATGTCCGGCAGCGCAGGCCAAAACCCCTGCCAAAACACCCATGAAGCCGATCACGCCTGGAGCCTCAGCGACGTGGTCGACCAGGCGCTGTGCTACAATCCACGCACCCGTCAGGCTTGGGCCGCGGCCCGCGTGCAGGCGGCGCAAACAGGGGCGGCAAAGTCTGCTTATTTACCCACGGTCAACCTGAATACTGCGGCCCAATACAGCCTCAACTCGTCGAGCAGCAATTTGCAGGTTACGACTATCAGCGGCGGAGGCTCAGGCGCGCCGATCAGCCGGGTGACGCCGATCCTGAGCATGAATTATCTGCTGTACAACTTCGGCGGCCGCGAGGCCCAACTGGAAAGCGCGCAACGCAGTCTGGAGGCCGCCAACTGGAGCCATGACGCAGTGCTGCAAAGCGTCATGTTCCAGGCCATTCAGGCGTATTACCAGCTGTTTGCGAGCCAGGCGCTGGTCGAATCGACGCACGCTGTCGAGCAGGCCGCCGCCGAAGCGCTGAAAGCCGCGCAGGTGCGCTATAAGGTCGGCGCGGTGGCGGTTGCGGATACGTTGCAGGCGCAAACCCTGTTCGCACAGGCGCAAATGAATCGGCAGAAAGCGGAAGGCGACGCGCAAGTCGCTGCCGGCAATCTGGCTAACGCATTGGGCCTGGAAGCCGACAGGCGCTTGAATATCGCCAAGCCCAGCCTGCAAAAGCCCGATGCCGAACGCGATGCGGACGTGCATCAACTGATAGACGCCGCCAAACAGCTGCGCCCGGACTTGGCCGCAGCGGAAGCCAGTGTCCGCGCGGCCGAGGCCAATATCGACGTGGCGAAGGCGACCGGTATGCCCAGCGTTTCGCTGGTCGGCAACTATGCCTTCAGCCATACCAGCACCCCAAGCGACACGCAAAGCTGGTCGGTCGGCGTGCAGCTGAGCATCCCGCTGTTCACCGGTTTTAATAACACCTATCAGGTTCGCAGCGCCGAACAGCAGGCCGAAGTCCAGCAGGCCAACCATGAGGTGCTTAACCGCTCTATCGGGCTGGCGGTGTGGACCGCATTTCAAAACCTGAACACCGCCAACGCGACCTTTCGCAGCAGCGAGGACTTGCTGACCAGCGCCCTGCAGTCGGAAAAGGTGGCGATGGGGCGTTACAAGATGGGCGCAGGCAATATCCTGGACATCGTCACCGCGCAATCGGCGCTGGCTAATGCGCGGATGCAGCACATCCAGGCGCAATATGCCTGGCTGATCCAAAAAGCCCAACTGGCGCAGGCGATAGGCCGGTTGGATATCAGCAGCCTGGACAATAACGCCTCCGGGCAGGCGGTAGACTAATGGCCCTAATTGACCCGATATGATCACCTTTTTTGTTTTTCGCAACAGGCAAAGCTCATGAACTGGCAGACAAGAAAAAATTTATCCGGAGATGAATTTCCACAAAAAAAACTATTGCGGAAAAACGCCTGGATCTGGCTAATGCTGTTGGGATTGTCGGCCGGCGCGGCTTATTTTTTTGTGTTCAGCGCCGGCAGCCATAAACAGCCGGATGCGCTAACCGCACCGGCCGGCCGTTCCGAATCCGGCAAGGACAAACGCGGGCCGCAGGTGATTCCGGTGTCCGCGGTTAAAATAAGCAAGGGCGATTTACCCGTTTATCTGAACGGCCTCGGCACGGTGACGGCGTTTAATACCGTTGTCGTCAAATCCCGCGTCGGCGGCCAGCTGATTAAGGTGCATTTTAAAGAAGGGCAGCAGGTGCATGAAGGCGATTTGCTGGCGGAAATCGATCCGCGGCCTTTCCAGGTGCAGTTAGCCCAGGCCGAAGGCCAGATGGCGCGCGATCAGGCTCAGCTTAAATACGCCCAAAGCCTGCATGACCGGGATCGCAGTTTGCTTGAGCAGGATTACATTCCCAGGCAGCAGCTGGAGAGCGATTTGGCCACCGTCAGCCAGTCCCAGGGCAACATCAAAACCGATCAGGGCCTGGTCGATAATGCCAAACTGCAGCTCAGCTACAGCCGGATTACCAGTCCCATAAACGGCAGAATCGGCATGCGGCAGGTGGATGCCGGCAATATGGTGAATGCCAATGATGCCAACGGTCTGGCGGTGATTACCCAATTGCAGCCGATCTCGGTATTTTTCAATCTGCCTCAGGATGTATTGCCTCAAGTGATGGATGTGATGCGGGGCGGCGCAAAATTACCGGTTGAAGCTTATGACCGCGACCGTAAAAATAAAATCGCGGACGGCACCCTGCTGACGTTCGATAACGCGATCGACGCCAATACCGGCACCTTGCGCTTCAAGGCGGTGTTCGACAACCAGGATAACCGGCTGTTTCCGAATCAATTCGTCAATATCCGCCTGCTGGTGGAAAACCAGCGCGACGTGCTGCTGGCACCGGCTGCGGCAGTGCAGCGTAATACCGGTTCAACCTTTGTCTACGTGATCGGCGCGGATAACAAGGTGAAGGTGCGCGAGGTTGAACTCGGCGCAGGCGAAGGCGATTGGATCGTTATCCGCCAGGGGCTGAATGCCGATGAGCAGGTGGTAACCGCCGGCGTCGATAAATTGCGCGACGGCATGGCGGTCAGCGTGACCCTGACCGGCGCGGCAAAGACCGGCGGGAACAAGGCCGGGCAATGAACCCTTCACAGCCGTTTATTGCCAGACCGGTTGCCACCACCTTGCTGATGGCGGGCTTGCTGCTGCTCGGTATTCTGGCCTATTTCCAGCTGCCGGTGTCCGCGTTGCCGCAAGTGGATTACCCGACCATCCAGGTGCAGAGTTTTTATCCCGGCGCGAGTCCCGACGTGATGGCCTCCTCGGTCACCGCGCCGCTGGAGCGCCAGTTCGGCCAGGTGCCGGGGTTGAAGCAGATGACCTCCAGCAGTTCGCAGGGCGTTTCGGTCATCACGTTGCAGTTTGTGCTGAATCTGGATATTGACGTCGCCGAGCAGCAAGTGCAGGCCGCGATCAATACCGGTGCGACCCTGCTGCCGCGCGACATGCCCAGCCCGCCGACCTATAGCAAGACCAACCCGGCCGACACGCCGATTATGACGCTGGCGTTGACGTCCAAAACCTTGCCGTTGACCCGGATTCAGGATTACGCCAATACCCGCTTGGCGCAAAAAATCGCCCAGTTGCCGGGCGTAGGCATGGTCAGCCTCAGCGGCGGACAAAAACCGGCGGTGCGCATCCAGGCCAATCCGCTGGCGCTGTCCAATTACGGCATTAATCTTGAAGACTTGCGCGCGACGATCAGTCAGGCCAGCGTCAACCAAGCCAAGGGCAGCTTCGACGGCGCGTTGGAGTCTTCGACGATCATGGCTAACGACCAGCTGCTGAGCAGCGGGCAATATAAACAGCTGGTGATCGCCTATCGCAACGGCGCGCCGATCAAGCTGGCCGATGTCGCCGATGTGATCGACGATGCGGAAAATATCAGGCAGGCCGCCTGGATGAACGATACGCCGGCGGTGATCATCAACATTAAACGCCAGCCGGGCGCGAACATCATCGAGGTAGTGAACAGCATCAAGGATTTGCTGCCGCAACTGCGGGCCTCGTTGCCGACTGCGGTTGACGTCGATGTCCTGACGGATCGCACCCAGACCATACGCGCATCGATTGACGATGTGGAATTCGAATTGATGCTGACCATCGCGCTGGTGGTCATGGTGATATTCCTGTTTCTGCGCAACCTGGCGGCGACCCTGATCGCCAGCCTGGCGGTGCCGCTGTCGCTGATCGGAACGCTGGCGGTCATGTATGCGTTGGGCTTCAGCCTGAACAACCTGACGCTGATGGCGCTGACCATCGCCACCGGTTTTGTGGTCGACGACGCGATTGTGATGATCGAAAACATCATCCGCTATATCGAGCAGGGCGACTCGCCGCTGACGGCGGCGCTGAAAGGCTCCAAGCAGATCGGCTTTACCATTTTGTCGCTGACCGTTTCGCTGATTGCGGTGTTGATTCCGCTGCTGTTCATGGGCGATATTGTCGGCCGCCTGTTCCGCGAATTCGCAATGACGCTGAGCGTGACCATACTGGTCTCGGCGCTGGTGTCGTTGACGCTGACGCCGATGATGTGCGCCAAGCTGCTGCATCATGACTCGCCCGAACAACATGGCCGTTTATTTCAGCTTTCCGAGCGGATGTTTCAATCGGTGGTCGATGCTTACGGCAGGACGCTGCCGCTGGTATTCCGCAATCAGGCGCTGACTATCGCCGTCGCGCTGAGCACGCTGCTGCTGACCGGCGTATTGTTTGTGACGATTCCCAAAGGTTTTTTTCCGGTGCAGGATACCGGTATGATTCTGGGCATTTCCGAGGCCGGCCAGGCGATTTCCTTTCCGGCCATGGCCCAGCGCCAGCAGGCTTTGGCCCAGGTGATATTGGCCGATCCGGCGGTCGAAAGCCTGTCTTCGTTTATCGGCGTCGACGCGGTCAACACCACGCTGAACAGCGGGCGCATCCAGATCAACCTGAAGCCGCTGGAGCGGCGGCAGGTCTCGGCCGGGGACGTTATCCGCCGCCTGCAGCCGGAGCTGGCCCAGGTGGAGGGCATTACCCTGTATTTGCAGCCGGTGCAGGATTTGACGGTCGAAGACCGCGTCAGCCGGACCCAATACCAATACAGCCTGGAGACCCCGGACAGCAAGGAATTGAGCCATTGGGCGCCGTTGTTCGTCAAGCGGCTGCAGGAGCTCGATCTGCTGCGGGATGTGGCGATGGATCAACAAGACAACGGCTTGCAGGACTATCTGCAGATAGATCGCGACACCGCCTCGCGGCTGGGCGTTACGCCGAAAATGATAGACGATACGCTTTACGACGCGTTCGGCCAGCGGCAGATTGCCACGTTGTTTACGCAAACCAATCAATACCGCGTGGTGCTTGAAGTGATGCCGTCGTTTCAGGCTGGATCGATCAACCTGAAGGACATTTACCTGCGCGGGGCGAATGGCAACGCGGTGCCGTTATCGGCGTTCACCCGCATCGAACATGCCGTCACGCCGCTGGCGATCCAGCATCAAGGCCAGTTCCCGGTAGCCACGGTGTCGTTTAATCTGGCCCCCGGCGCATCGCTGGGCGATGCGGTCACGCAGATTGAAAACGTCAAGCAGCAGCTGGGTTTGCCGGACAGCGTTCAAGGCCGATTCCAGGGCACGGCGAAAGCCTTCCAGGCCTCGCTGAAAAACGAACCGTTTTTATTGCTGGCGGCGATAGTGACGCTGTATATCGTGCTCGGCGTGCTCTATGAAAGTTTCATCCACCCGATCACCATTCTGTCGACGCTGCCGTCGGCCGCGGTCGGCGCGCTGTTGGCCCTGTCGCTGTCCGGCAATCCGTTGGATGTGATCGGCCTGATCGGCATCGTATTATTGATCGGCATCGTCGCAAAGAACGCGATCATGATGATTGATTTTGCGATCGAAGCGGAACGCAAGGAGGGTTTGCCGGCAAGCGAGGCGATTACCCAGGCCTGTCTGCTGCGCTTTCGGCCGATCCTGATGACCACGCTCGCGGCGATGCTGGCCGGTATTCCGCTGGCGCTGGGCGGCGGCAGCGGCCATGAGCTAAGACACCCGTTAGGCATCGCGATCATCGGCGGCCTGTTGTTCAGCCAGTTGCTGACCTTGTACACCACGCCGGTCATTTATCTCGGCTTCCACCGTTTGGCGGCGCTGTTGGGCGGGCGTAGCGGGCAATCGGCCAGGCCCACATGAATATCTCCAAAATCTTTATCGAGCGTCCGGTCGGCACCGCATTGCTGACCCTGGCGCTGGCGCTGTTGGGCGCGTTGGCTTACGGTTTTTTGCCGGTTTCGCCGTTGCCGATGATCGATTTTCCGACCATTTCGGTGCAGGCCCGCTTGCCGGGGGCAAGCCCGGAAGTGATGGCGTCGGCCGTGGCTACGCCGCTGGAACGCCAGCTGGGCCGTATCGCAGGCATCACCGAGATGACCTCGCTGAGCGGTCTGGGCTCGACCGAGGTGGTGCTGCAGTTTGATTTGGACAGGAATATCGATGCGGCGGCGCGTGACGTTCAGGCCGCCATTAATGCGGCTCGCGGCGATTTGCCGGCCAATTTGCCCGGCAATCCGTCCTATCGCAAGATTAATCCGTCCGACTCGCCGATCATGATCCTGTCGATGACTTCGGAAACCTATGATGCGGCACATGTCTACGATCTGGCCGCCTCGATAGTTCAGCAAAAACTGGCGCAGATTCCCGGCGTCGGGCAGGTGACTGTCGGCGGCGGTTCCTTGCCGGCGGTGCGGGTGTCGGTGGAACCGGGCTTGCTGAATAACTTCGGTCTGGGGCTGGAAGACATCCGCAGCGTGTTGGAGAACGCCAACGCCAATCGTCCCAAAGGCGAGCTGAGCAATGCCGAACGCTCGATAAGCCTGGCGGCCAGCGATCAGTTGCTGAAAGCGGCCGACTACCGGTCGTTGATTGTCGGTTTCAATGGTTCCGGGGCGATCCGGTTGTCCGATGTCGCCTCGGTCAGCGACTCCACCGAAAATCTGCGCGAGAGCGGCCTGGCGCAAGGCAAACCGGCGATCATCCTGGTCGTTTACCGGCAAATCGGCGCTAATGTTATCGAGACCGTTGATAACGTCATCCAGTTAATGCCCAGCTTGCGGGCCGCCATTTCGCCGGCCATCAATCTGGACGTCACGATGAACAGAACCACGACGATTCGCGCCTCGATTCATGATGTGCAGGTCACGATGCTGATTTCGATTTTGCTGGTGGTGCTGGTGGTTTTCGTGTTCCTGCGCAGCATTCGCATTACGCTGATCCCCTTGGTGGCGATCCCGGTGTCGTTGTTGGGTACGTTTGCGGTGATGTATCTTTTGGATTACAGCGTCGACAACCTGTCGATGATGGCGCTGACGGTGGCCATCGGCTTTGTGGTAGATGACGCGATTGTGGTGGTCGAGAACATCAGCCGCCACATCGAAAGCGGCATGCCGCCCAAGGCCGCGGCAATCAAGGGCGCCAAGGAAATCGGTTTTACCGTGCTGTCGATCAGCCTGTCGCTGATTGCGGTGTTTATCCCGATATTGATGATGGGCGGCATTGTCGGCCGGCTTTTTAACGAGTTCGCGGTGACGCTGAGCATTGCGATAGCCATTTCTCTGGTGGTTTCGCTGACGACCACGCCGATGATGTGCGCCTATCTGCTGAAACCGGAGGGCGGTGTCAGGCATGGCCGGTTGTATCGGCTATCCGACCGGGTATTTAACGGCGTGACCGAGGCTTACCGGGTCTCGCTGTTATGGGTGTTGCGCCATCAACGCCTGATGCTGACGGTCACGCTGGCGACGGTAGCATTAACCGTTTATCTATACGGTGCTGTGCATAAGGGTTTTTTTCCGCAGCAGGATACCGGGCGTATTACCGGCCAGATACTCGCCGATCAGCGCACCTCGTCTCAGGCGATGAACAAGTTGATGACGCAGATTATTAACAAGATCAGGGAAGACCCGGCAGTGGATAAGGCGGTGGCGTTTACCGGCGGCGGTTCGTCCAACTCGGGCCGTTTGTTTCTGAGTTTGAAGCCGCTGGAGGAGCGCAAAATAGGCGTCGAAGGCGTTATCGGCCGGCTGCGCGGCAAGCTGGGCAATATTGCCGGCGGGTCGGTGTACCTGCGCGCCGCCCAGGATCTGAGAATCGGGGGCCGGCCAAGTCCGGCCGAATACCAGTACATGCTGCAGGGCGACAATATCGATGAACTCAGCGAATGGGCGCCGCTGCTGGTCAAGAAGTTGCGCACCGTGCCGGGGCTGGCCGATGTCAACAGCGACCAGCAGGACAGGGCGGTTGACGTAAGACTGGCGATAGACCGCGACAGCGCGGCGCGTCTGGGCGTTTCGATGCAAATGATCGACGACAGCCTCTACGATGCTTTCGGGCAGCGCCAGGTTTCGACCTTGTACACGGCTTTAAACCAGTATCATGTGGTGATGGAAGTGGCCCCCGCGTTGCGGGAAAACCCGGACGGCTTGAAGTCTATCTACGTCAAATCGGCCAACGGCAAACAGATTCCTTTGAGCGCTTTCAGTCATTACGAGCCGTCTATTGCGGCGCTGCAAGTGGCGCATTCCGGGGCGTTTCCGTCCGTCACGTTGTCTTTTAACATGGTGCAGGGCATGTCGCTCGGCGATGCGGTGAATGCGATTAACCAGGCCTCGCTGGAAATCGGCATGCCGGCCGGCATCGTCGGTAAGTTTCAAGGCACGGCTCGGGCCTTTCAAGCTTCGTTAAGCAATCAGCCGATCCTGATCGGCGCAGCCTTATTGGCGGTTTACATCGTTCTTGGCATGCTGTACGAGAGTTATATCCACCCCATTACTATCATTTCCACGCTGCCGTCGGCAGGCATAGGCGCGTTACTGGCGTTAATGGTATGCGACACCGAGCTCAGCGTGATTGCCTTTATCGGCGTCATACTGCTGATCGGGATCGTCAAAAAGAACGCGATCATGATGATTGACTTTGCGCTGGATGTTGAGCGCAGAGAGCGTTTAAGCCCCGAACAGGCGATATTCCAGGCCTGTCTGAGGCGTTTTAGGCCGATTATGATGACCACGATGGCGGCGATGCTGGGCGCTTTGCCGCTGGCGCTGGGAACCGGAATCGGTTCCGAATTGCGGCAGCCGCTGGGGATTGCGATCGTCGGCGGCTTGCTGTTCAGCCAGCTGTTAACCTTGTACACCACGCCGGTGGTTTATCTGTATATGGGGCGGTTGCGCCGTTCATCCTAAAAACCGCAGTTGAGCATTCCGACATTCCGTTCGTCCGGAGTCTGTCGAATGGGGGCGCGGGATTTTGGAATGCCCGGCAAACGGATGGCGTGTAAAAGCCGTTCATGCTCCGCAAGGCTCTCCTGAGCGTAGCCGAAGGGCTCAACACGAACGGAATGGTTAAGGAGCGGGCCTTATTGCGATCAGGGTAAGCCGTCGTCCGCCGCTACTTGGCCTTTTCCACATCAAACACCGTGCCGCGAATCGCGATGACTTTTACCTTGGTATTTATATCGCAATCTTCCCCATGAACTTTCCAGATCGAATCGTCCACTTTTATTTTTCCCTCGCCGTTTTCTATCGGTTTGTACAGGCTAAAGATTCTGCCGATGTATTGAGCTCCGCGTTTATTCAGCAAGGGATGGTCTGTGGCTATCGGATGTTTTTTGCCGTAAAGTTTCCATGCGGTGATCGCGGCAACAGACAGTACCGAAAAAACAAGCACCTGTAACTCCAGGTCCATTGCAGGCATCAGCAATAACAGGCATCCGGTTACAAAGCCTGAAGCGGCCATCCACAGGAAGAAAAAGCCGGGGGCCAGAAGTTCCACCACTAACAAAACGAGCGCCAATACCCACCAGTTCCAAAAAACAAGCACCAGTTCAGTCATGTCAGCTTTTCTTGGTCATGGCTTCTTTGGCCAGTTCGGTAATACCGCCTAAAGCTCCAATCACGCTTGATGAGTCGAGCGGCATGAAAACCAGTTTGCTGTTGCCTGAGACGCCAATTTCTTTCAACGCCTCGATATATTTTTGCGCGACAAAATAGTTAATGGCCTGGACATCGCCTTTGCCGATGGCTTCCGATACCATTAATGTCGCTCTGGCTTCGGCTTGCGCTAGACGCTCGCGGGCATCGGCATCGCGGTAAGACGCTTCTTTGCGGCCTTCCGCTTCCAGGATGGCCGCCTGTTGCGCGCCTTCCGCGCGTAAAATCTCGGACTGCCTTAAACCTTCGGCTTCAAGTATGGAGGCGCGTTTCAAGCGCTCGGCCTTCATTTGCCTGCCCATGGCTTCGACCAGATCTTTGGGCGGGGCGATGTCCTTTATTTCAATACGGGTGACTTTGATGCCCCATGGCGTGGTCGCATCGTCGACAACGGACAGCAGCCTTGCATTGATGTCATCACGGCGCGACAACAATTCGTCCAGGTCCATTGAGCCCATGACGGTACGGATATTGGTCATCACCAGGTTCAGAATCGCCCAGCCCAGCTGGCTGACTTCATAAGCGGCTTTGGCGGCATCCATAACCTGATAGAAAATCACTCCGTCCACGGTGACCATCGCATTGTCTTTGGTGATCACTTCCTGCGACGGCACGTCCATCACCTGTTCCATCATCACCATCTTTTTGCCGATGCGGTCGATAACCGGTACGATAATATTCAAGCCCGGCGTCAGCGTATTGGTATATTTGCCGAAACGCTCGACCGTGTATTCCATGCCCTGGGGAACCGACTTGACGCTCATAAACACGATCAAGACAGCGAAAATCAATAATGCTAAAACAAAACCACCCATAGAACCTCCTGATTTTTTGACACGGGATGTGTCAATTTTTAACCGATTTAAACTGCGTATAAATCCTGCTTTGTTGGACGGTTGAAAAAAGCAATGCCAACAATTAAAGTAAAACCGTTAAAATAACAGCGGGCAGTGTCGCATTGCGTGTATAGATTCGCGACTGCCCGGCTAATAATAATCTAAATCCATCTAAATGTAAGTTAACGGGTAATTATAATGTTGATAACCGCCGCTTTTCACACAGGGATCTGGACCCTGCTTTTTTTTATTGTCGGAATGATTAAGCCTAAATGGCCTCTATTCTTTCTGAAAAAGCCGGACAGGTTTTTAGTCCTGGTTATATCGACCGTCCTGTTCATGGTTTCCGCCACGCTGTTTGGCGAAGGCAACCGGCAAAAAGCCCTGGAGGAGCAGGCCGCTAAAGACGTCGTATCCAAAATCGTGGCTCCGTCTTCCGCTCCGGTTCCTGTGCCGGTGCCTGATGTTCCCGCAACCAAACCGGCTTCCCCGAAGCCATAATGCCGGAACGGCAGGCCTGACAACATTATTCAAGGCGCTCGCCGCGCAGGCGCTGGGCTTGGCGCTTGCACTCATTCTGGCCTGGATGTCGCCGGCGTTGTTTCACGGCTCATGGCGATTGGCGCTGGCACAAGGCGCTGGCGCTACGTTGTGGTCCGGCGTTTTACGCCAACCGTACTGGTGGCTCCCGATCCATTTGCTGTTCCTGCCTATGGCGATAGCCATGCTCACCTTGCAACTGCCGTCCTGGTTGTATCTTGTGGCCGTGCTGCTGCTGGCTCTGGTATTCTGGGGTACGGTCAAGGGCGATGTGCCGCTGTTTTTGTCCTCGAACGCCGTAGCGGATGCGGTGGCGGCGATTGTCGAACGGGAACATGCCAACGTGTTCGCCGACCTCGGCGCGGGAGTCGGTTCGGTGGCGGCGCCGCTGGCGCAGCAGCCGGCCGTGAAGGTCGATGCGTGGGAACGTGCGCCGCTGCCGTGGCTGGTCACCGCTTGGCGTTGCCGCAAGCTGCCGAATGCAAGCGTAAAACGCGCCAGCTTATGGGACTGCGATCTTGCCCGCTACGATGTGGTGTTCGCTTTTCTTTCCCCGGCGGTCATGGCGGAACTGGGCGAAAAGGTCGAACGTGAAATGCGTTCCGGCAGTTTGTTTATTTCTTCATCCTTTCCGGTACCGGATTGGCAGCCGGAATCGGTGGTACAGCTTGAAGACCGGGGCAGAACACAACTTTTTTGCTACCGTCTATAAGGCGCCCGCCGGAATATCTATTTTCAGACTTTCAGATATTTCCACCAAAACCAGCTGCGCACATGCAGATAATTGCGTATCGGCGTTTTGACCAGCAGCAATAAACCAATCGAATACAAACACCAGACCGCCGCCCACTCGTTGGGGTTGCTGGTGGTCAGCCAAGCCAGAAACGGGCCGGTAACAATGTGATAGGCGGTCATTTTCCAGGAGCCGTAGAAAATAGGCATTGCAAATGCCGCGACAACATACATATTGAACAGCATAAGATTTGCGGTAGCCGGGATCTCCCAGGCAATATGCCAGTCGCCGGACGTAGAGCAGATCCGCCTGCCGCAAAACGGCACATTGAACGATTCGGCATATTGGCTGAACAGGATAAACCGGGTTTTAACCTCGTAGCAGAACGGCGCCCATTCGAACGGGTACAGGCGTATCAACAGGCAGACCGTAGTCACCAGGCAGATGAAATAGACCGATGAGGAAATCTTGTCTCTGACTTTTTCGGGGATGAAATACATCGATACCGCGTTAATAAAAAACGGCTGGAAAGCGATATGGATATAGCCCAGCAAGGTCGCCACCTGATTGCCGGGATTGGCGCAATCGTCAATCACCGTATAGGTGTAGGCCTGCAATGCCTCCATCAACGAAAAGAAGCCCAGGGCGTAACAAAGCGGGGCAGGCTCTTTTTTATAAAAAAAATAAGCGGTGCTTGATAATCCGATAGTCGCTAATACAGTTGATGCTTCCCCACTCCAGCACATAGTCTTTCCGTTCTTTGGTTAAATTTTCAGTCGTAGGGCGCGCACGGCACGCCCTATAGAGGGGGCTCAAATCCCCGCAATAAATCCCACCGCTTCAATGCCGGCAATCGCGCAACGCTCGTCCTGGTCGGAAATGTCGCCGCTGATGCCCACCGCGCCGATGACATTGTTTCTGGTGTCGCGAATCAGGACCCCGCCCGGAACCGGCATTATTTGCCCATCCGCCATGTTTATCAGCGCATTCATAAAACCGGGCCGCTCTTCCGCCACGCTGGCCAGACTGCGCGATGATATGCCCATGCTGACTGCGCCCCAGGCTTTTGCGGTGGCAATTTGCTGCCGGATCATGGTCGCGCCGTCTTCCCGCTGCATGGCTTTTAAATGCCCTGAAGCATCCAAAACCACCACGGTAATCGGCGCCATGTTCAATTTGCGGGCTTTGTTGGTTGCTGTATTGATAATGATGTTGGCTTTTTCAAGTGTTAATGTTTTCATCTAGGGTTCTCTTCTCGTTGAAGTTTTATTATTTTAATAGAGGCAGCAGCTGCGGCCATACTTTATCTGCGATGACCGGCTGTCCTTTGGCATTCGGATGCAGGCCGTCCGGTTGCATCATATCCTTGGTCAGGGCGACATCTTCCATAATGAAAGGCACATACGGGACGCCCAGTTCCGTAGCCAACTGCGGGTAAATATTGTAGAAAAGGTCTATATAGCGCTTGCCGTAATTGGGCGGAATTTTCATGCTCAGCAACAACACCTTGGCGCCGGCTTGCCGGGCGCGATGGATAATCCCGGCAAGATTGCTTTTTATCAACGCCGGCGGCAAGCCGCGCAAGCCGTCATTAGCGCCCAGTTCAACGATGACGACAGCCGGTTTGTGTAGGGCTAAGGCCGGAGCTATGCGGGCCAAGCCGCCGGCGGTGGTGTCTCCGCTGATGCTTTCATTATGGATGCTATGGTCAGTGCCTTTTTGCCCCAGTTTTTTCTGCAATAACGCCACCCAGCCTTCTGAGACTTCAATTCCGTAACCAGCGCTGATACTATCCCCCAATACGACAATGGATTTGGCCGTAGCGGTCATCGACATTAACGAAATTATCACGGCAAATAAGAATCTGGTCATTATGCAAACTCAATCATTGAACAACATTCGCCGCCCCTGTTCCCGACAGGATTGCGGCATACACACCATCCCTGGCGATATAGTAACGGAAAACCTGGGTAAATCGGTTACCACGTCCGATGGAATATTGCATATCTTGTCATCCATAGATTTGATAATCAAATCCGGTGAGAGTATTGCGATCGTCGGCGAGTCCGGTTCGGGCAAATCGACCTTGATTAGCCTGCTGGCCGGGTTGGATACGCCGACTTCCGGGACTATCAGCCTGAATGGGAAATTATTGACTGCGATGGACGAAGACGGCAGGGCGGCGATGCGCAACGAGCTGATAGGTTTTGTGTTCCAGTCCTTCCAATTGCTGCAAGGATTGACCGCGCTGGAAAACGTGATGCTGCCCCTGGAATTAAGCGGCGACAAAAACGCCAAAGCCTCAGCCGCTGCATTATTGGACAGGGTCGGCCTGTCGCACCGTCTATCGCATACGCCACAAAAACTTTCCGGCGGCGAACAGCAGCGCGTGGCTCTGGCCAGAGCGTTTGTCACCCGGCCCGCCATTTTGTTTGCCGACGAGCCGACCGGCAATCTGGACAGCAAAACCGGCGCGCATATTATCGACTTGCTGTTCGAGCTTAATCAGGAAAACAACACCACGTTAATTCTGGTGACGCATGACCAGGCGCTGGCCGCTCATTGCCGGCGCATTATTAAACTGGATGCCGGACGCATAGCGACTACTAAGTAATTATTCATCGTATAGAAAAATGGAACACAGATGACACGGATTAGACTGATAAACGCTGATTTAAAAGCGTATAGAAAATTTGGCCGCGGCTTTGAAAAATCCCGTCTAATCCGTGTTCTATTATAAAACCGGCATAATGCCTTAATCTTATGGATGCACTTATGACACGTTTTAATTTGGCATTGCGGCTGCTATGGCGCGACAGCCGTTCCGGCGAATTGACCATACTGATACTCGCTTTGATCATTGCGGTCACCAGCTCGACCGCCGTATCGCTGTTTGCTGACCGCCTGCAACGCACCATGACCACCCAGGCGGCGGAATTTCTGGCGGCCGATCTAGTGATTGCAAGTCCGAGCACGATTCCTGCCGAATGGCTGTCCAAGGCAACGCAGCTCAATCTCGCTCAAGCGCAAACGCTTGAATTTTCCAGCGTGCTGATCGAGCATGACGAGCTATTGCTGGCTGGTATTAAGGCGGTCAGTTCCGCTTATCCGTTGCGTGGTTTTTTAAAAACAACTGGCGCGGCGATCGCCAGGGATGGTGTGAATGCCGCAAGCCAGTCGGGAACAGGTGCGGCGCCGGCTGAAACTATCGAACACACAGGTCCGAAACCCGGAACCGCCTGGGTTGAAAACCGCATCCTGTCCGCGCTTAAACTTAACTTGGGCGACATGTTAACTGTCGGCGAAAAAAAACTGACCGTCAGCAACGTCATTACTTACGAACCCGACAAACGCGGCGATTTGTACAGCTTCTCACCGCGCGTGATGATGAATGCAGCCGATTTGCAGGCGACCGGCATTTTGCAGCCGGGCAGCCATGTGCATTATTTCTTCCAGTTCAGCGGCGACAGCAAAACCTTAACCGAGTTCAATCGCTGGATCAAGCCGCAGCTGAATCCGTCCCAGCGCGTCATGGACATCCATGACGACCGCCCGGAGCTGGGCTCGGCGCTGGAACGCGCTGAACGCTATCTGGGCTTGTCCAGCATTGTCGTCATCTTGATTTCCGGCGTAGCGATTGCAATGGCGACGCGGCGCTATACCGAACGGCACTTTAACGCCACCGCGATTTTGCGTTGTCTGGGCTGCAAACAGAACGAAATCCTCTGGCTATACGGCAGCCAGTTTGTGGTTTTGGGTTTAGTAGCCAGCGCCATAGGTTGCCTGCTGGGCTGGTTTGCTCAAGAAGCGTTGTTCCGTTTATTAAGATCATTATTGCCCCAGCAAGTCGCCAACCCAAGCTTGTTGGCGGTTTTTTTCGGATTTATCATCGGCATGGCGATTCTGCTGGGTTTCGCGCTGCCGCCGTTATTGCGCCTTAAAAAAGTTTCGCCTTTACGGGTGCTGCGCCGCGAACTGGAGCCTTTGCCCAGCAGCGCATGGCTGGTTTACGGCTTGTCGATCGGTATTGTCGGCGTATTGATCTGGCGTTATACCGATGATCTGAGCCTGACCGCGACCATTATCGGCGTCGGCTTGAGTTCCTTGCTGCTGTTCGGTTTGCTGGTTTATGGCTTGCTGAGGTTTAGCCGGAGACTGTTGCCGCATCTTGGCCTGACCTGGCGCTTCGGCTTGCAGGGTTTGTTAAAGAACAGCCGGAGCAGCGTCGGTCAAATGCTGGCTTTCAGCCTCACGCTGGTGGCGATGGTGCTCAGTTTTACCGTGCGTACCGATTTAATCGATAACTGGCAAAAACAGCTGCCCGATAATGCGCCTAACCATTTCGCGCTGAATATTTTTCCCGATCAACAGCCGGGGTTTCAACAGGACCTGCAACAGCAACAAATCAACGGCAGCCGGTTTTATCCGGTGGTCAGAGGCCGATTGGTGGCGATCAACAACACGCCGGTGCAGCAAATCGTCAGCAAGGACTCGCAAGGCGAAAGCGCGACCCATCGGGAATTAAGCCTTACCTGGAGCAAAGACCTGCCTGAGGACAATAACATCACCGCCGGAAGCTGGTGGAAAGATGCGCAAACCGGTTTGGTTTCCGTCGAACAGAAATTGGCCGACAGCCTGAAAATAAAGTTGGGCGACCTGTTAACTTTTACCGTTGGCAGCCGGCAGTTTACCGCGACCGTTGCCGGCATCAGGGAACTTCGCTGGGATACCATGAAGCCGAACTTTTATATGATTTTTTCGCCCGGCACGCTGGACGAGTTCCCCAGTACGTTTCTGACCAGCTTTTACTTGCCCGAAAGCCGGAAAGATGTTTTAAACGCGCTGGTCAAAAAATACCCCAGCACCACCGTCCTGGAAGTCGATTTAATCTTGCAGCAATTTAAAACCATACTGGCTCAGCTGACCCAGGCCATAAACTACCTGTTGTATTTTGCGCTAATGGCTGGATTTACGGTGTTGTTTGCAGCCGTTTATGCAAGCTTGGACAGCCGCATCCATGAAGGCGCGTTAATGAGAACATTGGGCGCTAATCGGGCGTTTTTAAGGAAAACCCACATCATCGAGTTTAGCCTGCTCGGGCTGATTTCCGGCCTGCTGGCGGTGATCATCTCGGAAGCCATGATTTACGTTTTATACACCCAGGTCATGCATATGGAGTATCGCGCCAGTTTTTATTTATGGGGCATAGTGCCGCTAACCGGCGCGTTATTCGTGGGTTTGGCGGGCTGTTGGGGCGTAAGGAATGTGGTTAATAAATCGCCGTTACAGGTTTTAAGGGAGCTGTAATCCTGAAAAAGGTTTAGACTTCCGGTGCAAGTTATCAGGGGGTTCACCAGGTCAGTGATGCTACTTATTGATTGGGAGTATTGAATCCTCCATACTGCAAACATATCTACAGCGCCAACTGATTTTTTAAGTACAATAGTGGGGAAACGTTCATATTTTATTCATGAACAATGAGCTATCCTGAAAGAAACAATTCAACCAGAGGTAATCAATATGAAAAAATTAACAACCAGTTTCGTTTTCGCAGGCGGTCTTTTACTTTCGGCTTGCGCCAGTCAAACCGGATGGACGCCAACCGTCGATACCTATAATGACCCTAATGCCGGCCGAATCAGCCAGGATATGGCTGAATGTAAAGAGCTTGCAAGTCATGCGTCAGGCGGAACCGCAAAGGAATCAGCTATCGGTGTAGGCGTAGGCGGTTTACTTGGAGCTGCCGGCGGTGCGGCTATAGGCGCAGTTACTGGAAATCCCGGAGCAGGTGCGGCGATAGGTGCGGCGGCAGGCGGTATCGGCGGCGGCGCTAAACAAGGTCTTGAAGCGGAAGGTGAATACAAAAGGTCTTATTCCAACTGCATGAGAAACCGCGGACATCGCGTTGTTAACTGATCGGGTTAACATCTAAAAACTGCAATAAACCTTACACAGGGATGTGTTTGGTTAAGAGCGAGAGGGGGTGGGTAGAAGCGGGTAGCCGAACCCATCTTCCCGACTGCGGTGGGTTCGCGGTGCTCTCCCAACCCCTCATTGAATGATCGTAAAAAGCCCTGAGACGCGGCTTTTCGCCCTTTCCTATGCGCCGGTCCTCCCCAAACGATCTTGGAATCGAATCACAAGCGCCTGCCCATGCCTCCCAGGTTTATTCAGATGTTGCTTTGGCTTTATAATGCCCCAACCGCTGTAAAAACTCTCATGACTATCTGAGACGGAGAAGCTGTGATCGAAAAACTTGAGCCCGGAATTTCTTCGATGGAGGCAGGCGAGTTGGGTGTGCTGCACTTGCGGCGCTATTGGGCGAAACGATTGCTGGAGGTCGAGGGACGGCTCGATCAGCAAAGCGTGCGAGACGAATACGGATTGGATTTTACCCTGATGCAAGGCTTGGGATTGGGTATCGTCGAGCCGGCGGAATATCTGTTTCAACAGCGCCCGGCCTATGCCGCATTCGAGCAATGGATCGTGCAAAAGCTCGGCGGCGTCCCGGACCGCTCGCTGGTGGAGCGGCTCAATAAAATGGTCGGATGCTATCTGGAACAGCCGCATCGCAGCTATCCGATTGAGGGGGAAGACATACAGGCCCCGGTCTTGTCGGCGGCTGATTTGGCGTTTTGGCAGGAAAACGGCTATGTGGTGCTGCGCAATGCGGTTTCAGCGGAGGATTGCCGAGAAGCCGAATTGGCGATTTGGGATTTTCTCGGTATGGACCGGAAAAACCCCGATAGCTGGTACGGTGGAACGCATTCGTTTTGGGTGCCGATTTTTCGGCATCAAGCCCTGGACAAAAACCGCGCCGCACCGCGTATCCGCAAGGCATTCGAGCAGGTTTGGGGAACCGGTGATTTGTGGACCTCCGTGGACCGCGCCAGTTTGAACCGGCCGGAGCGCGGCGGCATCGATATGTCCGGTCCCAGCCGATTGCACTGGGATGTCAGTCTTGCGTTGCCGATGCCCTTCGGCGTTCAGGGGCTGTTGTATTTGAGCGATACCAGCGCCGAACAGGGCGCTTTCCGCTGTGTGCCGGGGTTTCATCGCCGCATAGAGCAATGGCTCGGGGAGCTCGATCCGGCGCAAGACCCTCGAGAACAGGATTTGGAAAGTTTGGGGCCGGTGCCGGTCACAGGCTCAGCCGGGGATTTTGTGCTCTGGCACCATGCGTTGCCTCACGGCAGCGGTCGCAATTTGGCGAATTATCCGCGGGTAGTGCAATACATTAAGCGGTTTCCCCATGACCGCGGCATTCATCCGGTTTGGAAATAACCGGTAGCGTCAACCCGGCTGTTTGGCAAACCGCAGCAGAAAACCCGTTAGATAAGCCTCGCTGTCCTGGCTGTAAACGCCGCTGGATTCATAGATCGTCAACAACCTTGTTGTAAACGCAGCCGTTGTGCGGCTGAAAGTCAGCGCCGACACTTTGGCTTCGTTATGCGCATAGCCGCGAAAATCGGTTTGATGGGTCAAATAAAATCCCGCCGCTAAGGCTAGTGCGGAAAACTTTGCTACCGCATGAGCGGGAATCAGCAGGTAAAACAAGCCTCGGGGAGATAATAAGTTCCCTACAATGCCGATCAAATCGGTAAACGGCAGTCGATCGGTGTGCCGGGCGGCATTTCTGAGGGCCTCGGCGGTCTTGCTGTGATTCTCAAAAAACGGCGGGTTGCTGATGATCAGGTCGTATTGTTGGTCGGCGGTTAAGGCAAAGCTTTGAATATCCTGATGCACGGCTTCAAGCTGGGTTGCCCAGGGGCTGTTTTTGAAGTTGATGTCGGCTTCTTGATAAGCCTCTTGGGTTAACTCCACGGCGGTTACTTTCGCCGCGCCCAGCTGGGTTGCCATCAGCGCAAGCACTCCGGTGCCGGCGCCGATGTCCAGCACTCGGTCTCCCAGGTTGACCGGGGCCATAGCGCCGAACAAAACGGCATCGGTGCATATTTTCATGCCCGAGTGTTGTTGCAGGACTGAAAATTGCTGGAAGCGGAAGGTTGACATAGTTTTGGGGGATTAAGAGATTGGCTATTCTGTACGGTCTTTTAGAAAGCCCTCATCTCGACGGTAGTGAATTAGAAATTGTAGGTATCCAAATAACGCGTCATCCCGGCAAGGAATGCCGGGGACGCGGTTTTTTAAATTAATGGCATTTGGCGAAGAGCTGGCCTTATTAATCTTTATCTTTAGGCTCATCCGCTATCCACTTGTCTTCCTGCTCGACGGCTACGGCTTTCTGTTTCTTTACGGTTTTATGCCAAAGCCCGTTGCTGGAAAAACACTCCCAGCCCCATTTAATCCAGTTGAGCAATGACAGCGCCAGCCATAGCGACCAGGCCAGCATCAATAACCGATAGACCATTAGCGGCACCGAGATCAGCGTCGCTACCGGCAAGGTCGATGGACTTCTATCCTGATACCAGTTCAAGTTGAACGCCGAGGACTGGTTGCCGATGATCTGCATATCGGGCGAACTCAGCAAGCCTTGTTCTACAGCGAAAAACAGCAGGCCCAGCGATACCAGGGTTAAGACGCCGATAACAACTTGCAGCGCATTGAAATAGCGAAGGCCGGAAGCCTGTTGCGTCTTGCGCCAACCCAGCAGCATTAACCATGCAATAACAACGCCTGCCGATTCAAGTGGTATCTGGCTAAGCCCCACTAATAGTAAAAACCATTGCCGGTTAGTTAACGGCGTCAGCCGGATTTTCCCCAAGCCCAGCGACACTATAAAAATAACAATCAGCACGCCCCAAAATAAAACCGCAGGCCCCAGTTTTGGCCCCATGGCGAATAATACCCAGCGATCCCGGCCCAGGCCGATATTCAGGTTGGCGTTGACGCTCGCCGTTCCTAAGTCTACCTGCGGGGTAGACATGATGGCGCTTATG